>CAMZIV010000013.1 GCA_947307355.1 uncultured Candidatus Saccharibacteria bacterium
TCTTGATTCATTATTATCTCCTTTTCTTTTTATTATCCTTTGCGGAGATACGTGTTATTTTTGTTCCTGTTTTTTTGTTTGTAACTACTTCAGCTTCCTGAATTTTTTTAAGTTCTTTTACCATTGCTTTATCTGTGGCATCGTCCATATCGTCACGAGCCTTTGCGTAGATAAATTTCTGTTGAAGAATAGTAATAATATTGCTGAGGAAATAGTAGAATGCCAATGCCCCATGAAGATTAATCATAATAAGGAACATCATTATTGGCATCATTTTACTCATTTGCCCAGTTGTCATTGCGGACACATCACTATTGTCTAGTTCTCTTCCTGCTTTGGCTTCATTCACGAGATCACGGAATTTCTTTCTCTTTTCAGATTTACCAGAAGGCATCTGTTGTTTAGTAACCCAATACTGCGATACTGCAGCAAAGACAGATAATACCAACATAAATACTGCACTCCACGAGAACCTAGCTGGGCTAATCACGTCGCTAGCCTTAGCGCTTAGATTAATCACCCCAAATAGCTGTGGGTTAAAATCATACGCAATCTTTTCTTCTGCTGGGATCTCTTCGTTTTGAAGATCATTTAGATACGCAATTTGCTTATCTTCTAATGCACGAATTTCAGAACCTTCGTAGGCAACAATCTCGTATGCACGGTTGGTAAGGTTGTCGATTGGAAGCGGAGTAGCAATTACACGAATCGCTGAAAAGATCGCTACAAATATAGGAAGTTGGATTAGAAGTGTCAAGATAGAAGCGAATGGTTTAATATTATATCTCTTGTATAAATCCATAGTCTGAAGAGATTCTAGTTGTTTGTTACCATTGCAGTTTTTACGGATTTGGGTAAGCTCTGGCTGAATTTTGCGCATCAGCTTAGTTTGTTTTAGTTGGCTCTTCGTAAGTGGCCACATACAAAGCTTTACTAAGACAGTAAAGATAATAATAGCTAAACCAAAATCCTTAACCAAGTTAAAGATTACAAACAAGATATTAACAATTGGACGCACCAAGATAATATCAATTAGATTAAATGGGCTACCCACCGCAATGGAACCAGCGATAAAAGCAATGATAAGCCCCCAAATAATATATTTTTTCACACTCATTTCATCTATTGTAGCATACTTTGCTCTCTTCGACCAGCTCCCCTAAGAGTTTTTCTAATTCAGGGAGTGGCATAGTCAGTATGTCTTTACTAAAAATCACAAATATATAATCTGTTTTCTCTGGAAGATATTCAAAATTTTTGCGAACAGCTTCATAAACACGTCGACGGATCCTATTTCTTCCAACCGCAGACTTAATTACTTTTTTAGAAACTACCACGGCCACCCTAGTAAAACCACGTGTATTTTCAGCAAAAACCAAAGAGGCCTTTGGTTTTCTTACTGTCTTCCCCTTTTGATACACATATCTCACTCCCCCACGTGAATGAAACCGATACTTTCTATTGAGCATATATATATTATATAACAAAATAAGCCCTTTCGGGCTTATCTTATGCTGTTAGACGTGCACGTCCTTTTAGGCGGCGACGTGCTAGTACCTTGCGGCCATTAGCAGTTGCGTTGCGCTTCATGAACCCATGTTCAACTTTGCGTTGACGCTTGTGTGGTTGATAAGTGCGTTTTGGCATATTATTCCTTAAAATTTAATTATTTTCAAAATCTTGTTATAGTATACCGCATTTTTCCACAATTTTCAAGGAGTTTTCCACAATTCATTTAGGGGCCGTTCGCTCGTGTGGAAAAGATACCAACCTATAAAAATAAAAACATATTATACAATATTTTCATTTTCTCCTAAAAACCTGTGGAAAACTTTTTACTTCTCTGCTATACTAGTGGAAAAGGAGGTTAAGTGTATAACATTTGGAATAATATTTTAGCGTCTATCGAACAAAAAGTCACAAGTGACAAGTTCGCGCTTTATTTCAAAGACACTTCTCTTCTCTCTAATGAAAGTGGTCATATTATTATTGGTGTCAAAAACGCCTTCTTCAAAAAACAGTTATCCTCTAAGTTTTATGGCATCATTGAAGAAGCTATTAAAAACAACGGCATCAACCCAATTGATATTTCCTTTGAGATCCAAACCGACATAAAAAACAAAGTTCGTCCTCGCGAAGTGATTGCTAGTACCCCAACTTTAGTAAAAGATATCAAAAAATCTACTCGTCTCAGTAATACCTCACACAATCTAAAACCAGACTATACTCTAGAAAACTTTATCGTTGGGTCCAATAATGATCTCGCGGTCGCCGCTGCTAAAAGTATTATTGATGCGCCAGGTAAACGTTTTAATCCATTTTTCCTTTATGGTGGCTCTGGTTTAGGTAAAACCCACCTTATTCAAGCTATCGGTAATGCTCTTCTTAAAAATAAACCAGAATTAAAAATTCTATATATCCCTACTTCCGATTTTTATAACGACTTTATTGTATCTGTTCGTACTGGCAAAGGTGACGAATTCCATAAAAAATTCCAAAAGCTAGACTGCCTTATTCTTGATGATTTTCAAACTATCATCGGCAAGGAAAAAAGCCAAGATGAATTCTTTAGTATCTTTAATAATCTTTATCAATTAAACAAACAAATCATCGTAGCCTCAGACCGTCTACCAAACCAAATCGAGACTTTGGATCCTCGCCTAGCTTCCCGCCTTGCCCAAGGTGGTGCCTATGATCTTCAACTACCAAAATTCGAAGATAGATGCGCTATCCTTCGCGCCAAAGCAGATCTCGCTGGTGCTGAGATTGAAGATAAAGCAATTGAATATATTGCGGAAAACGTTAATACAAATATCCGTGAACTTGAAGGTGAGTTATCAAAAATCCTTCTTATGTCTGAAGTTCGTGGAATTACCCCACTTGAATTAATTAATAGTGGTTCCACCTCTATTAGTAAACCATCACATTACCACACGGTTACTAGTAAACAAATCATTGATAAAGTATCAAAATATTACAATATCACTAGTAAAGAATTATGTAGTAAATCTAGAGTGTTTAATATTAAGAATGCCCGCCAAGTAGCGATGTATCTTTTAACCACTGAATTATCTCTAAGTACTACCAACGCCGCAAACGAGGTTGGGTTAAAAGACCACACCACCGCAATGCACGCTATTAAAAAGATTAATTCAGATATTAAACTAGATTTTACCCTCCGCGAACAAATTGAAGAAATTAAAGGACAACTATATGCAGCTTAAAGTGGAAAACTTGTGTAAAAACCTGTTAAAAACTATGTGTAATAATTGTGTATTAAATTGTGGATTTGTCAGCCACTTAATTTCTTTTGTTGAAAACCACCATTTTTCACACAACTTTACTCAACTTTCCACTAAGTTTTCAACATATAATCCACCTCTTATTTCAACTAATATTTTCCACTTTTCCACACAATCTACTATTACTACTAATATAAATTAATAAAAAAGGAAGGGAGTAATTATGGAAATTGAAGTATCACAAGAAAAACTAAGCAAAGCATTAAATAATGTTAGTCGCATTGCTGTAGGTAAAACAGCGTTACCTATTCTTAGTAATGTATTAATAAGAGTTGAAAAGAAAAAAGTATCCTTAGTTACCACTAATCTAGATATGGCGGTAGTAGACTTCCTTCCCGTCTCCGCTTCTAAAGATGGTGTAATTACTATTCCAGCTAAACTCTTAGCCGAATATATCTCTACTCTTCCAAAAGGTGAAACGATTAAGTTGGTAGCAAAAGATAGTAAGGTAACCATTTCTGCCGGTAAATATTCTTCCACTATTAATGGTTCCCTAGCTGATGATTTTCCAGAACTCCCAGAAATCAACGAAAAAGAAGCCGTAGTTTTTAAGATGGGTATAGATGAGTTTAAAAATAGTATCAACCAAGTAGTGATTGCGAGCTCAACCGATCTTACCCGCCCAGCACTTACAGGTGTATACTTTAATACTTATGATAAAATTCTAGCCATCGCTACTACAGACGGTTATAGACTAGCTGAGAAAAAACTAATTAAGAATGTTCAAAGTGAAATTGAAGTTATAGTTCCTACAAACTCCCTTCAAGAAGTACTTCGTGCTATTGATGAGAATATGGAAGAAATTGAAATGTCATTTAATAATGATTTAGTACGCTTCCGTCTTGGTGAAATCGAGATTATTTCAAAAATAATTGATGCTAGTTTCCCAGATTATAAAAAACTAATCCCTAAAGATAATAATATTAAATTAACCCTAGATAAAGAAGAATTAATTCGTGATACAAAACTCGCTGCCCTTTTTGCAAGAAGGAGCGCTGGTGGATCAATTGTGTTAGAAGCGAAAAAACCAAACACCTTCTCTATCCGCTCTGTAGCAAACGAACTTGGTGAAAATGACTCAATTATAGAAACAAAAGTTGAAGAAGAAGGTAAAATTAACCTTAATTCCCGTTTCCTTCTAGATGCTCTAAATGTAATTGAGGAAAAAGAAGTAAATCTAGAATTCGCTAACCGGATTAATCCAATTATTCTTACCAATAAAAAATCCAGCGACTACACTCATATCATTATGCCTCTAAACTCATGATTATAAAATCTATAAATCTCACAAATTTTCGTAACCACGAAACCTACCACCTAGAATGCAATAAAGATACCACTCTGATTCTTGGTGAGAACGGCTGTGGCAAAACCTCAGTCCTTGAAGCTATTTATATTCTTACTCGTGGTAAGAGTTTTCGTGCTACCGACCCAGATATCTTAAAGAGGGGGGCTGAGTTTTATCGGATAGAAATAATATATGATAACGGCGAAAAAACCGTAGCCACCTATGATGGGGATAAAAAAACTTTCTTAGTTGTAGATAAGAAGGCCCGCCGCCTTCCTAAAAAGAATCGTTATCCAATAATTCTCTTTTTACCATCAGACTTGAATATTGTAAGTGGTTCCCCATCGCGCCACCGCGACTATTTTGACCGTATTTTTAGTGGTTTTAATGAAGATTATAATGAAACCCTTTCCCGTTATGAGAAGGCGTTAAAACAACGAAATGAGCTTTTGAAAAACGAAAATATTTCCCCCACTTCCCTTTTTTCGTGGAACCTTCTTTTAGCTAAATATGGCACCAAACTTTATAATTTTCGTAAAAAGTTTACCGAAGAAATTAACGAAGAATTAAATAATGTCTATCACTCAATCGCCGAAAACAATGATGAAGTAAAACTGTTATATAAAACCGAAGCCGAAAATACCAACGAAAACCTTTATTTAAAAACTTTGGAAGAAAAAGCGGATAGAGATATGAGGATGGAGCACACTACTTTTGGTGTTCATAAAGATGATTTTGTATTTGTCTTTAATGGTTGTGAAGCGGATGGATCTGCTTCGCGCGGAGAAACCCGCTCTATTATATTGGCTCTCAAGTTTATTGAAGCAGCTATTATATATAAGAAAACTAACCAAAAACCAGTAGTGCTTTTAGATGATGTATTCTCGGAATTAGATGAATCTAGGCGCCGTAGTTTAGTAAAAAACTTCAAGGATCACCAAGTAATTATTACTAGTGTTGAATCAGTGCCAGAGTATCAAGAGAAGAGTAAGCGGTATCGTCGCCAGAAAACTGTTTAAGAGCCTCCGCCGCCCTAGCTAAAGAAACATACCTTTGGGCATATTTATAAGTTTGCCAATCTTGGTTTGAAAAAGAGTTGACGAAAGCCTCGCCGGTAGCAATCCGTTTTTCTGCTTCACTACTTTCTTGAGAATTCTTAACCATATTGGCGATTGAACCACCAGTAAAGATATTTGAAATACCACTCTTAATTGCGGTAAGAATACCACCATCCATTACACCTACCGGCGTAATACGACCAACATTATATTTAATAAATATATCTAGTATGGAACCTGCGTTTACTGTCCTAATTCCATTACTCATAGAGGTATTACTGTTTAGGAAATTAATAAACCCAGGGTCATCATAAATACCCTCAAGTGTAGAAGTGTCAAACGTGGCGATTTCAGAGCAGGTGGTAGACCCAACTGCACCAACCGAACCAAGAGTCTTGCATTCCCCAAAATTACCTAAATAGCGATTAGTTTCATCCTCCGCGGAAGCGGTAGGAAGAAGGCTGAGCACTGCAGAAGAAACTGTGTTAGAAATAGAAGTTATTTGTGACATAAAACTCATCGGTTTTAGGTGAATAGCAAAATTATAAACAATTGAACCAAGAAAAGTATTTTTGGAAGTAATATCAAATGGGTTACGATTCATTCTGTCAATCTCTGCGTCCATAGCAAGAATTTTGGAAGTCAGCCGCGCATAAGATTTAGTTGCTTCAGCGCTACCGGCAGTAGCCCCACTGGCTTTAGCGAGCTCTTTACCAACATTTACGGCGCCTTCTACTAACATTTCGCCCGCAGCAATACCTTTGATATTATTAAAGGAATTATTAATTAATGAACTATCGATGGTTTTTATAACTACAGAGACACTATTACTGTCAGCCAAAACGTCACCATCACTATAATTACCTAAATTAGCTCTTACCTTACTATTGGTGGAGGTAGAAATACTTCTTATAACACTGTTTCCAGCACTAGTGTTAGCTTTATTTTCAATGGTGTATAATACACGGTCTGAAGCGTAGTTCTTGGATTTGTCTGCCACTGCAGGTTCTTTTGTTAGTATCGCATATAAACTAGGAGATTCTAATGGTGTACCGGAGACTTTTTTGATCTCACCAGTCTCCACATCAACAACCTCTATCTCCGAAGCGGTATTCAGATAACTCATCGCCTCATTAATTTTAGATTCCCCACCTTCACCAGCCTTCATCTTACTAATATTTTCCATAAACGCTAAGAAGAAAATACTAGAACGCTGCTCTTTAGAAATTGTGTCTGCAATATTAAGGGTTTCTGCCGCCTTCATGGTTGAAATATTCGTGTCGTTAGATGTGCTTTTATTAATTACGCCACTCACAAAAGCCTCTGCGCCATTTGTTGAAGAAGCTGAAGAGCCATTTTCTACATATTCATAATAAGAAACTGTTTCACCATTCTTTTCTTCAACACGTTTTACTAAAGAAACACTATTAGTAGTGATATTGCTTCCCTCCCCCATCAATTTATTCATCACTTCATCGAAATCTGATTCTGCCGTGTAGTTGTTTCTAGTTGTCCCCAGCCTACGAAAAACCTCGTTTGCAGATTTATCATAATAATAAGCTGCCCGGCCGTAGGTTGCGTTGTTGAAAGCATTATATAGTTTTGTGTTGTTGTGGATTTCGGAATAAAAATCCTCTGCACTAATGGTTTTATCATCAACTTTTACATTATAAGAACCAGACTCGTTTTTCTCCAAAGAAACGCCGTTTTCCGCCAGTTTAGAAGCAGTGTTCCCTGGAATGTCGCCAGATTTTAATGCTTGTTGAAAGACCAAGATTTTGCTTTCTACCGCATCTGCATATTGTACGTCTGTTTCCTCAATCAGGTTTTCAGCGATAGAAGAAGGAATAATATTGCCAGAAACAAAAACGAGAGCGAGCGCCGCAATTGCTAAGGTCACCAAAAACATCACAGAAAAAGAAATTTTTCTGCTACCAGACTTTGTTTTTAGGCTTTTTCCTTTTACGCTCGAAACAAATTGCGAGCCATTCAGTGCAGACGCTTCACTTGCCCGTAATAAACTGCCGGCATTCATAATATATATTATACAACACTTAAGGGGTGTTGTAAAGAAATGTGATATAATACATACATGATAAAAATAGAGAAAATTGTTCCTGGTGGTGAAGGCCTTGGCACTGATGAAAATGGTAAAAAGATCTTTTTTTGGAACGCTCTTCCCGGTGAAGAAGTCTTAGAATATACTGTTGCCAAGAAAAAATCTCACTATGAAAAGGCAGTGGCGGCCAAAATTGCCAATCCTTCCCCGTATCGCATCAAGCCTAAGGACGAATGTTTTCTCTCTACTTCTCCATGGCAAATCATGGACTATGACTATGAACTTAAGACCAAAAAAGAGCTCATCGTAGAACTTTTCCGCGAACATCAAATCGATATTGATGAACCAGAGATAATCACCGATGGTCGCGATTTTTATTACCGTAACAAAATGGAATACTCTCTTTACTTTGACCGCGAAAAGAATAAGATTTTACCATCTTTTCATGCTCGCGGCTCACATTATAAGATCCCAATTACCAGGTCTTCGATTGAACGCCCAGAAATTTTTGCTGAAGCAATGCGAATTATAGACGATTTAAATGCCCGCGGTGAAGAAGCGCGTAAATATCAATCTTTACTTCTCCGCTGTGACCAAACTGGCAAGGTTTCCGGTGGTCTTTATGAAAACGGCAAACCGCACCCTATTTTTGAAAACTTAACCGACACAATTCTTGGCCGCAGGTATTCTTACTCTCCAAATGGCTTTTTTCAAATCAATCTTCCAGTTTATGAACTTGCCTTAAAAGATATTAAAAAACACATTGATACGGATAAAGTTCTAGATTTATATGCTGGCGTCGGCACCATTGGTCTCTCTGTTGCAAGTAGCCGCGACCTCACCCTAGTAGAAGTAGATAAATATGCCTATGCTGAAATGTCAAAAAATATTACTACTCAACATGCTGTGCTTGCTAAGTCTGAAGACGTATTAGATTATATTGAACCTGAACAGACCGTTATTCTTGATCCTCCTCGCGCAGGTTGTGACGAAAAGCTTATTAGTAGACTAAATGAAGTAAAACCGAAAAAAATCATTTATCTTTCCTGTAATCCAGCCACTCAGGCTCGCGATATCAAATTGTTGCTAGAAAATTACAAGATTGACGAAATCAAAGCATTTAACTTTTTTCCACGCACTCCACACATTGAAAATCTCGTAATTCTATCTTTAAAATAATCAAATAATGTGTTAAAATTCTTGGAAAGACGGAAGTGTGGCCGAGTGGTTGAAGGCGCACGCTTGGAAAGCGTGTAACGGGGCAACTCGTTCGCAGGTTCGAATCCTGTCGCTTCCGCCAATTTTAACACAGAAGAGCTTGCTCTTCTGGGGTAAATTTAAAGGAAGCAAAAGGATGGCTATCCTGTCGCTTCCGCCATTTTAACATCACTAAAAAGGGTAATATGAGCGAAAATACTACTGTTATTGAGCTAAAAGGGCTCACCAAGAGGTACGGTTACGGAGACACCGAATCTTTTGCTCTAAAAGACTTCGATCTCACCGTAAAACGTGGCGAATTTATCATGATCATGGGTCCAAGTGGTTGTGGTAAAACTACTTTGTTGAACATTATTGGTCTACTAGACCGCGCAACAAGTGGTGAATATCTATTAAATGGTGAAGACGTAGCCGGAATTTCTTTTCGTCGCCAAGCTAGACTACGTGCCAAAAAAATTGGTTTTGTCTTTCAAAACTTCAACCTTATTGAAGACCTTTCTGTTCTTGAAAATGTCGCTCTTCCTTTAGTTTATGTTAATCAACCTCACACAGTTCGTCTCAAAAATGCTTCTGAATCTTTGCGTCGTTTTCATCTTCAGGAACGCGAATACTATTTCCCTGGTCAACTTTCTGGCGGTCAACAACAACGTGTAGCAATCGCTCGTGCTATCGTGTCAGACCCAGAAATTATCCTTGCTGATGAACCTACCGGGAACCTTGATTCTCGTTCATCTCATGTAGTGATGGAGGAATTGAAAGCTATTCATGAAGAAGGTAACACCATCATTATGGTGACCCACAACCCAGCTCTTACTTCCTATGCTACGCGCGTCATTAATATGCTTGATGGCCAAATCGATACTGATGTAAAAACTGTGGCAGACCATAATCTCCCTCAGCCAATCAGCGTTAAAGTAAAAAAGAACAAGAAAACTAGCAGGAGGAAAAAATAATGGCACTTCTTCTTCGTACTCATCTTAAACTCGCGCGTGCTTCCATTAAAGAAAATCGCACCCGTTCCTTCCTCACCTGCCTCGGTATTGCAATTGGCATTGCAAGCATCATTTTGATTCTCTCCCTTACCGGCAGCATTTCTAAATTAATCTCAAATGAAGTCTCTGGTATTGGCTCAGATTTAATTGTTGTGCGCCCGAGCACCAACAAAGACTCTGTTACTTCTGTGATAGAAGAGCTTACTTCGTCTAGCTCTTTTCAAAAGAGTAATCTAAAAATCAAAGATGTTGAGATTATATCCAAAATCGAAGGCGTAAGCGCCGTTGCTCCAATCGCAATTTCGTCAAATACCCTTAAAAATGACGACAACAAAATTGATTCTGCAACTATTCTTGGTACAACTCTAGATTTCAATAAGATCGAGTCATTACCTCTTAAAAATGGTGGTTTTCTTAATGAGAACAACAAAGAAACTTCTGTTGTGGTCGGTCATATGACCTCACTTCTTCTTTACAACACATCCAACCCAATTGGCCGCACCCTAGAATTTATGGGCAAAAGATTTATCGTAGTAGGCGTCTTAGATGAAGTGACCGAGTCAATCAACTTTGACAACGTAGACTTTAACAATGCTGTGATTATGGATATTGATGTACTAGACAAACTCACTGGTACTCCACAAATCCAACAAATCAACGTCCGTGTCGAAAACACCGAAGCATTGAGTTCTATCTCGGACCAAATTAAAGAAAAACTCATTGAAGCAAAATCTGGTGACACAAACTTTAGTGTAGCTTATGGCGACAGTATCACTCATCCAGCCAGCAATCTTTTAAATATTGTATCTGGGATGCTTGCTCTCGTAGCAGGTATTTCTCTAGTAGTTGGCGGTATCGGTGTTATGAATATCATGCTTGTTTCTGTCGCAGAACGCACTCATGAAATCGGCATCAGAAAAGCTGTCGGTGCTTCTGCCTACAATATCCTGATGCAATTTATGTTTGAATCCCTGATACTTTGTGTTTTAGGTGGGTTAATGGGAATAGTGCTTGGTTACATCTTCGCCTTCCTCGTTTCTATCATTACCCCATTCACGCCATACATCAGCTGGCAAATTCTTGTAGTTACTCTTGGCACCACTTTGGTAGTAGGCATCATCTTCGGCATTTACCCAGCCCTCAAGGCTGCCGCCAAAAACCCTATAGAATCACTAAAACATTACCGCTAGTGATATAATATAGATATGAAGAAATTATTAGAGAAGCTACCTTTTTATAACGAAATGGTACTCCCGTATCATTTTGCTCAATCTATCTTTGCTGCTGTTAAATACCATCGTCCAGCCAAGAAACTACACGTCATTGGTGTAACTGGCACCAATGGCAAAACGACCACCTGTTTCATGATTTGGAACATGTTAAATAAAGCCGGCATGAAAACCGGCCTTCTTACCACTGTTGCCTGGGGCGTAAAAAAGTTGGAGCCGGAACTTGGCCACATGACTACCGTAGACGCCGTTACTCTCAATAAACGTATCGCCGAAATCAAACGCCAAGGTGCAGAATATTTAGTGCTCGAAGTGACATCTCATGCACTTGCAGAGTATCGTACTCTTGGCATTCCTATTGAACTAGCTGTTTTTACAAACCTTACACACGATCATTTGGATTATCATAAGACTTTCGTAAAATACCGTGATGCCAAAGGTAAACTATTTAAAAAAGCAAAGTTTTCAATTCTTAATGCCGACGACCCAGCTACCCCTACCTACAAGAAAATCGCCAAAAAGTTCACTACTTATGGTATCAAGAAGGGTGAAAACCGCGCCACAGACATCAACCTCTCTGTTAGTGGCGTAAAATTCACAGCTGGCGACATGGTTATAGAGACCAAAATCCCTGGCGAATTCAACGTTTATAATTCCCTAGCAGCGGCTCTAGCTGGCAAACAACTTGGACTCTCGGCCGAGCAAATCAAAGACGGCATCTTTTCACTAGAGTCTGTTGAAGGCCGCATGAATATTATCGACGAAGGTCAACCATTTACCGTTATCGTGGACTATGCCCATGCTCCAGACGCTCTGGAAAAAGTTTTTGATAGCGTAAAAGGTCACAAAGGCCGCATCATTTCTGTTCATGGTGGTGCCGGTCGCCGCGACCCATCCACTCGTCCAATTCGTGGCGCGATTTTGGCAAAATATTCAGATTTAGTTATTATTACCGAAGATGATTCGCGCGACGAAGACCCAGAAAAAATTGCCGATGGTTTTATTAAAGGCGCCGAAAAAGCCGGTATGGTGTTAGGCAAAGACCTTATCAAAGAGTTAGATCGTGAAAAAGCTATTAAGTTCGCGATTGAATCCGCAAAACCTGGCGACCTCGTCCTTATCCTTGGTAAAGGACACGAAAAAACCATCCTACGAGCGGATGGTCCTCACGACTTTGAAGATATCAAGGTTGCTAAGAAGTATATTCGGCAATACCATCAATAATATTGTCGGCCTTAATTCCTAGCGCATGAGCAATCGTCGCTGCGCATGCCATATAAGAAACGGCTGTTTCGCCAGGAATAAATGTTGCAAGGTCAATAATTTCAGACTTTATAGAAATTTTTGCTTCAGTTCCCTTTGGATAGAGCTTAGAATTAAGGATTTTTACATCCTTGCCGGTTAACCCGTATTCGTAAGTTGCCTTCTCGCCTTTTACGTCATTAAAAGTATCGTAGTTCGCATCATCATGATTGAGCACGACAATCTCTGGATTCATATCAAAAAGAGTTTTTTCGTCTTCAAGGTATTCCTCTGGAGTAAGATCATTAAGACCGGCAGTTACAAAATTTGTCATTGCTGCTACATGCACTGGAAGATCATAGAAAACATTTTCGCGAAGAGTTTCTGCAGGAACAGTTACGATTACATAGTTTGCACCAGCTTTCCATGCATCAGAAAGAAACTTATGTAGCATTTGCATCTTGAATGGTTGGTCTGATGCTAGTACGGCCACCTGTTCTTCAGCGGCACGTAAAATCTCGTGCACATAATGTGCCACGGTCGTCTTGCCAGTAGTACCAGTAATGGCAATCAGTTTCATGTCCTTCATTGGATTGCCGTAGTAAGACTTCAGAAGCTTTGCTTTTAGCTTCTGTGTTTTCGCTTTAAACCCACCATTTTTGTTTTTTAAGTCTTGGAGTTCTTCGCGCTTTTCCATATTTTCATTTTAACACCATGTTTTTCAATTTGCAATCTGTTATCTCTCATGATAAAATACCATGCATGGTAGAAGCGCACCATCATGATCATCACATGCAATTTAGCGGTCGTTCGGACCGTAATATTTTAGTTGCGCTCGTCCTAAATTTAATCTTTTCAATTATCGAACTAATCGGTGGGATTCTTTCTAATTCTGCTGCCATTACGTCAGACTCAGTTCATAGTTTTGCCGACGCTGTTTCAACCGGGATTGCCTTTGTTTTTGAACGTCTCAGTCACTCCAAGAAAAAGACCAAAATCGACCCGACCAAGTATTCCCTTATTGGTGGTTTGATAGTATCCGCATTTCTCATTGCCGGCTCTGCCCACCTTATCATCGAGGCAATCGAACGCATTTCAGATCCAGAAGAAGTTAGTTATGAAGGCATGATAATCTTTGCGGTTCTTGGTGTAGTGTTTAATTTCTTCGCTGCGCTTGCTACTAAATCCGGCGAAAGCTTCAACCAAAAAACCGTGAATCTTCATATGCTTGAAGACACCTTCTCGTGGCTTGCCGTTTTAATCGGTGCTATCGTCATGCGCCTTACCGGTGTGCATCTCATCGACCCAATTTTGAGTATTGCTATTGCGGCCTACATTCTTTACCGCGCAATCCGAAACCTTGTTTTAGTGTTAAAACCAAAAAAATAAACTCCGAGCATCTCGGAGTTTAATTTTTGTTTCTACTACTTTTTGTCACGATTTAAATTCTTTTCAAAAATTGTTTTTAAGTTTTCGTATGCTAACCAGCTCAGGGCGCTATGATTCATCTTGCGCCAGGAATCTATTTCCTTACAAATACCTTCAATTGATGTTGCTAATTGCACTGCATCTTCTAAAGAAATTGATTCAGGGTAATCGGGATTAATAGAACACGACTCGTGGAGTATATCCACCAATGTTTTTTCACCTTCTAATTTAGCCATTTAATCACCTCTTTTCTACAATTGGCCAAAACTTTCGCAGAAACACAAATGTACAAATTTACCCACTCTTAATTTATAGAGATATTATATCACAAAAAAACGGCCAACTGGAGCCGTGGCGGAAGAGAGAGGATTCGAACCTCCGAGATCTTGCGACCCACACGATTTCGAGTCGTGCGCCTTCAACCACTCGGCCACTCTTCCATTGACCATTATAGCATAAAAAGTCTCTTCCAAAACCTAAAAAAATATGGTATAATAGAAAGGTTACTTGAAAAAGTAATGCTCATTTAATTTCTAGGTGGATGTGTATACATCCACATATGCACCCGTAGCTCAGCTGGATAGAGCGTTTGCTTGCGGAGCAAAAGGTCGTAGGTTCGAATCCTGTCGGGTGTACCATAAAAATAAAAGAAGACCCAAAGGGTCTTATTTTATTTTTATAATGGATACGAAAGGATGAGAACCGTAGGTTCGAACCGAACGAAGTGAGGTCTAGCCGAAGCGAAGCGGAGGCGTCATCCTGTCGGGTGTACCATTTTTTAAAAAAAGAAGGCCATCGGCCTTATTTTTTATATTTTTTATGCTTTTTTATTTTGTTTATGCTATAATAAAACCATGCGAGTGTGGAGGATGTTCCCTTGAAAGGGAGCAAAAAAATAATATTTGTAGTATTGTCCACATTGTTCAGCCTGCTATTTTATGGACGGGCAGCTTTTGCTGTCGAGGAAATCACGGTTACGCTTTCAAACGACACCGTTAGCATTACTTCTGCACCAGGTATTTTTGTCTCGGGCGGGCAAACGGTTACCGTGACCACCCAAAACACCGGTGGCTTCAACGCTTCCCTCGTGACTTTAGGAAACAATACTTCCCTAATTCACCAAAACGATAGTTCTATCATGATCCCTACCTTCACTTTGCCGAGTGGCGCGACTAGCTTGCCGGCCAACAACACTGGCTATGGCTATGGTTATAGCGTGGATGGAGGTACCACTTATATGCCTGTTCCAACCCCACAGACCACCGGCGACCAAATCTTTAGCTCGGACACAGACGGAACGTCATCTCATAATCTTACTTTTGGCATTAAACCTA
The DNA here is from genome assembly GCA_947307355.1 of uncultured Candidatus Saccharibacteria bacterium. Classification (GTDB taxonomy): domain Bacteria; phylum Patescibacteriota; class Saccharimonadia; order Saccharimonadales; family Saccharimonadaceae; genus Nanosyncoccus. The sequence goes on from CAMZIV010000013.1 coordinate 15,151, forward strand.
CCACCAATACGGTTGCCGGCATTTACAGAAAACAATTCGAAATCACTGTTGTGGCAAAAGGCGTTGCTCCGTGTCCGGCGGAAACTATTTGTTACCATGGCAACGGCGATGATGGTACTGGTACTATGCCAGACCAATCTGTCTCTTCTAATTCATCCGCAATTCTTATCCCATCAAACTATTCCCTTTCAGGCTATGGTTTTGCTGGCTGGAATACCAAATCTGATGGCACCGGCACCACTTATGGCCCAAATCAAACCATTTCAACTGGCGATCTTTCTTTAATAGGTATGGATCTCTACGCCGTATGGGTAGCTCCATCCGGCAATATTCAAAACTGGGCTGGTTGTAGCGCTATGAGCAATGGTGATGTCACTGCGCTTAGAGACCTTCGCGATGGAGAGGTGTATGCCGTGGGCAAACTTGGCGACGGCAATTGTTGGATCATTGAAAATTTAAGATTGAATCCATCTACAGCATCCCTAACAAAATCCAACACCAATTCCCCTACGGATGATTTTCTAAACAAGGCCTTGTCATCACACTCCACGAATTCTTTCTGCACTGTAAACAGTAGTGCCTGTCTAGACAGTGTTCAATTTAATGCTAATAATACAAACCGAAATGTGCCGGCTAGCCACGACACAAACGGCATCTATTCTTGGTATAGTTATGGTCTGAATTATAGCTGGTATACAGCTACGGCTGGCAACGGCACCTATAGTAGTACTGGCAATAGTGTTACTGGTGATATTTGCCCGGCTGGCTGGCATATGCCTACCGGTAATAATGGTGGCGAAGTGGCAGCATACACATCTGCTATTGGTGCCAGTAGAAACGACAATATCTTGAGAAGCTATCCAAATAATTATCTAAGGTCTGGTGATTTTAATACGAGCACTACTACGGGACGTGGTATTCAAGGTCGTGTTTGGACCTCTACTCCGGCTAGCGAGGAAACTGCCTATCGATTTGGGTATAACTCAAGCACTCTTACGTTTGCAAATGCCTATAATAAATGGGCAGCATTTACAGTAAGATGTATGGCAAAAACCAACAACCAATCTTTGAACGGCAATATTCACTATGATGCCCACGGTGGTACTGGCACCATGGCAGATGACACAAACGTAAATCTCTATGGTACACCTGCCAAAATGAATACCTTCGAAAAAACTGGATTTGTATTTTCACACTGGAACACGAAAGCTGATGATACCGGCATTTCGATCAACGACGGTGATATGGTATCAAGTGCTGCTGAGGGACTTCTCCCTGGCGACACACTCACTCTTTATGCAATCTGGGGCCAAGAAAGTACACTCGCATATGATGCGAACGGCGGCGTCGACGCCCCAGATGTAGTTACGACGACCGGCGTTAGCTCCTTCCATTTCATTATTTCTAGCGCTACTCCAAAGCGCCTGGACTACACGTTCCTTGGCTGGAGTAGTAATCCGCTAGATACTGTCCCTCAGTATGTGGCTGGGGACACCTATAATACAAACCTAACACAAAA
>CAMZIV010000014.1 GCA_947307355.1 uncultured Candidatus Saccharibacteria bacterium
CCTGGGTCGGTAGCTCAGCTGGTTAGAGCACGGGCCTTTTAAGCCCGGTGTCGAGGGTTCGAGCCCCTCCCGACTCACCAATAAAAAGAAGCCGTAAGGCTTATTTTTATTGGTGAGCTAGCGAGCGCTAAGCGCGAGCGTCCTCACCAAATACTTTGTCAAAAAAATTGGTGAGCTAGCGAGCGCTAAGCGCGAGCGTCCTCACCAAATATTAAGCCTTTGGGCTTATTTTTTTACCTTCTTTTTATTCCCGCCCTTCAACTCACGTACAAAACCAATAATTGAAAAGACTAATAGGATAGATTCTAGTGTTACGCCAAAGATCGAGCGAATGTAGGCGTTGTAGGTAATCCAAAGAATGCCAACCGGGATACCAAGACCTTTGTAAACTTTGGTGCTTTTTTGCCAAATTGAGAAAGTATACACCGCAGATGCGAAGACAGAGAATAGACTTAAGAACCCTTCGTAAGTTGGAATGGAAACCGCAATCATTGCCAAATATACAATGATGAGGAAAATAACGTCTCTTTTTGTAATCTTTTTGCTTTCACCATATTTTTTCTCAGCCAAGAGTAGGTAGGCATTGCGGAGTAAATCTATTATACAAACGCCGAGACCTGTCCAGGCATTAAGCAAAATAAATGCGATTGCATTACAAGCGATTGCTAAGAAACTAATAAAGACAATCGTACGTTTACTCTTGGATAAATATGTAATCGCAAGAAAAACATACATGATAATAGTAAATATTTGCGAAAGAATGTATGGTGTATCTATCGTCATTTCTTGATGCTTCTTAGGCTAAAGGCTGTGCCGATAATACCTAGAATAGCTACAACTGAAAGAATTGGGAGTGCTACGATTGCATTTGTGAGGCCTTTTGCGGCGCCGGTGTCTGGTGCGAGTGGAACGTTGTTTGTGCCAATAAGTGCATAGCCACTAAAGTGTGGAATCGTGCCAACTAGGTAACCGTCTACGAGGGTGAGATCAACTGCCTCGCCTACGGTGACATTGCCGTTATTGTCCATGTCAATATAAACTAGTTTAAATAAACGGAAGTCGCCCATATCTTCGGTATATTTAATTTTGACTTCGAATGGGCCTTGGTGAATATAATCGCGACAACCTTCTGGGTCCGTGCAGTTCTGTGCGAATTCATAAATACCGATTTCGAAGTATGCAACTAAATCGCCTTGATTCTCAAGCGCGTTGCCAATTGCTGCTTTACCAGCTTCGTATTCTTCTTTTGGAATTCCGATGGCAGCAATTTCTTCATCACTCATATTAAATGAGAGTTTTTGGATTTCTAGGTGATAAGTATGGCCGGCAGCTTCTTCAAAACTGACTTCGTTGCCATCATCATCTCTAAGATCGTAGTCATTCATTTCTAGATCTTTCCAGATGTATTTAACAACGGTGTCTTGATTTAGCATAAAACCATCATCTGGGCCAAGGTAGTGCGGTTCGTCGTTCACTGTAACATAGTCGAGGTCTTTACCTTTTTTGATGTCAATTGGATGGCATTCGTTGAGCTCTTCGTTACGATCAAAACAGTCAACTAAAGTACTCCAACTGAGGGCTGGGGCGACAGAAGCTTGGTTTTCGTAAACGACAACAGATTTTCCATCATAGGTGGCGCCACCATTAAAGTCATAAGTAAGAGTATAGGTAGGTTCGTTATAATCGTTGTTTTCTTCGCCTTCAGCAAATACTGCCATTGGTGAAAGCATGGTAGCGGCAAAGGTTGCTGCTAGGGCCACTCTACTGATTTTTTTCATGTTATCCTTTCTAATTGACATGTTATATATATTGTAACATAAGCATAATAAATATAGTAGATATAATAGATTATCTTCTGTGTTATAATAAGCTCATGAAAAAGATTAATACTTCACCAATTTCTGGTATGCAAGAATTATTGCCAGAAAAACAAGCTACTTTTAATAACCTTAGAGATACTATTGGTGAGGTTTATCATCGTCATGGTTTTTTAAACATTGAAACTCCAATTATCGAACGCCAGGAAATTTTGTTTGCAAAAGCTGGTGGTGATACTGAAAAACAGATTTATAAAGTGATTAAAACTGCTGAGTCTGCCGATTCTGCGGATCAGGCTTTAAGATTTGATCATACTGTGCCTTTGGCTCGTTATGTGGTAGAGCACGAAAGTGATTTAGTATTTCCATTTAAAGTTTCGCAGATTGGGAGAAATTTCCGTGGCGAACGCGCGCAAAAAGGCCGTTTTCGTGAGTTTTATCAGTGTGACGCGGATATTATTGGCCGTGGTAGTTTGCCGATTTCTTATGATGCCGATGTGATTGCAGCTTCACTTGATGCAATTTTGAATTTTGGACTCGATACGCCAGTGATTGCAAGAATATCTAATCGCAAGATTTTGAGCGGCATGATTATGGAGCTTGGGCTCGAGGCAAAATCTACGGATATTTATAGCATTATTGACCATTCCGAAAAGGTTGAGCCAGAAGTTACTAAGAGCTCGTTCGAGGAAATCGGTTTGTCTGAAGCAAATATTTCGATGTTCCTCGCGTTTATCGATATCCATGGTGACAAGGAATTTGTAATTTCTAAACTCAACGATTTTGGCATTAAAAATGAGATGTTTATGGACGGCGTGGCTGAGCTTGATAAAATTCTCGGCCTTCTAGAAAGCATGGGGTATCGTGATAATCTATCTGGTGATATGAAAATTGTCCGTGGTCTGGATTATTATACTGGTACGGTATTTGAATACTCTTTGCCAGAGTATAGACAAGTTGGTTCGATCGGCGGCGGTGGTCGTTATGATAATCTTACAGGCTACTTTACTGAGCAGGTTTTCCCAGGTGTGGGTAGCTCGATCGGTTTGACGCGCCTATTCTTTGTACTAAATGAAAATAATTTGCTAAAAAGCCAAGATAAGCGTGCGCTCGAAATTGCGATTGTCCCGATTTCTGAAAACGAAATTGAACACTCGATGAAATTAGCCGAAGACCTTAGAAAAGAAGGTAAGGCTGTAACGGTAGTTCTTACCGACAAAAAGCTTGGCGACAAATTGAACTATGCAGCAAAGCTCGCTGAAAAGGCGATCGTGATCGGTGAAAACGAAGTTAAAACCGGCAATTACGTAGAAAAAGTTTTGGCATAAGCGCGCTCCATTGTGCTATAATTCTTGTATGAATTGGAGGAAGTGGCTAGATGATTTTGTGCTGGCAAGCAAGGGTATTTTGCTAGCGACAAGGGAAAAGAAATTTTGGTATGGGTTTATACCAGCGTTTTTGTTTTTTGGATTACTGATGAATATGTTAGCTGGCGGCTCATCTAAGTTTAGTTTGATGTTTGCTTTGGGTTTTCCAGATGGTCTTCAGATTCTTGGTACTAATTTTTTGAATATTTTTGGTATTAATATGCTGTTTTTTGACTGGTTGCCAATCTTTGCAATCTCGCTTTTGCAAGGCGTATTGATTGGCTTAATTGTTTTTCTTTGGAACAAAAAACGCAATTCTTCCGATAATGGTAATTCTGCAAATGTGGAGAAGGCCGGGATTATTGCTGGGTTAATTGCGCTTGGGGCTGGATGTCCAACTTGTGGCACTACGCTCCTTACGCCACTTCTGGGCGCGCTGTTTTCTTCTGGCGGACTAGCCGTAACTGGCACAATTTCTGTGATTGTGACTTGGCTGGCGATTATTATCGCGATACTTTCTTTGAAGCGACTCGGAGTGGAAACTTATGCTACAATAATAAATGATAAATATATGAGGAAAAAGGAGGAGCGTGAAAAAAGCGCTTAGGATTATGGGTGTGGTGGCGGTGGTCGCTGCTATTTTTGGAGCAATTATCGCAAGTATGGCAAAACCATCAAATACTGACTCGGTGTGGGATGAGGATATGACAATGGGGAACCTCAATGCAGAGAATTATTTTATTATATATAGTGATCTTGCGTGTCCTTACTGTATTTATTTTGAAAATCCGATTATAGAGCACGAAGAAGATTTCAAGAAATACATTGAGGAAAATGACATTTTGATTGAGGTGAGATTGTCTGATTTTATGTTCGAATATGGCCAGCATCAATCTCCGGCGTCGCGTTATGGGGCGATCGCAACCTATTGTGCTAAAAACGAGGGGAAATTCTGGGATTATTACAATCTAGCCGTGCATTCAATTTGGCGCGATTTCTTTAGCGGTAACGGCGCCTATGGGCTGACCGGTCTAGATAATACTACTAATGAGTATTGGCTTAGCATTGGTAAACAAGTGGGGTTAGGTGAGACGTTTAATAAGTGTGTAGAAGATAGAGAACCGCTAGATATTATTATGGAACGCGCAGAAAGGACCACTAAATTAGTATCTGGTATGCCTTATTTTAAGTTTAATTCTTATACATTCTCCGGTTTTAATCCAAACGGCACATATAGCGATGTGATGATGTATATGGATGCCGGTTTGAAGAGCAAAAAGTAATATAATATTTTTCTGATTCGTCAAGTGATTTTGTTCGGTTTACCCCTGTTAGGACTGTAAAAATTAAAACATAAAAATAATAAAAATCAATGTTGACAAGCATTTTGCCTATGCTAAAATAGAATTAGGTTCGAGCTGATCCGACGTTGAGAGAAGCTAGAGCCGGTAGAGTAGGGTGGTGAGCGTGTAGTTAATTTGGCTAAATGCTTGTTATTCACCTAGAAATTGAAATCAAAACCTATGTGAAAAACATAGGTTTTTTGTGTTTTTAGTGTCTTTTCGTGGTATAATATAAGCATGAGGCTTTCGAAGAATATCGACAAAGCTTTAATTATTTCTCTTGGGCTTATTTTGTCCCTTATTTTTGGAATGTTTATTACTAAAGGCATCAAAAATACCTATGCGGATACCGAAGACGGTGTTTATGTTGAATCTGAGAGTCATTTTGTGACTTTTTATGATAACGGGGAAAAATTGACTGTAAAAACGACTGCGAAGACGGTAGGTGAAGCTTTAAAGCGCGCTGGCTATGTTTTGGCGAATTCCGATATCGTTGAGCCGTCTATGGATGCTAAAATCGACGCTGATAATTACTTTATTAATATTTATCGCTCTAGACCGGCATTAGTGATTGACGGCAAGACCGAAAAATACATCATGACAGCTAGCTACGACGCAAAAACTATTGCTAAAGAGGCCGGTTTTACGGTATATGATGGTGATGAGATTGAAATTGTTTTAAACCGCAATTTCTTAGAGGCGGGCGTGGCGTCGGCATACGAAATCACTAGAAATGGTGGCCGAACCATTACCGAAGAGACTGAAATTCCATTCACAGAAAAAACCATCAAAGATTACAATCTTACTCCTGGCGAAAAAGAAGTGCGCCAACTTGGTGAGCTTGGTACTAAGGTTACCACTTACAATGTGCAGTATGTTGATGGTGTAGAAGTTGAAAGAGAATTGGTTTCTGAGGTGGTGACTAAGAATCCGGTAGAAAGAATCGTAGCTGTGGGCGCAAGTCAGATTGAAAGGCACCCTCTTACCGCCAGCAGGGGTCGCAATAGATACACTGTAACTAAGGCAGACGGTACGATTATTGAGCGCCAAGAGACATTCTACGATCTTGATATGTCTAAAGTGGTAAAATTCTGTGGTTCGAGCTACTCTGTCCGCGCGGATGGCGTAAAAGTCGATCAGGATGGTTATGTACTAGTAGCGGCAGATTTGTCGCGCTATCCTAGGTGTTCTATAGTGGAAACAAGTCTTGGGCTGGGCAAGGTTTATGATACTGGTTCGTTTGCACTAACGAATCCAGAACAATTTGATATTGCAACAGACTGGACTAACAGAAATGGTCGCTAAAAACAACAAATCTTTGGGTCAACATTGGCTAAAGAATCGGGAAATCCTAGAGGAGATTGCTGATTCAAGCGCCGTTCAAATTGCCGAAACTTGTGTGGAAATTGGGCCGGGTCTTGGCACCCTTACTTCGTCACTTTTGAAGCGCTTTAAGAAGGTGATTGCGGTGGAATTTGACGCTAGATTGGCTGAAAACCTGCCAAAATCATTCCCTGGCAAAAATCTGGAAGTAATTAATGAAGATATTTTGAAATTTGATTTCTCGAAGATCAAAGAACCATATGTGGTGGCTGGAAATATCCCGTATTACATCACGAGTCCGATTATTGAGAAAGTTTTAACTACCGAGAATTTGCCAAAAAAGGTGGTACTTTTGATGCAAAAAGAGGTGGCGGAGCGGATTTTGGACGAAAAAGAATCGGGGTTATCGCTTTTTGTAAAAAATCGGGCAGATGTAAAACCAGGCATTTTGGTGCCAAAAGAGGAGTTTACACCGCAGCCAAAAGTGGATAGTGCAGTGCTTATCATGACTCCGCATGCGCCGAAATATAGCGATGAGCTATTCAAGTTTATCCGTTTGGCATTTGTTTCACCTAGAAAAAAGTTAATTCATAACCTTAATCCATTAAAACCAAAAGAGGAGTTGATTAAAATTTTCGGCGAACTTGGTATAGATGTGGACTCAAGGCCATCAGATTTAGATTTGGACACATATTTTGCATTATTTAGTGCTATAATGTAGATATGTTAGACATTAAATTTATCCGAGAGAATCTAGATTTAGTCGAAAAATCTACAAAAGAAAAAGGCTATAAAGTCAATATCAAAGAGATATTGGAGCTTGATGAGGTTCGCAAAAACGAACTTGCAACAGTAGAAGAACTTCGCAAAAAACGTAATGAGATTGCAGCAAAGATGAAAGGCGGCAAACCTTCTGATGATTTGATCAAAGAAGGTAAGGCTATAAAAGAGGAGCTTGCTACTGCCGAAGCTAAATTAACTGAAGCAGAAGAAAAAGTAAACGCTCTGATTAAAACAGTGCCAAATATCATTTTTGACGATGTGCCACTAGGTGGTGAAGAATGCTCCAAGGAAGTAAAAAGATGGGGTGAGAACAAAGAAAAAGGCGTAGATCATTTGGATTATGCTGTGAGTCGTGATTGGGTAGACTTTGAACGTGGTGCGAAAGTGGCTGGCGCTAAATTTTATTATCTAAAGGGTGGTCTTGCTTTACTAGAAAATGCATTGCTTCAATTTGGACTTTCTAAAGTTCTAGAACACGGATTTACCTTTATGACGGTGCCAGATATGGTTTCGAGTCGCGTGTTGGAAGGCTGTGGTTTTAACCCACGCACTTCTGATCAATCGGATGAATATTACATCGAAGGCGAAGATCTTGCGATGATTGCAACTGCCGAGATGCCACTTACTGGCTATCACATGGATGAAATCATCGATGAAGATAAGTTGCCACTATTTTACGCTGGCTATTCTGCCTGTTTCCGCAAGGAAGCCGGTACTTACGGTAAATATACCCGTGGTCTTTTCCGCGTACATCAGTTCAATAAGCTAGAAATGTATGTATTTTGTCTTCCAGAACAATCCAAAGAAATTCATGAGAAGATTCTTGCAATCGAGGAAGATATTTGGCAAACTCTCGGTATTCCTTATCATGTAATCAATATTGCAGCCGGTGACCTTGGTGCGCCAGCCGCTAAAAAATACGATGTAGAATACTGGTCTCCAGTAAACCAAAAGTATCAGGAAATCACCAGCTGTTCGAACTGTACAGATTTCCAGGCACGCTCAGTAAATGCAAGAGTACGCCGCAAAGATGGTACTGTAGAATTTGTACATACGCTCAATGGTACGGCAATTTCACTTGCTCGTACGATGGTAGCAGTGCTTGAAAATTATGCCGTAGAAGGCGGCAAACTTAAAGTCCCTGAAGCCCTTAGACCTTATCTAAATAATCAAGAGGAGATTTAAAAATGATTGAAAAAATCGAAATTACAGGTAGTGATTATAAGATTGAAGAGGCTTTCCGCAAATATTCTGAGAAAAAAATCGGAAAACTTGATAGATATTTGCCAAAGGGTGCCAAAAAAGACATTGTTGTAAAAATGGTAGTGTCCGAAATTGGTAAAGCCAAGGGTGAAAAATACGATATTTCTGTTGCTATGGATATTCCTGGTGGTAAAGTAATTGCTGCCCGTGATGAATGTTCCAATGTATTTGCAGGTGTTGATTTGGTTGAAGCAAAATTGATGGGTCAGATTCGTCGTTATAAGCTTGAGATGCAACCGCATCGTCAAAAAAGAAGTCTTAAAAATCTCTTTATTAAGAGAAAATAATATGATAAAATGGGGGAAATAATTCCGTTTGGAGGTTTATGGCTAAAAAGACCGTAAGTGGTGCGAAGACCGCTAATAAAAAGATTGTCAAAAAAGAGAAGAAACCAACCGATAAGTTGGCTGACAAAACCGCTCTTACCAAGTTTTTGCAAGGCGTTTTTGGTGACGCACAGAAAAAGACCTTGAAACGTCTTTGGAAGAGGGCACAAGAAATCACCAAGCTCGAACCAAAATATGAGAAGATGAGCGATGATGAACTTGCTCACCAAACTGAAGTATTCAAGAAAAAAATTGAAAAAGCCCTAAAAATTGCCAAAGCTGAAGAAGGAATTAAAAAAGAAGATAAAAAAGGTAAGAAGCACGCAAAAAAACGCGCTCCACTTGATGATACTAAGATTTTGAACGAAATTTTGCCAGAAGCATTTGCTGTAGCAAGAGAAGCATCAAAGCGCGTACTCGGTATGCGTCCATTTGATGTACAGCTGATTGGCGGCATGGTACTTCATGAAGGTACTGTAGCCGAGATGAAAACTGGTGAAGGCAAAACTCTTGTAGCTATGCTCCCAGCTTATCTTAATGGTCTTACTGGTCGCGGTGTACACGTAGTGACCGTAAACGATTACTTGGCACAACGTGATGCTGGTTGGAATGGCCCAGTTTATGATTTCCTTGGCCTTTCTGTCGGTGTAATTATCAACAATGCTTCATTTATTTACGATCGTGACTACGAAAACGAGGAGCACGATGATGAGAGATTCCGTCACCTTAAACCAGCTACTCGTAAGGAAGCTTATAACGCGGATATTACCTATGGTACCAACAATGAGTTTGGTTTCGATTATCTTCGCGATAACATGACAAGCGAAGTTCAATATCTTCGTCAAAGAGAGTTAAACTTTGCCATTGTGGATGAGGTAGACTCAATCCTTATTGATGAGGCTAGGACTCCACTAATTATTTCTGCTCCAGCTGCAGATAATCCAGAATCTTACTACCAATTCGCAAAGGTTTGCTCTAGACTCGTGCCAGAAGATTACATTTTTGATGAAAAACGCCGCTCGGTCACTCTTACTGATGCTGGCATTGATAAAATTCAAAAGATGCTCGGTGTCGATAATTTGTATTCCACCAAAAATACTCGCCTAGTTTATCACCTTGAACAAGCTCTTCGCGCTGAAGTTGTCTTTAAACGTGATAAGGATTATGTAGTAACCAACTCTGGCGAAGTAATCATTGTGGACGAGCATACTGGCCGCTTAATGCAGGGCCGCCGTTATAACGAAGGTCTTCACCAGGCAATTGAAGCCAAAGAAGGTGTAGCTGTAAAAGAAGAGTCGATGACTCTTGCGACGATTTCTTTCCAGAATTTCTTCCGTCTATATAAGAAACTCTCTGGTATGACTGGTACCGCATTTACTGAGGCAGAGGAATTCCAACAGATTTACGCACTCGACGTGATTCAAATTCCACCAAACAAACCAATTATTCGTGTCGATAAAGACGATTTGATTTACAAAACCAAAGCAGCTAAGCTAAAAGCTATTGCTGAAGAAGTAAAGAAATACCACGAAAAAGGTCAGCCAGTGCTTGTGGGTTCTGGTTCAATCGCAAACAACGAGGAAATTGCTGCTTATCTCGATAAATTTGGTCTCCCATATGAGCTGCTCAACGCTAAGAACAACGAGCGTGAAGCTGCAATTATTGCTAAAGCCGGCGAAAAAGGCGCAATTACTCTTGCTACCAACATGGCAGGTCGTGGTACCGATATTAAGCTCGGTGAAGGCGTACGTGAACTTGGTGGCCTTGTGGTGATTGGTTCGGAACGTCACGATTCTCGTCGTGTAGATAATCAGCTCCGTGGTCGTGGTGGCCGTCAGGGTGATCCAGGTACAACTCAATTCTTTGTATCTTGTGAAGATGATTTGATGCGTATTTTCCAAGGTGATAGAGTAAAAATGCTCATGACCAGACTTGGTGTAGCTGATGATATGCCAATTCAAACTCGTGCAATTTCTCGTACGCTTGAAGCCGCACAAAAACGTATCGAAGGCTTTAACTTTGATTCCCGCAAAAACGTGGTGCAATACGATAACGTGATTAACCGTCACCGCAAAGTTGTTTACATGATGCGCCGCAAGATTCTAGAAGGCGACGACATTTTCCCAGAAATTAAGCGTTTAATGCGTGATGAAGTATTAATGCTTACCGAGTTTTCTTCTCGCGTAAATAAGAATTTTGATGATGAGTTTAAAGCTGTGTTTGACTTTGACGAAGATTTGATTCATGGCATCGGCCTCATGCGTAAGGAAAAAGAGCGCGAAAAACTAGCCCTCGAAGCCGTAGAAGAAGCTTATCATGATAAAGAGCTCGAATTTGGTGCTGATGTGATGCGCAAAGTTGAACGTGAAGTATATCTAAAAGTCCTTGATATGCTTTGGATGCAACATCTCGAAAATATGCAACATCTTCGCGAGGGTATTCACTGGCGCAGTGTTGGTCAGCGTGACCCATTGGTAGAATATCGTTCTGAATCACAAAAACTCTTTGATGGTTTGCAAAGGAATCTACGTGAAGAAGTTCTCAAAATTCTTCTTTCGATTACTCCAGCCGAAGCAGTACGTGAAAATGTAACCGACGGTGAAGAATATGAATCCGAGCTTACCAAGATGGCCGAAACTCAGACCGAGAAGGGCGTAAACGAAATTTCTAAAGGCGAAAAGAATTTGGATGATGAGTTTAAAAAGGGTGGCTCTAAAAAGAAAAAATCTGCAACCAAAAAAGCCTCCAGTAAACGTAAGAAATCCAGCAAAAAGCGCAAATGAAACATTCCGTTGAAGAAATAACCCTCAAAAATGGTGCTAAGGGACTCTTAATTGATATCCCTGGCGCATCTGTGATGTCCACGAGAATTCAATTTCGTGCTGGGATGCTTTATGCCAAAAACAAGGAAGTTTACGAAATCCCACACGTAGTAGAACATTTGGCTTTTGGTGCAAACGCAAAATATAAAGACGAGCAAGAATTTGAAGCGGAATTTACTAAAAACGGGGCTTATCACAATGCTTGGACTTCGGATATTTCGGTTTGTTACGAAACTGAATGTGCGGATTTTGAGTGGGATAGGATTATGGAGCTTCAACGCGTTTCGATTTGTGAGCCGAGGTTTAATGAAGAAGAACTAAAATCCGAAAAAGCCAATGTGCGCAGTGAACTCACTGGTTATATGAACGATTATTATCGTTTGCTGTGGCCAAAAGTTCAGCAGGCTGTGGGTGAAGAAATTTTGGATTTATCTGAACGCATTAAAACGATTTCAAACATTGAGTTAAAAGACATTCGTGAACATTATCGTCGTACGCACACCGCAAAAAACATGATGTTTATTATCGCCGGCAAGATTCGCGGGCGTAAACACAAAATTATTCGTGCGCTTGAAGGTTGGGATCTTCGCGAAGGTGAGAAATTTGAAATTCCAAGGACGGATCTTCATTCCTCGGAAGCCGTGTCGATTAGGCGTAAAGATGCGTCAAATATCACGTTTGGTTTTTCACTCGTGACGCCAAGACATTTGGAGCCAAATGAAGTTTTTGCAATGAACTGTCTTAATCATATTTTAAACGGTACTACTAGTTCTAAAATCTTTGGTGCGGCTAGAAAACAAGGTCTGGTTTATGGTATGGGTAGCTCAATTGCTAGCAACGCACACCTGACCTATTGGGATTTTGATGGTGAAGTTAATATCGAAAACGCCGATAAACTCTTTACCTTGATTCAAACTGAGTTAATGAAGGCTTTAAATGGCGAAATTACTGAAAAGGATTTTGAATCAGCAAAGGCATTTGCGCTTGGTAGATTCCAAATGGGCGCACAAACTGTGGGCCAGATTGCGGATTACTATGCCGATGGGTATTTCACAAATGAAACTGTTCAAAAATATGACAACGTGCCAAATCTAATTAAGGGAATTGATAGAAGGCGCATGATTGAACTCGCGCGTGAATTTGCTGGTAGCGGCATTAAAGCTTTTGCTACAGTTTCTAGTGTAGAAAAGGCTGTGATTTCAGAGTTAGAAACTCATTTAACTTTCTAAAAAGTCATTGACAAACAGGGGTTTTTTAGGTATTATTAAGCTAACGCTTATGTCGTACACAAAAACAATAACAAACATCGGTATTATTTCGGTTGTTATCGCTAGTATTTTGATTGGCGGTAGTTTTGTGAAGGCAGAAAATAAGACTATTAACGAGCCATATGTAAATGAAGACTACCTGGATTATTTGGCGCTTTCTGATGAAGAAAAAGCCAAGGTAGAATTAGTACCAGAAATGTTCTCGCTCGATGTGGATGATTCGCTTGTGAATGAAGCGACGGACGGGAAAGGGTTTATTGGTGAGATTAATACTGTCGTAGGCGACAATAGTGTGCCGAGTCAGTATGACCTTAGAAATGTTGATGGTAAAAATTACATTACTCCTTTGAAAGACCAAGGTGGTACTGGTATTTGTTGGGCCTTTTCTTCGGTTGAACAAACTGAAAGTTTTGTGATGATGAACTCCGGTGAACCATTTAACGAAAATACACCGATTTTGTCACCAAGACAGCTTGATTATGCAAATAGTACAAATGGCATTAAAAATTACGATAACGAAAATGGCATGAGGAAGCTACTTTATGGTGGCAATTTCTTTATGTCGTCGCTTACGATGATGAATGGCATTGGTCTTATCCCGGAAGCGACGATGCCGTTTAACGAGTCGCAAGAGCAAAAGGAACTTTCTGAAGTTTTGAATTACAACAATTCCGTATATGAAGTTGAAAACACTATTATGGTGCCAAACTTTACTAATAACGATACGTTTGTAAGCAATGTAAAGAAACAAATCATGGCACTGGGCGGGGCGTATGTGGGGACCGGTTCGCCACAAGGAACCTGTGCGGCTAAAAATATCGACGGTACTTATATTATTCGTCAAGAAGACGATTGCAAAGGCGATATCGATTTTGGTGCACACGCGATGCAAATTATCGGCTGGAACGATAATTATAGATATAGCTATTGTAAAGTTGGCACAAAACACTTGGCAACCAGAAACGGGAATTGTGCGAGCGGTACTTTGGTGAGCGGGACGGGCGCGTGGCTAATTCGTAATTCTTGGGGCGAGGATCCGGAATATGGATATATTTATCTCGCTTTTGATTCGGTTGGGCTCGATGTGAATTTTGTTTCGGGCGTTGCCACTATGGAAGGTCGCGAGTGGGACAATAATTATCATTATAATGTTTATCAAAACGATGAGCCGACTTATAGCGCTGAAGAATCCTCGACTTTTACTAAAAAGATTAGTGGCGTTGAAAAAATTAATAAAATTAAATTTATGACTTTGTCGATGTGGCGAGATTATACCGTGTCGATTCATAGCGCATCAAATAATTATGAAAACGTGGCTTCGTTTACGGTGATTTGGCCAGGTATCTATACTTTATATTTAGATGATAAAGATTTGAATTTGGAAGACGATACATTCACGGTGACAGTAAAAAGCCCGGATGGCGGGCAGATTCTAGAAGATACAATCTCGGTATTTACCGAAAATGTTGATAAAACTCCGATGATGGTAACTAACCCAGTAACGGTGGCAAGTGATGCGCTTGAAAATGGCGACTTTACCATGACTTTATATTCTGACACCAAAAATATTCCTTCTGGTGTGACGATTGATTATAAATTGATGAAGGGAGATGCGGACTTTTCGCAATATCTTACTGTGGTAAATAATACCGTGGCAATTAATAATGTAAATACAACGATTACGATTGACGACGAGATTAGCTATGGTGATTACATTATCGTGGCGAGTTATGGCGGAGAGTCATTTGAAATACCGTTTGATCTTGGGTCGTCTATAAATATTACGTTTAATAGTAATAATATGATTGAAGAAAAAGATGGTTTTGTGATTATTAATGGGAATAGTCTTGAAGATTTGATTAGACAGATTTCCACGAATGCGGCGAACCCAACTTTCTTACATTATGACAAAAATGCTGTGCTCGTAAATGATAATGCGTTGAGAACTGGCGACACCTTAACGGCGAAGTTAAGTGACAAGGTGGAATATATTTACAAGATTGCAGTGCTCGGTGACATTAATAGCGACGGCAATGTGTCTTCGGCGGATTATATTAAGATTCGAAAACACATTATGGAAACTGAAATAATTAATAATGGTCTGTATTACTTTGCGGCAGATGTGAACAAAGACGGTTCAATTTCATCAGCGGATTATATCAAAATAAGAAAATACATAATGAACGGAGGAACTCTATGAGTAAAATTAAAAAATGTTTAATGGCGGTGGTGATAGCCCTTGGTTTGATGCCGGTGTCAATGGCATCTGCGGCGGGGAACCTTAGTGTTTCTACTGGTAGCCTTAGTATGACTACCGGTGGTTCTGCATCTTTTACGGTTACCGCGAACAATGCAGCCGGGCGTGTAGATATTTCTTCGTCTAATGCCGGCGTAGCCAGGGTATCGGTTTCGAGTTCGTTTTTGGATAATTCTTCTGTATCCGTAACGGTGACGGCTGTAGCGGCTGGTTCGGCTACAATTACGGTGCGTGCTACCGATATGACTACTTATGATGATGAGAATTTGACTGGTACTGCAAGGACAGTTTCGATAAATGTGAGCGCGCCTGCGCCAGCACAACCTGCTCAACCGGCGCAACCAGCGCAGCCTTCTACCCCAGCTGCGGCTACTAAACCAAGAGCTACTACGCAACCAAAAACTACTGAGACTCCAGCTGTAGCTGCTGAGTCAGAGGCAGTGGAAGTGCCTAGCACCGCAGAGGAAGAAAACGCGATTGAAGAAGTTTTGGATGAGCTTCTGAAGGAAGAAGAGCCGCTTGGCGAAGCTATTACGACTGGCGAGACGAATAATATTGATGTTTGGATGATTGTAGCAATCGTGGAAGCAGTTTTGCTTGTAATTAGTAATGCGATTTGGTTACTATTGGCATTTAAAAGCAAAAAAGCTACAAAGCCAGTAGCAACTCCTCAAGAGATAGAAACCCCTCAAATTTAGTGATATAATATATATATGAAAATTGCAATTTTGGGTTATGGTAAAGAGGGGAAAGCCGCAGAAGAATATTTCGCTCGGCAGGGTGCCGAAGTGGAAATAATTGACCATTTTACAGAGGCGGATATCGACTCTTTTGACCCAACTGGATACGATTTTGTGTTTCGCAGCCCTTCGGTAAGACCAAGGGCGGGTTTTTCGAGCATGACTAAATACTTTTTTGACCATGCGGCGGCACCAATTATTGGTGTAACCGGCACCAAGGGTAAGGGTACAACTTGCTCTCTGATTTCGGCAATTCTAACGGCGCTAGGAAAAAAAGTGTTTTTGGTGGGAAACATTGGAAATCCGTCAATAAATGTGTTAGATGAGCTAACTCCAGATGATGTAGTGGTGTATGAAATGAGTAGTTTTCAGTTATGGGATCTTACAAAATCTCCAAAAGTGGCGGTGGTTCTTAGAATTGAGGCAGATCATCTTAATGTACACTATGATTTTGATGATTACGTGAACGCCAAGGGGCATATTGCGGAGTATCAAACTCCGGATGATGCGATTGTATATTTTGGCGACAATGAATGGTCAGTGAAAATTGCCGAAAA
>CAMZIV010000015.1 GCA_947307355.1 uncultured Candidatus Saccharibacteria bacterium
CGCATATCTGGTTTTAAAACAAAATTAAGAATGAGCGCCACGCCCCCACCAATCAAAGTAAGTATTCCAATAATAAAAACAATTAGCGAAAATTTCTTCTTATTCATAAGCTAATTGTAACAAAAAACTCTAATTATACAAATTGGTTTTCACTAGTTTGTAGTACATCTTGGCGGCGCTAACGAAGTTTTCGAGCTCTTTGCCTTCGATTTTTTGATAGCTCTGTCCAGCCACTTTTTTGTAAACGCCAGCTGGGCGAACTTCGTAGCGGATAGTTTGGTCGATGAGCTGGCCAGAAATATCGGTCCAACTTTCATGCCAAATCCAAACATTTTTACGATGTTCAAAGAATTCACGCTGATGGCCTTCTGGAATTGGGCCAAAAAGAGTGCGGCCGTAGTCGCTTTCTGCATTTACTAATTCATCATAGGTAAATTTGTTTGAATAATGCCTTGGAATTGTTTCTGGAGGCATCAAAACACTCAGCGGGTTACCTAGCAATTCCTTAAGCGACATTCTTCAAGCTCCTCAGCGATTTGGTTAAGTTCGTTATAGATATCGGAAACAAAAACTGGTTCGGTAGCAGGTTCATCAAAAACTGGGGCAGGAGTTTGTTCTTCTTCTGCTCTTGGGATGTTAAATACGGTACAATCTTTCGGCATTTTTTGTAGTTTCCCTCTCTATAGTTTCTAAATCAACGCCTAATTTTTCGCTTAGCCATTCGGCTATATTGCGCACATAGGCACACTCATTAATTATACCACGAAATGGCGTTGGAGTCAAGAAAGGAGCATCTGTTTCTAGCACGATTCTCTCGAGTGGGGGCGTCGGCAAAGTCGAGTAAGTCGCGAGGCCATTCACACCAACATAAAAGCTAGTTTCATTTAATATTCTCTTCAAATTCTTCTTGCTGTCGGTAAATGAGTGTACTACTCCGCGTACTTCTGGATAGTCTTTGATAACCTCAAAGAAGTCATCATATGCTTCGCGCACATGGAAAGAAACTGGAAGATCGTTTGCTTTTGCAAGCTCGAGCATCTCGCGAAAAAGCTTTATCTGTGCGTCTCTATCGTAACCATCATAATGATAATCTAGGCCTACCTCCCCGATCGCGACTAATGAGGTCTGATTCGGGGGATTCCGGAGCGCGGCAGCGCGAGGGTTAGCGCCAGCCGCCCATGGCGATGGGCCGGCTGGACGCGACCCCGAATGGACCTCGTTAGTCGCGTTCTCGGGATGTATGCCATAGGTCCAGTATACATTCTCATGGGACTCGACAAAATCACGCGCAGCTAAAGAATCTTCGTGTGATGTTCCAATACAAACGATTTTTTCGACGCCGTTTGCCTTTGCACGTTCAATCATTTCCTCTGCTTGTTCAGCGGTGAAGAATTCTCTATCGTGCAGATGACAGTGTGTATCAATTAACACGGTTTTCGCGCTTTCTTTTAATTGGATCGAGCTGACGCTTGCGGAGACGTAGAGACTTTGGAGTTACCTCAAGAAGCTCGTCGTCCAAGAGAAAATCAAGACATTGCTCTAGAGAAAGCTGAGTGTATGGAGTAAGTTGAATCGCGCCATCAGATGCGTGAGTGCGCATGTTGGTAAGTTGTTTTTCACGACAAATATTGATATCAAGATCATCCTTCTTATTAGAAAGGCCAACGATCATACCCTGGTAAACTGGCACCTGTGGCGGAATATAAAGAATCCCACGAGCCTGTGCAGCATCAAGTGCATAAGCAGTAGAGACACCATCTTCAAATGAGACGAGAGCACCGTTTCGTTCTGGTTTGTACTTCCCTTCTACTGGGCGATATCCAGATGGAATACTAGACATAATCACGGTACCCTTGGTTGCTGTAAGCAAATTATTGCGGAGACCAATAAGGGCCGCGGTAGAAATTTCATAAACAAAACGAGTATCGCCAGAAGAAGTAATCTCTTGGGATTTCATTTCAGCTTTACGGACGCCTAGTTCCTGGGAAACCGCACCCACAAATTCTGGAGCAACTTCAATCGTCAAATTCTCGATTGGCTCACACTTCACGCCGTCAATGTCTTTGTAGACTACTTCTGGGCGGCCGGCTTCTAGCTCATAACCTTCACGGCGCATGGTTTCGATCAATACAGAAAGATGGAGCTCGCCACGACCAGACACTTTATAGCCAAGACCATCGGGCTCAATTTTAAGAGCGATGTTGGTTTCTAGTTCACGTTCCAATCTTTCGGCGATTTGGCGTGAAGTCGTAAATTCGCCTTCACGACCCTTAAGCGGTGATGTATTTGGCCCAATATAAATCGAAAGAGTTGGGGCTTCGAGTTCAATTGTGGGCAGAGCTTCTGGGTTGTCACCAGTTGCAATTGTATCGCCAATATTAGCCTCAGTTGCACCGGTGATTGCTACGATATCACCAGCAATTGCTTCTTGCACCTCTTCTTTCCCAAGGCCTTTATAGATAAACAAATTATCAATTTTGCTGTTTTTGACGCTGTCGCCGTGGAGGATTTTTATACTTTGGTTTTTCTTAAGTTTGCCACGGAAAATTTTACCAATACAATATTTACCAAGATAGTTATCGGCGGCGAGTGCAGCTACCAAAAGTTGTGCAGACTCGGCATTTGGATCAACCGAAGGAGCTGGAATATCATTAATGATAGATTCAAAAATTACATGCAAATCGTCATCGAGGTCGGTAGTCTTGCCGGCGCGACCCTCGCGTGCGATCGCATAATATACAGGATAGTTTAGCTGTGATTCGTCGGTAGCCAGCTCCAAAAATAGGCTTTCTACTTCAGACAAAACCTCGTCAATACGAGCTGCTGGCTTATCGATTTTATTAATCACAACAACTGGTTTCAGCTTCAAATCAAGAGCTTTAGAGAGAACAAATTTAGTTTGTGGCATTGGACCTTCCTGCGCATCAACAATCAGAAGTACGCCGTCCGCCATATTTAGCGTGCGTTCGACTTCACCAGAAAAGTCAGCGTGGCCTGGAGTATCAATGATATTAATCTTATAATCATCATAATAAACACAGGTTTGCTTGGCGGTAATCGTAATGCCACGTTCATGTTCCTGATCCATCGAGTCCATAATTAGAGTCTGGCTCATCTCAGCCTGGTTATCACGGAAAGTATGAGACTGCTTAAGAAGCCCGTCAACAAGGGTAGTTTTACCGTGGTCTACGTGCGCAATAATCGCCACATTCCTAATTTTGTCTTTGTTCAAAGTCATAACGGTTATTATACCACTATCTAGGCCGCTTGTCTAGAGGTAAATATTGACATTTATAGAGAAGTGTGGTATAATACATAGATTAAGGTACTTTAATAATAGAGAGAGGGGAGGTGTTCTCATGATTTCTGTAACTAAGAGAGAGCTGATGCTTATTATTTTAAGTTTTTTAGCGCTCGTAGGAGTAGCTATAGGTGTTGCGTTTATCCTGTTAGATATGGGAATTATAGAGATTCCTAAACCAGAGTTTTCTTTGGTGGACGAGAGAGTTTCGGCAAAAGAAGTAGTAAAAGCCGAGAAACTCGGAGGTTCGGCCCACACCGAATCAGTATTAATCGCCAAAACCATAGAACCTGGTATTATGACAGAGATAAAAGCTAACTACTTATTAAACGACGGGGCAGCATTTTATGCCACGACAAAGGCTTTCACGCCTGGCGAAAATGATGCACCCTCAGCTAAAAGCATTCTGGAATATGATATCAGCCATTCAATGACCGATTTAGAATCCGTAGTAGAATGTAAAAAGGCTGAGCTCGATCCGGAAATTACCGCAGTAATTGTTACCTGGTATCGTCCGGTCAATGATGGGTACGCTAGATTTTCACTGATGGATTATGACGCCGACGGCTCGTGGGATTTAGTCGCAAACGAAGCGATTAAATTCGCCGACTCAGATGAGGATGATGCGAAGATGGTCTATTCCGATGGCGCTGGTCACAAGATTTATGTGAAATATGAGCGCGCTAAAGAATTGGACACATCGGACATCACATTTAGCGAAGCAGAAAGCTTATACCTCAATAATTAATCAAAAGGCCCGAAGAATCGGGCCTTTTTTCATCTGGCTACACCAGTATCTGGAGCCAACGGCACCATGATATTATCAAAACCATATCCACCAAGCTCTACCTTCACACCATCACCCCTTACCCCATTTTTTAAAGGAACTAACATAATTTCGCCACCGCGAAGCTCGCTAACCGTAATCTCGTGTTCGCTAGTTGCACCCAGCACGCCATCGTTAACTATTACTAATACTTGTTCTGCATCAGTATCAAAAGAAATCTTTGCTTCCGTACTGGACAATTCTTCTACATTAGTAACTGTTAGAACTGGCTTTTTATCGGTAGCGGTTTCTTCTACGCGCGGCAAGCTGTCATACCTCTCCATAATATAATCTGTAAGAAGACTTAGCTCGTCAAAGTTCGTCACCACTTTACCACCGGTATCACTTGCGAGCTTTTCGTATTCTGTCCCAAAGTATTCATTGGTAATAATGTAAAAATTCACCGGGTCTATACTTTTGCTAAGCGCCACTACTTGATCGAAAGTGATACCATCACGGTCTGGTGATAAGAAATTTGCGTCAGTGAGCACCACAACCGATTTTGTTGAACCACGCTTCCAAGTCAAATTTTGCATCATATGAAAAGATGCCGAAAGCAAAGACTCCGGCATGTCGCCACCATTCTCAGCCCGAATTTTATTTAACTCAGTCTCCACCAATTTCAAAGTACAAGTCTCGAAATTACAATGCTCTACCGGATGATATGGATCGATTAGATCGCGATAATCATAAAGCGCCACGCGCCCGCCACTTTCAAAAGTTTCCTTTGCAAGTCTCAAAGCCTCAGCTTTGTAATTTTCTATCATACCGGACATCGAACCGGTCGAATCAATCAAGATTGCCGTATCGTGCATCGATGAAACATGATTTTCAATTCCAAAAGCTTTCGTGATTTTATCAAAAATCACCCTTGAAGCATCTTCGTAAAGTCCGTCCGCTACGTAGGCGACGTGATTTGAAATGCTAAAATGACTACTACAGAAAATATCGCCTTTATTGCACCACGTGCCAAGTTTACCGACTAATGCCTCAGGTTCATAAGGAATATACGCGCCGAGCAAACCCACGTAAGCTTGACAGTCTGGTACATACATACGATAATCCGACAAATTCTCACCACGGCAAGCGGCCGGGATAATTCCCTCGCCCTCCGGCAAATAGATTTTTGGGTCACCAAAGGTCGCCGCGTAAATCAATTTGTCTGCCTTGATGCTATTTAAGGATTTCGACACCACCATCGCACCTTGCGAATAGCCGCCAATCACATATTTAGTGTTTTTGCACGTCCCACTATTTACCATACTAACTAATTTAGAAACGCCATTATTTACACTATCGCCAAACGCGTACGCCTCGCCAGCGCTAATAGCAGCACCAAGCAACACGCCAAGATTGTTAATCCCAATCGCCGGATAATCCAAATCGACAAAATCATAAGACAGTCCCGTAGTATTCAACTTTTCTTCAATTGTTTGTTCCCATGACAAATAATTTTGATCCGTGTCTTTTGTCTCTCCCGATCCACGCGCAAACACCAGCCGCACGTCCGGGCAACTTTCCGCTTGCGCTAGTTGTGTAACCGTGCCGCTTGCAAGACATAGCGCTAGCGCTAATCCTAGGTATCTAATTTTGATTTTTGATTTGCGCCCACCGCGTTTTGTGAGTTGGATTTTTCCTCGCATTTTTCTCCTTTTTTAGTTGATGCGGGATTATAGCCACACTTTTAATTTATTTTCAACCCCCATCGTCTCTTTCGTGATATAATAGGGGTAAATTGGAGGAAAAATGAGTACAACACAAGCACAATGGGACGATTATTTCCTAAAAATCTCCGAAACGGTTGCGCTTAAAAGTAAAGACCCGTCCAGCCAAATGGGCTGCGTAATTGTCGACAAAAACAAACGCGTAGTTTCAGTTGGTTTTAACGGTTTGGTTCGTGGAGCAGACGAATCAAAAATGACCCTTTCTGAACGCCCAATGAAATATCATTTTGTGATTCACTCTGAAATGAATGCCCTGATTTATGCTCGCCAAGATTTGGAAGGTTGCACACTTTACAATCGTGTTGCTACTTGCGACAACTGTCTCAAACACTGCCTCCAGGCCGGAATTAAGAGATTTGTTTACCGTGAACTCCGCGTGCACTCTCATTCTACTGATCCGTCCAAATCTATGACTAATGTCGAAACCGACGAAGCTGTAATTCGTTTGCTCGCCTCCATGCCGGAAGTCGAAACCTTGAATCTTTCGAATGGCAAAACTTACGTCCAAGACATATTGGATTCTTATCCAAAAGATTCCGAAGAATATAAAAGATTAGTTAAGTGGATATAGCAAATTTTTGGGAGAGCGCTCCGGGCCGCTAAGGCCAAGTCTTTACTCTCCCAAAAATTACTATATCCACTTTTACCAATCGATTGGTTTCTCGTTATTTTTGGTTAAGTATTCATTACATTTTGAAAAATGTTTACAACCGAAAAAGCCAGAGTACGCAGACAAAGGAGATGGATGCGGGGCTTCGAGGACTAAGTGCTTACTAGTATCAATTAAAGCCTTTTTGTTGCGTGCATCGCGGCCCCATAATAAGAACACTAAGTGTGGCCTGGTGTCGTTTAAATATTTGATAACTTCCGTGGTGAACGTTTCCCAGCCTTTGCCGCGGTGGGAGCCGGCTTTGTGCGCTTCTACGGTTAGCACAGTATTTAATAATAGTACGCCTTGATCCTGCCAGTTTTTGAGATGCCCAGTTGGATTATTGTGATGCCCAATATCATCATCGATTTCTTTATATATATTAATAAGCGATGGTGGTATCGGTTGTGAGTTCGGCACCGAAAAAGCGAGACCTTCCGCCGCGCCAGGCGTGTGATATGGATCTTGCCCAAGTATCACGACTTTCACATCGTTTAGGTCAGTCATAAAAGCGCGAAACACTAACTCTTTTCGCGGAAAAATAGTTTTCTTTTCGTACTCACTATGCAAAAAATCCGACAACTCCTTAAAATACGGTTTATCGAACTCCGTGTTCAAAAAATCTTTCCAGCTCTCATGCATATATATTATTATATTACATCAAATTTAGCGGGCAATACAACGAATTGAAGTGCCACGAACCCTACCATATGTATGGGTTGGATCGTTGCCGCCAGAAGTAAAGCTTAAGAAATAGACACTGCCACTATCGCCAACTGTGCTAGACCAATAATTGCCATTCCACCCAGCAAAGAGTAAGTTGCCGTTTGCGAGATATCCACCACGAGCAAAGTATAGAGGGCTAGCTGTAAGAGTAACGTCATCACTTGAGCTGCTGTTATAACTCTTGATTAAATTATAAAAATCATTTGTCCCCGCCTCACCTTCTGTGTATGCTGTGACAACCGGTAATTTCCATCCTTTAGGACAAATGGACGAACTCGGGTTGTTTTCTGGATTACTATAAGTAGATGATGAATAGCTGCTGGCGTCGTTTACGGCAATAGCAGCAGGCCAGTTATAGTAATTCCCTACGCGACCATGTCTGCCATTATTTGGATAGGTGGAGGTATTAAGCTTATTATTGGCGTTACCAGTGAGATAATTACAGCCTAATCGGTTATTTGCTTCTGTGGACGGACAATCGGTGTCTGCATCATACCAAGTATCCGTATAGTACCAGTCGCCTACATTTACAGAATATGGGGCATCTAAGTCATCTACCCATCCTGTGGCTATGCCACTAGAAACGTTAATAGTAGCATTAACAGGCGTCCAATTTGCAGTAATGTCCGTATTATCTGGGGTTAGAGCCGCCACATTGGTAGGCGTAGTTTCAAGGTCAAGATCTAGGTTTTCGGTCATCCAACATTTACCGTCTCTGGCCTTCAAAATCCAATAAATATTATTGTCGCGAGTATCTACTACTTGGAGTTCGTCGTCAATCAGGGTTGCATTAGTGCAGATATCGCTTGTCATATCCTGCATTCTGTAATATTTCTCGCCGTCTATTTCAACTCTGCCCTTCCCAGCAAAGGCATAAGAATCCTCCAAAGAAACCGGTGGAGCTGAGGCTACCAAGGCAAAATTAATTGTAGTAGAGTACTTGCCAGGAACGGTCTCGAGATCTAGTTTTGCGCCAATGCCAATCGTTGTCACCACGCCGTTAGCCATGGCACCTGTGGACGTTGTGTCGGCTAAGGTTTTTTCTGTTACCATTGGGATATAACTTGTGCCGCCATCGAGTGAAATGCCCCATTTATTCATTTCGAATGTGGGTTCCGTAGCATTATTAGAAAGCGTAGGAATAACTGGATATGTATCGGTAGCAAAATTGTAAGTATTAGATGTTAAATCAACTGAAGTAGTAGTCATAGTAAGCGTATATCCAGCAGGACTATTACTATAGGCCGTCACATTGAAACTACCAGACGAAAACCTTCCTTCCGATGTAGGCTCAATCGCGAGATTTATAGGAGCCGATGGAAGTACTAAAGTAGAAGATGTCATCAGGTTTAGGGTCATGTCGACATCGTCAGCATAAGTAGAGTTTGCATTAAAAACAAAAATCGAGAAGATTATTCCGACACCCAATAATAATCCCTTTACCATAAGCTAATTATAACACATTTTTGATACGTTCGAATACTTCGTCAATTGTGCCAGAAGCATCAATAGTCGGGATATTATACTCTTTTGCAACCTTCAGATATGCGGCGTTGATTTTGCGTTGGAATTCATTTCCTTGAGACTTCCAAACTTCCTGCTTTCGATCCCACTTTTTATCAGTCTGGGTACCAAGACGCTTGGCTTGTTCCTCTTCATTCAAAGTCAGAAGAATCATTTTGTCAGGATTAAAATAATGAGAAGGCATCGTGTCTTTATGAACCTTGGTAATAAATGAACGAGAGATTCCTGCTCCATAACCTTCATAAATTAAAGTCGAAAACCAGTTTCTAGTCGTGATTACGATGTCGCCATTTTTTAGAGCCGGTTCAGCCAGTTTTCGCCATTGCTCGTAGCGGTTAACCAAGTACAAAAGCACACGAGTTTTGTTGCCAATATCTTGTTTAGAGCCATAATTTAGTTTGGCGATTTCGGCAACAAAATCATCATCGCTTCCTGTACCAGACTCAGAATATGCGACTACTTTTTTGCCCTGTGCTTCAAAGTATTCTTTAATCTTTTTGGCCTGGGTATCTTTACCGGTTCCGTCTTGACCTTCAATTACGATATGCATTATTCTTCCTCCAATAACTTATAATAACAACCTGGGCAAAATGCACGGTATTCTACATCCGCCTTGCTGCCGTCAATCAAAACTTCTGGACCATCGGCCACCATCTTGCCGTTAATAAACCTAGCATTAAAGGTGGCTTTTCTGCCACAGTCGCAAATAGTTTTAAGCTCTTCGACTTCGTGTGCAACTTCAAGCAGCCTTGTAGAACCCTCAAAGCCCTCGGCCTTGAAATTTAGTCTAAGGCCATACGCCATTACTGGAATATTTAGTTTAATGACAATTTGCATGAGTTCGTCAACTTGTTCTTTAGTCAAAAACTGAGCTTCATCAACTAATACACAATGCACATCTTTATATTTTTCGGAAACAATTTTGAATAAATTATCATTAGGAGAAAAACAAAAATCAGTTTCGCGTTCTGGTCCAATACGAGTGAGTAACTTCTTGCCATTTTTAGTATCAGTAGCAGGCTTTATCACGCAAACTTTGTGCCCGCGTTCTTCATAATTAAACGCAACTTGAAGTAGTTGCATTGTTTTTCCGCACCCCATCGCACCATACCTAAAATATAGTTTCGCCATTAGTACCTCTTTTATAAATTATAGCACGGTTAATCGTCGTTAAACTGTGAATTATAAAGCTCAGCATAAAAACCACCGGCCCTTAGAAGCGAGTTGTGGTTGCCCTGTTCTACAATTGCGCCATCTTTTACCACTAAAATTAAATCGGAATTCCTGATTGTTGAAAGCCTGTGCGCGATTACAAACGAAGTACGCTTGGTGGTAAGTTTTTCGAACGAGTCTTGAATTAATTGTTCCGTGCGTGTATCCACGTTTGAAGTTGCCTCGTCCAAAATCATCATCGGTGGGTTCGCTACCATGGCACGAGCAATTGTTACGAGTTGCTTTTCGCCGGCAGAAATATTATCAGAGTCTTCTGAGATTTCGGTCTTATATGCTTTTGGTAAAGCTTCAATAATATGATCTACGTTGCTAGCTTTAGTAGCAGTAACAAGCTCGTCAAAGCTAGCGCCGCGTTTACCATAACGCAAGTTTTCTTCCACGGTACCACTAAATAGCCAAGTATCCTGAAGCACCATACCAAATAGTCTACGGACGTCCGCACGCCTCATATCGCGAATTGACACGCCGTCAATAGTAATATATCCAGAATCAGGCTCATAGAACCTCATAAGCAAATTGATGATAGTGGTTTTGCCAGCACCAGTTGGTCCTACGATTGCTACTTTCATACCAGGCTCAACTTTAATTGAAAAGTCTTTGATAATTGGAGTTTTCTTATCATAACTAAAGCAGACATTATGAAATTCTACCTCACCATGTACATTATCAATAGTTGCAGCTGGCTCCATGTCTGGTTCCTCTTCATTAGCATCGAGGAAATCAAAAATTCTTTCAGCTGATGCAAGTAGGGCTTGTAGTACAGAAATGCTTGAAGCGATTTCCGTAATCGGACGATTAAACCTAGAAACATATTGTACGAACGCTTGGATACTGCCAATAGATAGTTTCCCATCAACTACAAAGAAACCACCAAGAATACAAACTACCACATAGCCAAGATTGGTAAAAATGTGCGTTACTGGCATGGAAATAGAAGACAAAAACTGCGACTTCAAAGTTATTTTTGCAAGCCTATTATTAACTCTAGAAAATGTCTCGATTGATTCTTGTTCGTGCGAGTTGATTTTAATAATATTTTGTCCAGAATAATCTTCTTCAACGCACGAGTTTAGATTTCCTAAAATATTTTGTCTTTCTACGAAGAACTTTTGGGCATAAGTTGTAATTTTGCCAACTACAAGAACAGACAATACCACTACCACTAGTGCCACAAATGTGAGAGGCACGGAAATCGTAAACATCAAAACTGTTACACCAATCACTATGGTAAGGCTAAGTGATATGTCGGCGATTTCTTGAGTGAGCGACGTCACGAGTACATCTATATCATTTGTCATACGAGACAAAACGTCACCGTATTTATGTTTATCAAAATATGAAATTGGCAGTTTCGTAATTTTTTCAATAATTTGTTCGCGGAGATGCCCAGTATATTTGGCTGTCACTACGCCAAGAATAAAAGCCTGGCCATAATTTAGGGCGGCAGAAATAACAAATAATAATATTACAATAATTGCTTTTGCGCCAATTGCATCCATATCTACTTCCGGATAAGTATCAACAGCAATATTAGTCATATCGCCAAGAATCTTTGGGATAAACACGCCTAGCAGTGCTGAACCTATGGCAAGTAAGACCGCAAACAAAATCAAGAACCAGTAACGTTTGATCGAATGTATGAATTTACGGAAAGTTTGGCGGCCGTGCAAGGCTTTACCCTTACCATGTATATCGTTATGCATGGGCCTCCTTCAGTTCTTGTTCAAATTCTTTGTCAGAAAGTTGAGATTTAACAATACTTTTGTAGACGGAACATTTATTAAGAAGCTCTCTATGTGTGCCCTTTCCTACGATTTTGCCGTTATCGAGCACGATTATTTGATCTGCGTTTTTAATTGTGCTCACGCGTTGCGCCACAATCAAAACTACGGATTCGGTCACGATTGGTCTCAATGCTTCGCGAAGTTTTGCATCGGTTTTCATATCGAGTGCTGAGAAAGAATCATCAAAGATGTAAACATCTGGGTTTTTACAAATTGCCCTCGCAATTGAGATTCTTTGTTTTTGCCCACCGGAAACATTGGTTCCACCCTGTGCAATATGTGAGTTGTATCCGTCTGGAAGCTTTTTAATAAAATCATCGGCCTGAGCAATTTTTGCGGCTTCTACTACTTGCTCGTCAGTAGCATTTGGTGCGCCGAATTTAATATTTGATTTAACCGAACCAGAAAATAGAATCCCTTTTTGTGGCACTAAACCAATTCGTTTCATTAAGTCATCTTTATTATAATCAGAAGTCGAGATACCGTTAACCAGAATCTCACCAGCAGTTGGTTCATAAAATCTCGGTACGAGATTAATGAGTGTTGATTTACCGGAACCAGTAGAGCCAATAAATGCAGTGGTCTGCCCAGCTTTGGCGACGAACGAAATATTTTCAAGCACTTTCTCTTCTGCATCGGGATATTTAAATTCAACTTTTTTAAATTCGACCGAAGCAGTTTTTTCTGGCACACCTAAAGTTTTTGTTTTCCAATGCACGCGGGGCTCAGATTTTAATAGTTCATTAATCCTGCTTGCAGAAACGTTAGCACGTGGAAGCATTACAAATAGAATTGAAAGCATCAAGAATGAGATCATCACGAATGTTACATATTGTGCGAAAGCTGTCATATTGCCTAAATATGCAAAATCTTTGGAAAGGAGTGTGATGCCAATGAAAGTGCAAAGCAGCGTGAGCCCGTTTAATACAATATTAATAATTGGATTTTGCAGCTCCAAAATCCGATCAATGAAAATGAGGAGTTTTGTAAGTCTATCGTTTGTTTTCTTAAACTTTGCCTTTTCTAATTTTTCATTATCAAAGGCACGAATTACTTTAAGCCCAGTAAGATTTTCGCGGGTAATTAACGTAATTCTGTCTACCAAAGTTTGGAAAACTTTAAATTTAGGGATTACAAGCGACATAATCATGATGATGGAACCTAGTACAGTTACTACGCCGAGCGCAATAATCCAGCTCATATCCGGAGCCGTGCTGATTGCCATGCCAAGTGAGATAATACAAAAGAGCGGTGCATGAAGCATGAGTGACAACATCATCACAATGGTTTGCTGAACTTGGTTCGTGTCATTTGTGGTACGGTTAATGAGAGAGGCGGTACTAAACTTTTCTAGGTCCGAAGTATTTAGAAGCATAATTTTTTTATAAATATCTTCACGCAAATCTTTGACAAAATAAGCCCCAACCTTCGCAGACAAAAACCCTGCCGCGAGTGAACAAAGTGCAGAACAAATGGCAAGAAGAATCATAAGTCCGCCGGTCTTCCAAATATAATCCGTATTACCTACGACAATGCCTTCATTAATGATTTTTGCCATGAGTGCAGGTAGTTGCAAGGTAGCATAAACTTGTGCCCCCGTGAGCAGCACCAGCAAGATAGCTTGCCACCAATATGGCCTGAGATAGCGTAACAACCGGAGCATTTACTTTTTTTGTTTCCTTTCGATTTGCATCACAGCGTATTCAAATAGCCCCATAATAATGTATATATAATATGCAAAGAATCTCCACGCTAGCATAGCCCAGAACACATAACCAGTCGTAAGACCAGAAAATACCATATAGAACGTACCCTCCGCGGCACCGGAGTTGCCTGGTGTTGGGATGAAATAAACAGCAGCCATCACGGCGATCGTAAGAGCGAACGACGAGAAGAAGTCGACGTTGCCGCCAAAAGCTGTAAGTACAAACCATGGGATCGATGCCACTAGTACGTTAAAAACAAGCGACATTATAATTGCTTTTCCAAACAAACCTTTGCGCTTCAAAATTACTTTAATTGCGTGGACATAATCTTTAACGCCATCTTCAGTTTTCTTAATGGCCGCATCACGGTTTTTAACGACTTTGATTTTGGCTAGAAACCTTACGATAATTGTGATGATTTTTTCAGCAATTTTTGGGAAGAAAAGTGCCATAAACATCATAAATGGCCAAAATGCATAGAACAAGAGCCCAAATAAAGCCGTAATAAGGAGTGCTGGGTTTTCTTGAGCAAGATTACTAAAAATAAAACAAAACAGGGCAATTAGAATGAACGCAATCTGAATTGAAATCATTCCGAAAATCGAAACCGCCGACGCGATACCAGTAGAAAGTCCAGCCGTTTTATGAAGATAATAAATCTGGAAAGGTTGGCCGCCAATTGCAGCTGGCGTTATATTATCATAATATCTTCCAAGCACCACGGTACGGCGCGCGTGTTTCCAATCCTGACCTGGTTTAAAAGTATCTTGGTCAGAAACACCACGCATCATTAAACGGTATTTATCGATCTCGACCACCATTGCCACTGCAAAACAAGCAGCCGCCGGAATGAGCAACCACCAGTTCATGTGGACATCAGAAATTTTGGCAGCGTTTTCCGAATTACCGAATTCCGAAATAGCTGTAGCTGTAATCACAGCCGCATTGATAATTAAGAAAATCAAAAAGAATAAAATTTTTCGAAGACGTTTTTTCTTTTGTTCGGCGTCAGTCATGAATTAACCTTTGGCTGCTTTGATAATATTTGGGTATTCGTCGATGAGTACACGGATACAACCGGCAATTGGGATTGCAACGATAGCGCCGATAATGCCAAACATGTACATACCGATAACCACCGCAGAAAGAATTACTACGGCCGGGAGATTCAAAGCGTCGCCCTGAATCTTTGGCGAGATCACATTATTCTCGATTTGTGCATATATTATATATATTATGGCAAAAACCACCGCAGCAATAGGGCTAGAAACCGCTAAAATTAAAGTGACTAATGTGCCACCGATAAATTGGCCAAACATTGGAATCATGTAAAAGATCATGGTGGTCATGCCCATAGGTACCGCAATTGCAGGATTAAAGTTAAAGATTAATGCAAGTAAACAAACAATCAGGCCAGAAACTAGCCCGTCAATTATAGCTACAATAGCCTGGCGTGAAACGTATGTGGAGATTACACCGGCCATTCTGGAAACCACGCGTTTTGCTACAGAGACGGTTTTTTTGTTCTCGTCGCCTGCGCTGACACTTAGCCATAGCCTGTCTGCCATGGCTGGTCCTTCAAGCAAGAAGAGTAAAGTCAAAACAATCACCAGAACAATCTTCATTATTACATCGGCAATTCCACTAATATTTGCGACCAAATTGGCACCGAAAGCACCTACTAGGTTATCAGAAATATTACTGAGTGCGTTAGTGATTTCGCCTTGGAGATTCTCGATACCAATATTATGCCCAAAACTGTTAATTCCGTCCCAACCACCAAAGCTTTCTTGGAAAGTTTGTGGAAACTGTTGAATAAACTTTGAAGTTTCGTTAACAACGACCGGCCCAATAGTGATTGCAATGCCACCAATAAAGAGTACTACGATAAGGTAAGCTAAAATTGCTGAAACAGTTTGGTGTTTTTTGTCGGTACCAAAATGCCTATTGAAGAAAGAATTAACTTTACGAACTAGAGGTTTGAGTGCGAGTGCGAGAAAAATAGAAATGCCAATAATTACTAAGCCAGTGAGTGCTTTGTAAAGAATGAAAATAACAGCTGCAATGCCCACCGGCACCAACCAAAACTTAGTAAACGTCCTAATATCCGTCTCAATTGTTTTAGACATAAACCTCCTT
>CAMZIV010000016.1 GCA_947307355.1 uncultured Candidatus Saccharibacteria bacterium
GCAGCGGTATTTTTCTTGATAAGATCTTTTTTCACAGCTTTATCGTATTCGGATTGAGCAGCGGAAAGAGTCTTTGCGGTTGGTTTAGCTTTAAAAGCCTTAACAGCGGCTTTGATAGCTTTCTTGATTTCTACATTGTGCTCGGTGCGTTTTTCAGCTTGGCGAGCGGCCTTCTTGGCAGATTTAATAATCGGCATTTTCTTCCTATTTACATTAAAAATTAATTACTTCCCGTTATTATAACTCTTTTCTCTAGAAAAGTAAAGACTTTTTCCTCTTGCATTATCTTGACGCTTATGTTAAAATGGATTCCAAGAAAGGTTTGTCATGCCTGATAACAACACACAAACAACACAAAACCCAATTCCAACCACTAATCCAGCTCCAGTTTCTGACGCTCCGGCGCCTGCTATCCCGGCTCCAGTTTCTGATGGCGTGACTACTGTCCCAGACGGACCTTTAAAAGATGCCTTAAAAGAAGCTCAAGGCGAAGAAGAACAATCAGATGGAATTATCTCTGAAGTAGCAAACAAAATCGCTGAATCGCAAAACATCCTTATCGCTCTCTCTTCGGACCCATCCGTAGATGAACTTGCTGCTGCTATCGGCTTGTCACTTTACTTAGACAAACTTGGCAAACGTGCCACTGCTATCTATTCTGGCAGCACACCAAATGCTCTCGAGTTCCTTAAGCCAGAGGAGACTTTTGAAAGCACTGCCGATGCCTTGCAAGATTTTGTAATTGCCTTAAATAAGGAAAAAGCCGACCATCTCCGTTATAAACTCGATGGCGACTATGTCAAAATCTATATTACCCCATACAAGGAACGCATTGCAGAAGAAGACCTAGACTATTCCTACGGTGATTTCAATATCGATCTCGTGCTTGCTCTTGACGTAGCCAACGGTATCGACCTTGATTCTGCGCTTCGCGAACACGGTCGTATTATGCACGACGCTGTAATTGTAAACATCACTACCGGCAAACCAGGCAAACTCGGCGAAATTGAGTGGAGTGATAAAAACGCTAGCTCCGTTTCCGAAATGGTCGCCAAGTTATTATATGGTATTAAAAGTGATATCTCTATCGAGAAAGACGAAGCTACGGCCTTCCTCACCGGTATTGTAGCTGCCACTAACAGCTTCTCAAACGCTAGTACCACCTCTGAAACCATGAAGATTTCTGCCCAATTGATGGAATCTGGTGCAGACCAACAGCTTATTGCAAAGAACATTACTTCTGAAACCGAAAACGAAATTTTGTCATACGCAAGTGTCAGCAAGAAAAAACCTTCAGATGCCGATCCAACCGCGCTAGATATTAAACACGAAGGGGAAGAACCATCTGAAGGACCAGCCGAATTTGAAACGATAGTTCCAGAAGAATCAGAGGCAGAACCTGCTCCGGCAGAAGCCCCAGTAGAGGCCCCAACAGAGGCTCCAGCAGAGGCTCCGGAAGAGCCAAAAGCGGACTCTATGATGGATGATCTCAAAGCTGCAGAGGCCAGCCTCGCCACTGCAGGCGATGTGGCTACCCCAGTTATCGCAGAAGAACCAATTCGTATTGAAGACCAACCAGAAGACCAGCTCCCGCCAGTTGAGGCGCCGAGCCCAGTTATTTCTACCCCAGACGCATCAACTATGGCTACCTCCGAACCGCCAGAAAACCCAGAAATGGGCCAAAGCGAAATGGTAATAGCTCCATCAGATGATTTCTCTACTGAAGTTGAGGAAGGGGATAATAAATACGGCCAGATGCTAGAAGATGCTCTTGCTGAATCCGGTGTATCAGCTGCTCCAGTCGCGCCAATTGTCACCCCACCAGAGCTTGCCAACGCCAACCCGGCTGCCAGTTTTGCACCACCGGTACCAACCGCACCAGAGATCAACGGTGTCCCAGAGATAAACTATATGCCAATGCCAGATGATGGTACTTTGCCACCACCACCAACACCGCCGATTGATTTTGGCGCTCCAGCCCCGGCTATGGAAATGCCTGCTGCGCCGGCCGCCCCCGCTGCTCCAATTGCCCCAGCCCCAGAGGTACCTAGCCCTGTAACTATGGGTGGCCAACCAGCCATGCAAGACCAAGTTTATAATCAGCAAGCTGCAAACCCAGGTGCCTTCAAAATTCCTGGCATGTAACCCCTTGATTTAAATAGAGTATTGATATATAATATATATGTGCTGGATTCGTAGCTCAGTTGGTTAGAGCGCTGCCCTGTCACGGCAGAGGTCGCGAGTTCGAGTCTCGTCGGATCCGCCATAAGAATTAAAAAGAAGACCCGAAGGGTCTTATTTTTAATTCTTTTTAGTGTATTCGAAGGGACTACGAACGTAGTTCGACCGGACGACGAAGCGAGTATAATTCCAAAGCTTGCTTTGGAATTATCGAGCGAGGAGGAACGGAAGGATTTTGCGAAGCAAAATCCTAGTCTCGTATCTAAACTCTTGCTATCTATCCTAATCTGTGATATAATACCTCTCAATATGGCTATTAAAGTTACTAGAAAAGATCAGGGAGAAGCAAACGAGAATATTATCCGCCGCTTCAACCGCAAAGTCCTCCAGAGTGGAATCATGCCTCTTAAGAAGTCGCAAATGCGCTTTGCTAAACCAATGTCAAAGCGTGAACGCCGTATCAAGGCAATCATCCGCGAAGCACGCAAGGCCGAAAAGACCGAACGTATCAAACTAGGACTTAAATAAAAATATCCCCGTAAGGGGATATTTTAGTATATAATAATATACGTAACAGGAGAAAACATGATTATTTTATTTGGTTTAGCAGGTTCAGGTAAAGGCACCCAAGGGAAAGCCCTTGCGGAGCTCTTTGGTTGGCGTACTTTCTCTGTCGGCCAGGTCATTCGCGACACCGGAGAATACACTGATACGGTTAATCAGGGCAAACTCATCCCAGACGATGACGTTATTCGCCTTATGAATAAGCAAATTGAAAAAGCTGAGGCAGAAGGATACGATATAATTCTTGATGGTTATCCACGTGATGAATACCAAGCTAAATGGATGATGGAAAACATGGCGGGGAAGATCGACGGCGCTATTATTTTGGAAGTTCCAAAAGAAGAATTATATCATCGTCTTGAGCTTCGCGGTCGTGAAGACGACTTAGAAAAAGAAGCTATTGACCGTCGTTTTGAGATTTTTGAACAAAATATTTGTTCAATTTTACCTCTGTTAGAAGCTAAAAATATCCCAGTAGAACGTGTAGACGGTGTCGGTCCAATTGATACTGTAACAGACCGATTAATAAATGTGATCAAAAAACTAAATCCAAATGCAACCATTCAAGAAGACGACGTGAATGGTGGAGAAATCGAAAAGAGCTATGGCGAATAAACAAATCAATATCGAAAACAACACCCGTGCTGAGGTAGATGAAAAAATCTCTGCCATGCGTGAAGGTGGCAAAATCATGGGGAATCTCCTAAGAGACCTTAAAGCCTATGTAAAGCCTGGCATGACTGGCACAGAGATAGATGCCTGGGTACGCAAAGAAATCGTCGCTCGTGGTGCCAAAGTTTCTTATGATATGCTTGAGGAAGATTTTCCAGGTGCTATCTGTATTTCTGTTAACGACGAGCTAGTTCATGGAGCTCCAAAGGACGAACCTCTAGAAGAAGGCGACAAAGTTTCATTTGACCTCGTTATTTATTACAAGGGTTATCATACCGACTCTGCCTTTACGATGCTTGTTGGTGGCAAAGGTTCACCAGCCGTCAAAAAGATGATTGAAGTCACCGAATCCTCTCTGTGGGAGGGAATTGAGCAAGTGAAACCAGGCGCTCATATTGGCGATATTGGCCACGCCGTAGAGACTGTCTTAAGAAAAGGCCACCTTGGTGTAATTGAAAATTACATCGGTCACGGCATCGGCAAAGAGATGCACCAAGGCCCAGAAGTGCCAAACTATGGCAAAAAAGGCCATGGCTACAAACTTGTAGAAGGCGACACTATCTGTATTGAACCAATGTCTTGTCTTGGCAAACCGGCCAACTATGTAGACAAAGACGATAACTGGTCTGTAAAGATGAAAGATGGCTCCACCGGCTGTCACTGCGAACACACCGTCCTCGTCACCCAAGATGGGTATGAGGTACTCACATTACCAGAAGAATAACAAATTTTTTAGAGAGTAACCTTGGGCTAGCGCCCTTGAGCGCTCTCTAAAAAATTTTGTTATTCTTCAAATTGTGTGTTATAATTCGCTTATGGATAACGAAAAGCGCTTTGTTACAGGACTTGATGTTGGCACCGAAAACGTCCGTGCCATAATTGCTACCGTAGAATCTGATGGTAGCCTCGCAATCGTTGGTTACAACGAAGGTAAATCTACAGGTATGCGTAAAGGTATACCGGCAAATCTTGCTGGTCCTGCTGGCGCTATCGACAAAATGCTCGGCGATGCTGAGCGCATGGGCGGCTACGATGTTCGCAGCGCCTATGTTTCCATCAATGGGTCGCAGCTTCTTTCTACCAAGACCGAAGGTATGGTTGCCGTCGGCACAAACGATCACGAAATTAATGACGAAGACCTAGACCGCGTAGAAGACATCGCCGTCTCTGGCCGCATTCCGGCCAATCGTGATGTACTAGAAGTTGTCCCTCTAGAATACGCCATCGACGGCCAAGGGGGAATTAAAGACCCTATTGGTATGTCTGGTGCACGTCTAGAGATTCGCGCCAATGTTATCTCTGCTCTTACTCCAAACTGTGAAAATCTCAAAAAAGCCACTGCCTCGGCCGATGTCGAAGCAGAACGCTTAATTCCATCCGCAGTTGCCGCCGGTAAAGCTGTCCTTACCGAGCGCCAAAAAGAGAACGGTGTCGCCATTATCGACTTTGGTGCTACTACTACTTCCGTTGCTATTTACGAAGAGGGCGACCTTCAATATGTTGGCGTAGTCCCAGCTGGATCAAACAATATTACCAACGACCTCGCCATTGTCCTCGCTATCGACCCAGACATGGCCGAAGAAATCAAACGCCGCTTTGTTACCGGTAGCTTCGATTCCAACAAATCCCAAGTTATCAAGATTGGCAAAGAGGGCAAAATGGAACGTAACTTCGAACGCAAAGAAGTAGACGAAGTCGTAAAAGCCCGTCTCGAAGAAATTTTCGGTGAAATCAGAAAACATCTCAAAGCCGCTAGATACGATCAACGCCTCCCAGAGGGAATTGTTATTACTGGTGGCGGCGCCAAGATGCGCGGTATCGAAGCTTTCGTTAAACAAGTATTAGAGGCTTCTGTAAAAGTTGGTATTCCTCAAGGTTTTGGCGGTGTTTCCGACGCTGTCGCCAAGCCAGAATATGCTGCCGCTATTGGTCTAGCCATGTTTGCTGCCGAAGATAGTAATTTTGAAACCTCTGCTCCAAAGAAATCCAAAAAAGCTTCTAAAACCAAACTCAAAAAAGCCAAAAAACCAGGGAATCTCTTCAAGAATATCTTCTCAAAATTCTAAATCTGTTGTATACTGGTACTAATTAAAGTGAGGATTATTATGCCAGAAATCAAACCGACAGAGGTGGAGAGTACAGCAAGCATAAAAGTCGTGGGCGTTGGCGGTGCCGGTGGTTCCGCTGTTGATAGAATGAAAGAAGTTGGGCTATCAGGCGTAGAGTTTGTCGCCATCAATACTGATGCGCAAGCTTTGCATCACTCTAGTGCAGATACCAAGGTTCATATTGGTAAAGGCCTAGGTGCTGGTGGCGATCCAGAAAAAGGCCGTGAAGCTGCAGAAGAGGGCCGTGAAGCCATCGATAAAGCACTTGATGGTGCAGATATGGTATTTATTACTTTAGGTGCTGGTGGTGGTACCGGTTCTGGTGCAGGCCCAATTGTAGCAGAGGAAGCTCGCAAAAAAGACATCCTCACCGTAGGTGTTGCTACCAAACCATTCACATTTGAAGGTGCCAAGCGTCGTGCAAATGCTGAGCTCGCTATTGATAAACTTGCTCGTCAAGTAGATGCACTTATCACTATTCCAAACGACAGATTACTCCAAACTATCGACCCACGCACCCCACTTCTTGAAACTTTCAAGATTGCTGATGATGTTTTGCGCCAAGGTGTTCAGGGTATTTCCGAACTCATTACTGAGCACTCCCTTATCAACCTAGACTTTGCCGATGTTAAAGCTATCATGAAAAACGCCGGCTCTGCTCTTATGGGCATTGGCCGCGCTTCCGGCGAAAACCGCGCTGTGATCGCTGCTCAACAGGCCGTAGAATCACCACTTATCGAGGTTAAAATCGAAGGTGCACGTGGCGTACTCTTTAGCGTTGCTGGTGGTTATGACATGAGCATGAGCGAAGTCCAAGAAGCTGCCGAAGTCATTACTGGCGCTGTATCCCCAGATGCCAACATTATCTTTGGTGCTTCTATCCGTCCAGAACTCGAAGACGAAATTGTTGTTACTGTAGTAGCTACTGGTTTCGATGCCAACTATTTCAATGATGACGAGCCAGCCGTTTCCGAAGTCCCTTCCTTTGACGCCGACAAAGAAAAACCAGAGACCGACACCAAGGAATTTGCCGTAGAAAACAAATCCAATATGTGGGATTCCATCAAGAACGATCCAGATGCAGAGCCAGAACCAGAGACTCCTTCTACCGAAGAGGAAGACGAGATGGATGTACCACCTTCTCTTCGTGAGCGTTTCCGCAAAAGAAAGAAAGATTAATTATTAAAAGGAGGTGCGGATGGTAGAACAAAATTTTAGGATAGGGGACAGCAAAGTTCTAGAAAGCCGCGAGACTGTTGACGGCACTATGATTCGCCGTCGTCGCGAGACTGCAGATGGTCGTCGCTTTACCACTTATGAGCGCATCGAGCGCCCATCCCTCACTGTAACTAAACGCAGTGGTAACACCGAAATCTTTGACCGTGACAAACTTGCTCTTGCTGTTCGTCGCAGTGTAGGTAAGTTCTTCAACTCTGAACTCGAAGTCGAAGACGTCGTCAACCGCGCTACTGATATCCTCTATGCTACTGGTTCAGATCAAATCACCTCCAAACAAATCGGCGACGCTGTTCTGGATGTCCTTGCTGAAGTAAATGAAGTTGCTTATATTCGTTTTGCCTCAGTTTTCCGTGAATTTAAAACTCTAGAAGATTTCGAAAACATTCTAAAAGAACAGAAAAAAAGGAAATAACAAAATGCGGGTGGTATGTGTTTATCGTGACAGACAAGATTATACGCGCTCTGTAGATGAGTGGCTAGAGAATTTCCGCCGCCAAACTGGCCGGGAAATCGAAACCATGGACCCAGACAAGAACCCTGGTTTTTGTGAGACTTACGACATTGTAGAATATCCGACTTTTATCGCTATCGACAACAACGGCCAGGTCCACAGCGTCTGGAAAGGTCGCGATTTACCACTGATTAATGAAGTTTTGTATTACGCAATCTAAACCATAATCATTTTACTTAAATTCAGAATGTGATATACTAAACCTATTAAAGGCGTTTTTTAGCAGCTATCAACTGCAAGCCGGCGGAAGAAAGGGAAACCGATTAGAACCGCTCGTGAATCCGCGTAAGAGACGAATTAAGTGCCGAATCATCGGAAATTGGATGGTACCGCTCTAGATGAGTTCCAATGCGTTAGCATTGGATTTTTTAATAATAAAGGAGCCAACATGAAATACCAAGCTGGTACTCGTAGAAAAGCCATCGAGTACGAAAAATCACTCGTAGAGTGGTGGAAGAAAAACAAAACCTTTGAAAAGTCGGTAGAGAATCGTCCTATCGACAAATCCTACGTTTTTTATGATGGTCCTCCGTTTATTACCGGCTTGCCACACCACGGTACCCTTCTTAGCTCCGTTGTAAAAGACGCCGTCCCTCGCTACTGGACCATGCAAGGCTACCATGTTGAGCGTCGTTGGGGTTGGGACTGCCATGGGCTCCCGGCAGAAAACTTCGTTGAAAAACAGCTTGGCATTACCGATCGTCGTGAAATTGGCACCAAATGGTCTCTAGAAGACTACATCATTAAGGCTCGTGAATCTATGGTAGCCAATTCTGAAGAATGGCGTGGTACCATCGACCGTGTTGGTCGTTGGGTCGACTTTGACAATTGCTACCGCACCATGAACAAAGATTTTATGGAGTCGGTTTGGTGGGCTTTTAAAGAGCTCTATAATGCCGGCAAAATCTACGAAGGTCGCAAAGTATTGATGTATGATACTAAGTTCGCCACCCCTGTTTCTAAGGCCGAAGTTACGATGGATAACGACGCTTATCAAACCGTCACTGACCCATCCGCCTATGTAAAGTTCAAATTAAAAGATGATGATGCATACCTTCTTGCCTGGACCACTACTCCTTGGACCTTGCCAGCTAACATGTGTCTTGCCATCAACCCAGAGCTAGACTATGGCTATTATAATGTCGAAGGTGACACCCTTATCGTTGCTCTTGAGCGCGCTAAGGTTCTATTCCCAGAACAAAAGCCAGAAAAAGCCGTAAAAGGCACCGCTCTTATTGGCAAAAAGTATGAACCAATCATCGCTGTAGCTGATGGCCTCTTTGATCTCGGCCTTCGTGGCGAAGATGGCACCATTGTTCGCAAGGATACTTATACTGTGCTTCCAGGTGATTTCGTTTCCGCCGAAGATGGTACCGGCATCGTCCACATTGCTCCAGCCTATGGTGAAGACGACTTTGCTCTCGCCAACAAAAACGAAGTAGATTTTGTGGATTGTCTAGATGAAAACGGCTATTATTTGAAAGAAATGGCCGACGAACTTCATGCTCTTGGTGTACGCGATACCGATGAGAACGGTATCCAGGCTTGGGCCGGCAATAAATTCATTGCTAAATGCTTAGAAGAAAAGGGTATTATCTATAAGATTGAATATATTCAGCACGAATACCCATTCAACCCTCGCTCTAAAGAGCGCATCATGTACCGCGCTTTCCCAAGCTGGTTCTTTGATATCGACGGCCAGAAAAAGATGATGCTCGAAGAAAACGAGAATATTAACTGGTTCCCAGAATATCTAAAGCACGGCCGCTTCGCGAAAAACATCGAAGCTGCCCCAGATTGGAACCTAAGCCGTGACCGCTTCTGGGCCACTGCTATGCCAGTCTGGAAGGGCGACAAGGGAACTGTAAAAGTCATCGGCTCCTATGCAGAGCTAAAAGAGCTCTCCGGCGTCGAGCTCGAAGATTATCACCGCCCATGGGTAGACGATATTACCTTTGATATCGACGGCGAACACTTCACTCGTATCGAAAAGGTGTTAGACTGTTGGTTTGAATCTGGCTCCATGCCATTTGCCCAGCTTCACTATCCATTCGAGAACAAAGAGAAATTTGAAACTAATTACCCAGCCGATTTCATCGTAGAATACGTTGGCCAGGTTCGTGCATGGTTCTATTATGTCCACGCCGTAAATACCGCCCTCGCCTCTATCGGCGCCTTTGGTGAAAAGGCCAAGAACGGTCCAAAGAATGCCTATAAGAACGTTATTACTACTGGCACCTTGGCAGGTAACGATGGCCGCAAGATGAGTAAATCTCTCGGCAATTACACTGATCCAAACATTCTTATGGATGAGTATTCTGCTGATGCGCTCCGCTTCTTGCTTCTGAGTTCACCAGTTCTTTCAGGCGAAGATTTCGCCCTCCTAGACAAGGATGTTTCCGACGTGAACCGCAAACTTGCTATGATTTGGAACGTCTATGACTTCTTTACCACTTATGCCGAGGTAGAAGGTTGGGATTCAGAAAACGGCTGGAGGCCAGCTGGCA
Source organism: uncultured Candidatus Saccharibacteria bacterium (assembly GCA_947307355.1). Lineage (GTDB taxonomy): Bacteria > Patescibacteriota > Saccharimonadia > Saccharimonadales > Saccharimonadaceae > Nanosyncoccus. Next base: position 9,783 of record CAMZIV010000016.1, read on the forward strand.
AGCTCATTTCAGATTTGAAGAACCCTCTAGACCGCTGGATTTTGGCTCGCCTTTATGAGGTTAAGGCTGAAATCATGGACGGCATGGCTGAATATAATATACCAAAGGCCCTTGAAGGCGTTTTACCATTCGTAGATGATCTCTCCAACTGGTTTGTTCGCCGCTCTCGCCGCCGTTTCAGCAAGAACGAAGACGAGGAAGACAAAAAAGAGGCCTTCTGGACACTTCATATGGTCCTTATTCGCATCGCAATGATCTTGGCGCCATTTACACCATTCCTAGCCGAAGAACTCTATCAAAAGATGACTGGCAAGGAAGAATCTGTCCATCTCCTAGACTTTCCTAAGACTACCGAAATCGACGACAAGGATATCTTAAACGATATGAAGCGTTGCCGCGAGATTATTACGGACGCTCTCGCACTTCGTATGCAAAAGTCTGAGACCGAAGACCAAATTAAGATCCGTCAGCCACTCTCAAAACTAGTTTATGCTGGCGAAAAGCTTTCGGAGTACTATGAACAGATTATCGCTGAGGAAGTCAACGTTAAAACCGTAGAAAACGGCAAGGAGCTCTTCTTAGACAAGACTCTTACCGAGGAGCTAAAAAGGGAAGGATACGCCCGTGAACTCGTCCGTGCTATCCAAGCTGCTCGCAAGAAGGCCGGTCTTGCTCCTGGCGACAAAATCCGTCTCTCGCTTTCCGTAGAGGCTCCAAAAGAGCACCTAGACTTCATTACGGCAGAAGTCTTAGCTGACAACATTGAGCTAAATGGCAACTTCGCCTACGACGAAATCGCCAAAATTAATGGCGAAAATGTCACAATCTCGTTAGAAAAAATCTAGCTAATACCAAAAATAGGCCTCCGGGCCTATTTTTTTGTTCAATTTTTTCCTCTGTTAATTTGTTTACGGAGTTCCAAGTTTCCTCTAGAAACTTGACAAATGAACAAAAATTAAGCATAAACATTATTGACAAATTCGCCAAAGTGTGCTATACTCAAATCAAGTTAGAAAATAAAATAAAAATTCTAACAAACAACAAAAATAAACAAAGGAAAAACAAAAATGGCGGGAATAGAAACATTTAAATTACCAGGATATGAATTCTACGAAAGCGAGGGGACCTATGTCTCGCCGACAGAAGTAAGTAAAGAAACGATCAGCCGCATCAAATCTCGTCAGATTGGTGCAAAAATTCTCGGATTATAAAACAAAAACAGAAAGGAACCTTAACATAAGATGAGTGAATTAATATCAACTTTAAACAAGGAGTTTACCAATGTAACATATGACCCTGCAAAAATACAACACATACATATGTTTTACGAAATGGCCGTGATGTTCATGGCCGCCATATAGGAGAATAACCATAAATTACACAAAAAACCGAACTTAATGTTCGGTTTTTTGGCGGAAGCAAAACACCTGACAACACCAAAGCATAAGCTTGACAATTACCGAACGCTTATGCTAATCTTAAGACAGAAAGGTCAACACTAAAAAACTATTTTTATGGAGAACAATCTCAACGATCGAGAAACCTTGGGCCAGTTTGTCGATGCGCTTCTTGCGCAAAAATATCCCGGTCAGCCCGCCGAAACATACAAAGAAGAGCGTGAAACGGCGATAAAGGAACTCGATGATGAGATTGGAGTCGCAATTTTTGGGGACTTTACCCCAGAACAACTTAATGAGGCTGGACGCTTGATGACCAATCCTCAAACCAGTGAGGCCGAACTCAAGAATTTCTTTGTTAATGCAGGTGTAAATCTTGAACAGCGAACCGCTGAAGCGATGCGAAAATTTGCCCAAAGATTGATAGGAGGAAACAATGCCTAATCCAAATAGCGCGCCATTCGGTGGCAGCATATACGAAACAGTCAATAACGAAAAGTATGAAGAGGCTGAAAAAGACATAAACAGAAGGTATAATGTCGAAGACGAAGCCGGTTATGATGATGACGAAGTAGTGAGCTCTTTCAGTATCAACAATGATTTTGAAACAGGCGGCGCTGCCGGCGAGAGAACCAGAGGGGAAAAGCGGGCTGCCGGTGAGAGAACTCTCAACAGGGAAATGATTAACCAGAGATGGGAAGAGTTTAAACACTCCACGCTCGCTAAAGTGGTATTGACAGGAGCACTTGTAACGTTGGCCGTGGGCGCTCCTATCCTCACCATTCTTAACTATAGAAATAAGCAAAAACCAAAAGAAGAGCCAGCCCCATATACTTCTGAAGCTCCAGAAATAGAACAACCAGAAATCACTTTGGATACTGAAGTAGAAGACACTTCTGCAGAAGAAGAAAAACAAGTGAACGTTTATACCGGCATAGAAAAATTCGATGAAACCGTCGATGGTTCCTTTAAACAATATGATGATATAGGTATGAATGGTTCTAAGACGAAAGAAGAAGGCGATCAATATGGCAAAGTTTCGAAGAATGCTATGGTTGCTACAGATGCCTTGTTGCACGAATATATGGATACGGATTTGGAGAATGCAACCGTAGAACAAAAAGCAAAGGCCATGGAGATGTCATGTTACAAGCAGGCATCATCTGCTGCAGCATTTCTAATTAGCGTTCAAGCCGAAGGCTTTAAAGACATGGACTACCTTAGAGCTGTTGAAAAAATTGAAAACGCCTCAGAAGAAGAAAGAAATGCCATATTGGGTATGCTCAAAGGTTACTTCGACAACGCAGAAGTAGCCGAAGAGACCGTAAACGAAGTTCGCCAAACTTTGGCAACCACAGGGCAGAATTCAGAGTATGCCGATTATCATCTATACAGGAATAGGCAAACAGGAGAAGCCGAATATAAAAACATTAAAACAGGCAACGAAGAAAAAGTCCTTACCTTTAAATATAAAGAGTCAACCACCGTTACGAGAACAACTCGTTTTCTCGAAAAATGTGGCAACATCTTCCAGATGGTAGAAATTTATGATGAGGAGACTGAAGAAACTACATACGAAATAACGGTTTACAAGTACGAGGAAAATGATAAAAAAGACCCAGAAGCAGAGAAAAAGAACATGGGCAATGACTATACAGACGTACAAGAACTTGATGAGGAAACTACTCCACAAACCACTGAGGACCAAAACACTGAACCAATCAAAAATCTAGAAGAACAAAAAGCTCAAGATGACAATAAAGCGGCAGAAGACCAAACTGAAAAAGAAAGACAAGCCGCTGAAGAAGAAGCGGCAAGGAAAGCTGCCGAAGAAGCAGAAAGGGCAAAACTCGAAGAAGAACAAAGGAAAGCTGCCGAAGAAGCAGCAGCAAAAGCAGCTGCTGAAAAGGAAGAAGCACAAAGGAAAGCTGCCGAAGAAGCAGCAGCTAGACAAGCAGAAGAGGAAGCTCTTAGAAAAGCACAGGAAGAAGCTGACAGAAAAGCCGAAGAAGAAAAAGCTCACGCTGAAGAAATGTCAATAAACGATGAAGCCCGTGATGCAGAGGACTGGGCGAATGGTGATTTTGCACTTCCAGGTGACCAAGGTGGCGATGGTCTTTCCAACTTAAACTTAAACAATAACTCATAGGAAGGAAGGAGAAAGAGATGAAAAATATTACAAAAATAATCTCTGGGTTAGCCGTATTCTCGGCTGCTACTATGGCTTGGGCATCACCAACTTTTGCATGGGGCCCAGAACGTACAACGTATACAAATGACAACCCAGCGGATCACGTTGTGTTTAACTCTATTACAGACAATGCGGCAATCGGTGATGAGCGCAATTTCGTTCGCGTAAGAGATATGTCTACGAATGAAAAATACTCAGACGAAGTCAAGGTTATCCCAGGTAGGGAATATGAAGTCTACATTGCTTATCATAACAATGCGGCCAGCAATCTTAATGCAAGTGGCAAGGGTATTGCGAACGGTGTAAGAGTAGCTTCTGGTTATCCGACTGTAGTTAAGAAAAATGAACGTGGTATGATATCTGGTATCATCAAAACTACAGATGGTGACCCGAAAGATGTATGGGATGAAGCGTATTTCACCACGGACTACAAAGAAATCACTATGCGTTACAAAGTTGGTACCGCCAAAATTCATAATGCCGGGCGCGTAAATGGCTCTGTTCTATCTACAGATTTATTTACTGAAAATGGTACGTATATCGGCATTAATGTACTAGATGGGCGTATTCCAGGTTGTGCAGAGTATTCTGGTTATATCACTTATACTCTCGTCGCAGAAAAGACTGACACCACTCTTAGCAAAAAAGTTTCATTAGATGGGGAAAACTGGCAAAAGAGCGTAGAGGCAAAACCAGGTGATGTAGTCACCTATAGCATCGAATTCAACAACACTGGCAACACCGAACTCGCAAACGTCATCTTCAAAGACGAACATGATAATGATCTAAAATTGGTCGCTGGCAGCGTGAAAGTATTTGACAATAACAATGTTAGTGGTAAAGTTATCGACGATATCTTAGATATCAGCGGTTACAACGTTGGCAATGCGGCTGCAGGTGATCTTATTCAAATCATCTACCAAGCTCAGGTATCACCGGATGAATCTGTTTGTGATAAAACTCTCAATAATAAGATTTTGCTTCGTTATGATTCCCAAGATCGTGACAATGACAACACCACGGTAAAAGTAAAATGCGATGAAGAGCACAAGAAGAAACCAGGTTTTGAAGTTGAAAAGTTAGTTAGCGCAGATGGAACTACATGGCTTAAGAATGTAAAAGTTAAACCAGGCGACACAGTCACTTTTTCGATTAAATACAAGAACACTGGTGAGATCGCTAACCACGATGTTAGATTCTACGACACCTTAGATTCAGAAAAAGGGATGGAATACGTAGCAGATTCTATCCAAATAACTCGTTCTGTGGAAGGGAGCGTAGAAGTAGGCGGCGCAATCATGATCGCTTATCCAGGAGAAAACGAATCTTTGTTTGACGAGAACGGTATTTACATCGGTGATGTTAGCCCAGGCGAAGTAATCTCCATTGCTTATCAAGTAAAGTTTACTGGCTCATACAAAGAATGTGAGATAACTGCTCTATACAACAACGCAAGAGTTGAGGGCAAAAACGGTGATAGCTCAGAAATTACTTCGGTAAACGACAAAGCTATAGTTGAGATTGATCGTACCGACGAAAATTGTGATGTTCCAAAAGAATACCCAAACACTGGTCCAGTCGAAATTGCCATGGCAATCGCAATTGCTCTCGGTATCGGTGGCGGCGGTTACTACTTCTACCGCACCAAGAAGTCTCTTAAGACTATCGAAGGTACAGCTGCTGGCAAAGATGTAGCAACTCCAGAAATCAAGCCAGAAGAACCAAAAATTGATATGAAATAATATCGGCAAGCAAGCGGGCCAAAAGGCCCGCTTTTTGTTTTCTAGATTACCTCTTCCATTTTTATCTAAAATGTGATAAAATAATACGAGATTAATTTAAAAGGATTAATATGAAGAAAGCAGTTATCCTCGTTGGCGGGAAACAATATCTCGTCGAGGAAAAAGAGACCCTACGGGTGGACCTCCTCCCGGAAGGCACTAAAGAGCTCGAAACTGATGCTTTACTCGTAATCGATGGCGACAAAACCACTG
>CAMZIV010000017.1 GCA_947307355.1 uncultured Candidatus Saccharibacteria bacterium
TGAATCTCCCAGAAGATGTTAAGAAAATCATGGTTAAAGAAGGCCTCACCGAAGGCGTAATGCGGCCACTCGTTTCTCGCGACGAAGTTACCATCAAAAAAGTCTTGCCAAAAATTATCGACGAAGGCTGGACCGCACGCAAAGTTGAAAGATATTTTGCCGAGACCACCAAAAAATCTTCCGCTTCCGCCATCAAGCGCGATGAATATAGAAAAGATGAAGACAAACTTACTGCAAAATACGGCGCTACTGCCGTAATCAAAGGCCGCGCCCTTACCTTTAAGTGTAAAAACGATAGTGATTTAAAGGAATTAATTCAAAAACTATGCTAAAGAAAAGCATTTGGGTGGTATTACTTACAGCTGTTGCTTTATCTTTTTCGTCTAATGCATATGCAGACAGCTCGTCTGTGTTTTCTATTGATGTATCGGACGCTGCTTTGCAATTAACTGTGCCGTCAACGGCTAGCATTGAGCTAAACCCAACCTCGAGTAGTGCCGTATTTGGCAGTACTAACCTTACTCTAAATGTGGCGACAAATAATATCACCGGCTACAGAATCATAATGTCTGTACCAAATACAAACCTCACGCATAATAATCTTTCTAATACTGTAATTTCAACCCTCTCCGCAACCTCTGCAGAATCTAACTTCCCAGCCAATGCTTGGGGCTACAAAGTAGTTGGTGATGACTACCAGCCAATCCTTACTTCCAATACCCCATCATCCTGGGTAGTAGAAGAACCGACTAATGGTACAAATCATACTATGACCTTGGCTGCTAAAGTAGATGGCACTAAACCATCTGGCGATTATACAAATATACTTTCATTCCAGGCCGTAGCAAACCCAAATACTCCAAAAGACACAGTCGTATTTAATGGCAACGGCGCAGATGGCGGCACTATGGCAAACCAACAAATATGGCAGGGAGAGTATAACAAACTAAAAACTAATACATATACAAAAACGGGTTATTTGTTTAATGGTTGGAACACTAAAACTGATGGCACTGGTGCTGGTTATGGTGATGAGGGCGACATTATTTCTAATGTTTCTGCCACAACAAAAACTATTAATCTATATGCTCAATGGCTTTGTGATAGTAGTGTAAATACTTGTGATGGCGTACCTAGCGCAAATGGTAGCGGTGGTAACTTCCGTGGTAAAACTCTTCAAGACGCCTACGAGATGGCTTATGTGACAAATCCAGGTAACTTCCAAGAAGGTGGCAATAACAAAAAAGGTCTTTACGTTCCAGAAAAAGACCCATCAACTGGTGAGTATACCGGAAACTATTTCGAAGCTACAAAGGCCAGCGATTATGAAGGAATCCCTGCCAATGATCTAAGATTTGCCATCCAAGACATCGATCTGGAGATTAATGGAACAAAAGTTTGTGATTATGCCACTGTAATTGGGTCTGAAGCTTACGTACTTGATCTTCGTGACAATAAATCTTACTGGGTCGCAAAACTAAAAGACGGCAAATGTTGGATGACCCAAAATCTAGATTTAGACTTTTCCGCGTCAAAGTCTTACACTCCAGCCGATACGGATTTGACTACCAACTGGACACCAGAACGCAACATTGGCACAATCAATGTTGTCAGCAACAGAGACCAGGCATATGGGTATGCCTATAGTGATATAGACCCATATGGCGTTGACCCAGGAGAATTATATACATATCCTACCAGTGATTATTCTAAATATTATCGCTATGCTTCATTAAATGATTGTGTTGCTGCCTCAAATGACAAAACTGGATGTTTGCACTACAAAGTGGGGAACTGGTATAACTGGACTGCCTCATTAGCTTCCAATGATACATCTGCGACAGAGTATTCAATTGCGGATCAAGATTTCTCTGGATCTATTTGTCCGCGTGGATGGAGATTACCAACCGCAGGTCTCTGGAATGGGCTCTTGAACAGCTATATTCCGCCAAATGCACATCTTGGGTCTTGGGCACAAATATACGGCGAGCCTCCAATCTATTTGAATAGAGCAACAACTATTACGCTGGTGGAATGGGGACAATATATAGGAACGTTTTGGTTTGACGGTGGAGACCCGGGGAGTTATCAAGTTGCTTCAACTGTGACAGAACCAGGGTCTGGAGTTGTAGTTTCAAGAACTATGACATGGAAAGGATGTATTAGCTGTATGAATGAGGCTGGAGTTACCACAGGTTTTTATACGTCATCCTATGGTGGATATGGCAGTAAAGATGACGGTTACAACGTTCGCTGTATCGCCAAATAAGCCTAGGCGTTTTAACTAAAAAACTTATGCATGAAACTAGGGACGGTGGGGGTTGTACTTTTTGTTGCGATATGCCTATATCACCCCATAAACTAAAAAGGAGTAATATATGCAAAATCAATCAAAAGAAAAACTTCATGCAAAGGGAATCGAGGTAGGGGTCTACACTAACGATTTTAAAAATGAGTTTATATCCCTTACGGATATTGCCAAATATAAAAGCAATAATCCATACATAACTATTTGTAACTGGATGCGAGACAAAGAAACAATTGAATTCCTAGGTCTTTGGGAGGAGTTGCACAACGCAGATTTTAAACCTATCGAAATCGATAGGTTTAAAAAAGAGGCAGGCTCGCACGCTTTTACTATGTCTCCAGAAAAATGGATCCGAAGTGTAAATGCAAAAGGGATAGTTTCCAGAAGGGGGCGTTATGACGGTGGGACTTATGCCCATAGCGATATTGCCTTCGAGTTTGCTTCATGGATTTCTGCAGAGTTTAAGTTATATTTGATTAAGGACTATCAACGCTTAAAATCCGACGAAAATTCTCGTTTGTCTTTGGATTGGAATTTGAAACGTGAAATCAGTAAGCTAAACTATAAAATTCATACTGATGCTATAAAAAATAGCCTTATTCCACCAGAACTTACGCCGCAACAAATCCATTTTACATATGCTAGCGAAGCAGACTTACTCAACGTGGCGCTTTTTGGTATGACGGCAAAGGAATGGCGAGATAACAACAAAGACAAAACCGGCAACATCCGCGACTACGCGACGATAGATCAGTTGTTAGTGCTCGCAAATCTAGAAAGCTATAATGCCATTTTGATAGAACAAAACAAATCGCAGAGCGAAAGGCTCATACTCCTTCGTGAGATGGTAAAGAAACAACTAAGTGCAATCACCTTACAAAGAAAAGATAGACTACCCCAATAAACAACTGGGCGTGGTATAATTAAACCATGCCTACCAAAGATTCAGAGCGGGTTGCTCGTGCAGTAGAAATGGCCAAAAAGGCCCACGAAGGCCAGTTTAGAAAAACTGGCGAGCCTTATATTATTCACCCAATGGCCGTGAAAAAAATCCTCGAGGAATGGGGAATGGACGAGGACACAATTATTGCTGGCATTTTGCACGACACCGTAGAAGACACCGACCTGACTCTCGCCGATATCAAAAAAGAATTTGGCGAATCGGTAGCTTTTCTTGTGGATGGTGTCACCAAGCTTTCTACCGCCCGTACCGGTATGCGCGACATCGACACCTATCTCCCAGAAACCAGAGACAACTTCCTTCGCCTAATGATCGCTCTTGGCGATGATATTCGTGTTCTTATTATTAAACTTGCAGACCGCCTTCATAATCTCCGTACGCTTTCTGCTCTTCCGCCAGACAAGCAAAAAAAGATCGCCAAGGAAACTCTCGAAGTCTTTGCGCCTCTGGCAGACCGTCTCAACATGGGTCTTCTTCGTGTGGAAATGGCCGACCTCTCCTTTAAATATGTCGATCCAAAACGCTACGACTACCTCAAAGATTTAATTGAAAAATACAACAAATCCGCCGAGAAATCTTTAAAGAGAATTGAAGAAGAAATCTCCGAAGCCTTCAAAAAGGAAAAGATTAAATTTACCCTCTCTGGCCGCGTGAAGTCAGTTTACTCACTTCACAAAAAACTTGCCAAGCACAATCAAAACATCAATGAGATCTACGACCTCATCGCTCTTCGTGTCATCGTGGACGATATTACCGACTGTTACCTCGCTCTTGGCATTATCCACTCGCTTTATACCCCGATGGGCGGCCGTATCAAAGATTACATTGCTATGCCAAAGCAAAATGGTTATCAGTCCCTCCACACCACCGTTATCACTAAAGATAAACGCGTAGTGGAATTCCAGATTCGCACCAAAGAAATGCACGAATATGCTGAACGCGGGTTGGCTGCCAGCTTCTATTACAACGAACAAAAGGTCACCGAGAACTACAAAAAAGGGAAGATCGAGCACCTTCCTACCAACCTTCTCTGGATTACCGAGCTCCAAATGACCGCCGCTAAACTCCGCGAAGGTAAAAAGGTTGATTACAAAAAGTTGAAGCTCAATCTCTTTGCCGACAAAATCTTTGTCTATACTCCGAAGGGTGACATTATCGACCTTCCAAAGGGCTCTCTTCCGCTAGACTTTGCCTATCGTCTCCACTCCGAAATTGGTGACCACGTCATCGGTGTAAAAATCAATGGCAAGATGAGTAATTTGAACAAAAAACTAGAACAGGGTGATATCGTAGAAATCCTTACCTCTAAAAACCAGACCCCAAAAACTTCTTGGCTAGACAAAATCATCACTTCTCATGCTCGCCAAAAACTTATGCATCGCTTGAACGCTGATAAGAAATAATAGTGTGCTATAATTATAGAGTGCCGCTGTAGCTCAGTTGGTAGAGCAGCTCATTCGTAACGAGCAGGTCACAGGTTCGAACCCTGCCAGCGGCTCCATTTTTTAACTTTAGCATTATCAGTTATGATATAATATAACAAAGGAGTTATTATGTCTAAGGTGGAGATTATTAAACGCCCAATTGAGCAAGCCGGCAGTAACGTCAAAAAAACTGCTTGGTCCGCGATGCTTGAATCTTTGGCTATTATTATTTTAGGTATTCTTTGTGTTATTATGCCAAACACTATTATAGATATTATTGCCCTCGTAGTAGGTATATTTTTCATAGTAAAAGGCGCTATCACTATTCTCGACTACTTCTGGAACAACCGCCAAAACGATGGGTTTAATGCTCAGCTTATGGGTGGCATTATCAGCGTTCTTATTGGTGTTATTTCTCTTGTGATGGGACAGGACATCGCACGCGTTATCAGCATTATTGTCGGTATCGTCATTATCTACGAAGCTTTGCTCCGTATGAACAAAGCTATCAAGCTTCACTCGGCTGGGCTTAATACTTGGCAATCGGTTGCAGCCATTTCTATTATCATGTTTATCATAGGTATTTTTGTCACCTTTGGCTCTGGTGGTGCAGTTCCTTTGATGGGTTGGATGATGATTCTTGCCGGTGTAGTCAGCATTGTCGGTGATGTCATCTTTATCAAATATGTAAACATCGTCGTAGACAAACTAACAGGCAAAAGCAAATAACGATGAAAAACTACATAGAAGACTTTAAAAAAATCTATTTTGAAGAGCGCTGGATGCTTATACTTATCATTTTGAATCTAGTCGCTTCGATTGCATTATTTGTTTTTAGCATCATTAAATTAAACCCAAACAGCGCTGTGGTAAAAATTGGCTACGGCGACATCGGTGGTTATCGCGATGGCGCTTGGACTGATATGCTTGCATTCCCAATTCTCGCCCTTATCTTTGGCGTTTTGCACGGTCTCATCGCCGTAAAACTATACCATCGCCGTGGTGCCGGCATGACAAAATTCTTCCTTATTACTACTTCAATGTTGATAATCGGAGCATTCGTTGTGTTAATTAGGCTTTTGAAAGAAGGCTAAAATGCGCAGAAACCTTGAAATACCACAAGGTAAACGTGCAAAATTTTACCGTTTTCTCGAGATAATTCCTGGGGTCATTTCTTATGGTGCCATTATTCTTCTATTCGTTTTGTCATGGTTAAGCCCAGTACTTGGGGCAATTTATCTCTTTGCTATCATCGCCTCAACTTTGGTTAAGGCAGTTGGCGTGGCTTTTCGCACTATTCAGGGTTACGAAGTCATCAAGCGTGCCGAGCGTGTAGACTGGCGCAAGCGCGTAGAAGACCTCGAACATCCACACGATGCTTATGAACGTTTGCATGGTGAAGATTCTCATAGCTATCATTTCGACGACCACGTCGAAAATCTCAAAATCATGGCAGCGATGGGTGGAGATTATCCAGACCCAGCTAAGACTCTCCACGCCGTTATTATGACAGCTTACGACGAAGGGGAAGATATCCTGGTGCCATCCATCGAGGCAGTTAAAGACTCAACCTTTCCAAATGAGCGTATCATTTTTGTTCTTGCCTACGAGGAACGCGGCGGGGAGCAAATGGAAAAAACCGCAACCGAGATTGCAAGTAAGTTTAAAGGCGTCTTCAAGGATTTTATTTTGTCCAAACACCCAGCTAATATTCCAGGCGAGGTGATTGGTAAAGGTCCAAATCTAACTTACGCTGGACACATGTTGGCTGATTATATAGACAAAAAACATCTTCCAGCTGAAAACATTATTGTCACATCTCTAGATAGCGACAACCGCATGGCACCAAAGTATCTAGACTCTGTGGCTTATGAATTTATTACTCATCCAAATCGCCAGCGCCTCAGCTATCAACCAGTGTCATTATTTATGAATAACATTTGGGATGCCCCGGCACCTTCTCGCGTAATCGCTATTTCAAACTCCTTCTTTAATGTTATTTCTACCATGCGTCCACACACACTTAGAAATTTTGCCTCGCACTCGCAACCATTCCAGGCTCTCCGTGCAATGGACTTTTGGAGCTGCCGCACTATTGTAGAGGATGGCCACCAATACTGGCGTAGCTTGTTCTTCTTTAGTGGCGATTATGCCGTGTTGCCAATTCGTATTCCAATCTACCAGGATGCCGTGATTGATGAGACATTCTTAAAAACCGTCAAAGCACAATTTGTGCAGGTACGTCGTTGGTATTATGGGGCTTCGGATATCGCCTATGTCGGTACCAAACTCTTTGTATCGCGTAGTCGTCGCATTGTATCATTTTGGCGACTCTTCCCGAAGTTCTGGCGCCTCTTAGACGGTCACATCACTCTCGCCATGATGGCCCCAATCATTACATTCGGCGCTTGGGTGCCGAGAATTATGAACGTGTCTTCTCATGCCATGGTAGCTTACAATCTTCCAAACATAGTAAGTGTTATAGAGACTGTTGCTATGATTGGTTTGGTAATTACAGTACTAGTGTCGTTTAGAATGTTGCCGCCACGCCCAGAGAAATACCGCAAGGGAAGAGGTCTTTTGATGCTTCTCCAATGGATTCTTATTCCAGTAACTTCTATACTTTATCAATCTATTGCCGCATTCTATGCACAGACTCGCCTAATGCTCGGTCTTTACATGGAAAAATTTGATGTAACAAAAAAATTTGTAAAAAAGCAATAAAAAAAGGGAGGCAAAAATGTGCACTGCAATAAGATTTAATGATACCGCTGGGAATATGTTTTTTGGGCGAAATCTTGATTGGATTTCTGATCATGGTGAAAAAATCGTTATCACCCCAAAAAACTATACCTACCACTCCGCTTACCTGGATGACATGAAGCCAAAACATGCAATTATTGGGATGGGGGTTATAGCAGAAAACTCCCCACTCTATTTCGATTGTGGTAATGAAGCAGGACTAGCCGTAGCAGGATTAAATTTTCCGGGGTATGCCAACTACGAGCCTGAACCTGTAGCAGAAAAAACCAACATTCCGGCCTACGAGTTTCCACTCTGGGTGGCAATAAACTTTTCATCTGTAGACGAAGTAGAAGTAGCACTAAAGAATGTTGCGATTGTCGCTAAACAGATTAATGAAAACTATCCTGTTTCTATGCTCCATTGGATTATTGGTGACAAAAAACGTAGCATCGTGGTAGAATACACTTCTTCTGGGCTTCAGGTATTTCAAAACGAACCAGACGTGTTAACGAACCAACCTGGGTATGAATGGCACAGGGAAAACCTTAGAAACTATATGAATTTGTTTAGCGTTCAACCCGAAAAAATCAAATGGGGGACTACCGAAATGACTGCTTTTGGTACTGGCTCTCTCATGCGTGGATTGCCAGGTGATTATTATTCAACTTCTAGATTTGTTCGTGCAGCATATCTAAACACGCATTACCCCGTGAAAGAAACTGAAGAAGAAAATGTGTCGCGGCTTTTCCATACTTTATCTGGCGTGGCCATGATTGACGGCGCCGCCTCAATGCGGGATGGATCATTTGAAAAAACAATTTACACTGGTGGTTTTTCTAGTAAGACAGGTACTTATTATTGGAATACCTATGATGATTTATCAATCAAAAAAGTGTCTTTATCGGAATGCAATACAATGAGCAGCGAATTGATTGCTAAATAGATGAGGAGCAGGGACGTCGCTCGCTACGCTCGCTCCGTAGGGATTTCGCGCTTCACGCTCGATTCGAACCCCCTTACGGGACGAGCCGCACAAACAGAATAAAAATAATTAACCCCTTCGGGTTTATTTTTATATTCTGGTGGGGGCGAATTGTTCAGGCATTAACACTATATAGAGGGGATATTCAAGAAAAATTATGCAATGAGTATAGTATAATAAGAGTATGATAGATAGTCCTGAAAAAGTTCCAGGAGCTTTGGATAATTCGCAACCCACTGGGTGGGAAGGTGTTGCTGTCATGGCAAATAAATACCCGAAAGGTGATGAAATCGTGAATTCTACAAAACCTGAGGAATCATCTAAATTTACAGAAATGAAAGATTTAGAAGAAATACATAATTGCGAAATTGATATGGTAGCCGAAAACCCTGATGTTTTAGGCTACAATATCGACAGTAAGCTTATTATTTGGCCAGAAAGACGAAAGCAAGCCATAAGAGCTAAAGAGTTTTTGGATTCTGGCGGAGATATAGCAGTACTATCAGAACAGTTTGGGCAACCTGCGGAACGAATACAAGAAGCAATAGACGAGGAACTCTCAAAAGATAGAATGCTAGACGACACGTTATCCAGATTGCCAGAGGGAGTAAAATTTAGGATTACTCCTCATGCTCCACAATCGGCCTTTTCGGTAGCAAATTCAGAAAGAATTATAAATGAAAATGGCGAGAACAGATTTCGCATTGATAGTGACGTAATGGCGCAAGTTAGAAAAATTAGAGAGAAAGCCGCTGGGTCGGAGCTTTTGGTAGTCATGAATCAATTACATAAAGATAAGGATGGCGAACTGACTAGCAATATACCAGAAAATCCAACAGATTATATTGCTTTGTGTCAGAGTTTTATAGAGCAAAGCGGATATTCAGAGCAAGCCGGAAAAGGATTAGTCCTGGAACTCGGGAATGAATGTAATATGAGCCACGAGAGTAACGGCCCCTTATTTAAATCCGAAGCATTTGCTGAAACAGTTGATGCCGAGGCATATGCGAATTTTTATTTTGAAACTGCAAAGGCTCTAAAGGCTTCTTTTCCTGATATTAAGTTATCATTAACTGGTACTGCCTTCTATGACTATGATTTTACAAAGCAAGTCATTGATATTATTCAGGCCAGAAAAGATGCAGACGAGTCGTTAAAGGAAACTAAACTTATTGATGTAATTAGTTTTCATCCATACAGAAGGACCGTTGAAAGTCCTGCCCCGTTTATGAGTAACGGTAAAGAACTTAGCGAACCGGAAGTTAGAAAAAGGTCGCAAGAGTACTGGGAATCTCTCAGCACTGAAGAAAAAGACACATTCAAACAAGAGATATTAGCTGGGTTAACTGAAGAAGAAAAAGCTATAGCTGCCAAACTATCTAGCGAAGAAATAGAGAATAGCATCGCCTATAAAGTGTATGCAAATTTCGACCATCAGTTAGAATCATTGAGAGAAATTGCCGACCGGATAGGTGCCGAAGTTACTGTTGGAGAAATAAGTTTTTACGCAGGAGAATGGGGAGAATCGGTAGATGAAAATGAGCAAAAAAGGAACGTGGCCTATGGACGCGAGAGAGGCTATACTAGCTTGCTATGGCCTGGTGAGCAAATCGTAAAACACGAAAACCCAGAACAGCGCCGCAAGACAGACCAAATTGTTTAGGGTATTAACAGACGATTTTATAGGGGTAAAATACGATTTTTTGCGTGTTTTTGTCGCAAAAATGGCATAAAAATAGCCCTCTTTTTGATGAGGGATTTAACAGGTATTTATAGATTACGGAATAGTTGAATATTATTTCATAAATCGTTTGGTGGGGCTTAATTTACCAGGTTTTAACAATTTATAAGGAAGACATCGCAACTACTAAGTTAGAGAAGATTATGTTATAATCGCATTATGAATAACTCTACGAATAATGCAGCTGGACGTTTTAGGACTATTGCCGCAGTGCTTGTGTTGCTAGCAAGAGAAACTGAAGATGGAACTGAATATCTTCTACAAAAAAGGCAAAACACCGGTTTTGCGGATGGGATGTGGGATTTTTCGGCTTCTGGGCATGTAGAGAAAAATGAGCCAATGACTGCAACGGTCTGTCGTGAAGTTAAAGAAGAGATTAATGTTGACGTTCTACCAGAAGACGTTGAGTTTATCGGGCTGCTACACTCTTTTGGTGACGGAGAACCAAGGTTTTTGGGTTGTTTTAAAATAAAAAAGTATTCTGGTGAAATAAAAATAGGTGAACCGGAAAAGGTTGCGGAGCTAAAATGGTTTAACGAGAACGATCTACCAGACAATATTATAGATTCGCGAAAGGAAGCTCTTGATAGATTCAAAAAAGATGGAGTTTTTTATCAAGAGTTTGGCTGGGATTAATTAGACTAAAACATCGGGGATTTAACCGTCGAAATTATAGAGGTGATTTATGATTTTTGACGTGTTTTTGTCACAGAAATGGCATAAAAATAGCCCTCTATTTTGACGAGGGATTTAACAGGCATTTACAAGTTAAGGAATAGTTGAAAATTATTTCATAACCCGAATGGTGGGTGATGAGGGGCTCGAACCCCCGACCTTCTCGGTGTAAACGAGACGCTCTAGCCAACTGAGCTAATCACCCGTGAAAATAATTATACCACAATTCTATCTATTTGTGAACTACAATTTTATGCAACACCTGTTGCATAAAAAGAACTTAGAAAGATTTTTCATCAAAAATACTTGTTACAATCCAATCATTGGAGGAGAAAGGATGATTTTTAATGCTAAAAATTGTGGTGCTAGACGGTGGCTATGGTGGGGAATTATTTGCTGACAAACTTAAAGAAAACCTTTGCGTTGCCGATATTATTCGTGTTATCGACTGGCGAAATGCCGACAAATATTTACATAGTAAGCACGAAGCCAGACGAGCTGCCGAAAAAGTCTTGAGTCCTTATTTGGGCAAAGTGGATCTCATTATAATAGCAAACTTCCTGTTATCAATTACTAGCCTTAAATATTTTTGCCGGAAATACAAAAATCAAAAATTTGTTGGTATCCATCTGGTGATGCCGAGCACATTCAAAGACCGAAATACAATAATTCTAACTACCTCAGCGGTAAGTAAGACCATTAATTATTACAATTATGTTGCTAAACTACATCGCCGTACGCTCACGGTTCCGCTAGACGATTGGCCAAGCAAGATTGACGACGGGGAATTAACCAGAGAAGAATTAGAGGCGACGCTACTAGAATTAATTGTAACAAAAAGATTTTTCCCAAAAGAAGTGATTCTGGCCTGCGCGCAGTTTAACGATATCGCGCCGATGATACGAAGATTTTTTAAAAATAACATCAGAATCCACGACAGCTTCGGAGATCTCTATCAAGACACCTGCCGGGCGCTCCGTATCCGTGGTGGAGTCTGCAAACAAAAATAGAGTGTGATATAATAAGCATATGCAGATTGAACTTGGCGATTTTTATATCCGTCTCGGTAGCCTGGCGCTAATTATGGTGCTCGGGTTCTTTTTGGGTAAGAAAAAACTCATCACCAGCGGTACTAATAAAGAAATCACAAACCTTTTGCTCACTATTTTTATGCCAGCATCTCTCTTTATGGCTTTCCCAGCAGAGTACAGCGAGGAGTCTTTGTCACTCTTCTCATCGGGTCTGCTCGCGGGCGTTTTGGTGATGCTGATGTTGATTTTGGTTTCACGTATCCTCTTTAATAAAATTTGGTTTAAGGGCGGGCTTCGCTATGAGTCGCAGTTTGCCTTTATTTTTAATAATGCTACGTTCCTAGGCTATCCAGTAGTAGCCAATACTTTTGGCCCTACCGGTATTATCGCCTATTGTGGTTTTATTATCGCGTTCAATATCGCACTGTTTTCTTATGGTATCTGGCTCTTCGAGCACAAAGTTTCACTAAAACTCTTCAAAAGCATCGCTACAAACCCAAACATCATCGCCGTTTTACTGGGCATGATTGTGTTCTTGCTCGGCATCAAACTCCCTGAATTCATTACCGGATCGGTTGGTTTTGTAGGGAACGCTACTACGCCACTTTCTATTATTTGTATTGGCTTTATGCTTTCGCACGCCGATTACAAACACCTAGTAAAAAAATGGAAATTAATCGTTACAGCTGCTTCTCAGCTTATTCTTGGTCCACTGATTACTTTTGGCGCGCTTAAAGCATTGAACTTTCCAGCCGAAGTTATCAACGTATGCACTCTTATCCAGGCCCTTCCTACTGCCACCTCTCTTGGGCTCTTTGCCACTAAGTACGGCGGCAACAACGTCGAGGCTTCCGAGCTCGTCACAGTCTCTACTATCCTTTCTGTCGTCACCATGCCTGTGATGATCCTGTTATTATCCATATAATGTGGTATAATATAACAGATAAACTAAAAGAAAGGATAAGGCATGGAAAATGCAGAAAAAATGAGACATACCCTAAGCCACGTGCTTGCTGCCGCGGTACAGGAGCTTTATCCTACAACAACATTTGGTATTGGCCCAGCTATTGATAACGGTTTTTATTATGATATCGACTTTGGCGATGCTAAAGTTTCCGACACCGATCTCCCAAAAATTGAGAAGAAGATGCGTGGCATTATTGCTCGTAATCTTTCGATGACAAAACGCGTTGTTTCAAAAGAAGAAGCTTTAAACTGGGCAAAAGAAACCAATCAGAAGTTTAAAGTTGAGCTTATTTCTGAATTGCCAGACGGGGAAGAAATCTCATTTTATGATCTCGGCGATATCTTTACTGATCTTTGCAAAGGCCCACATGTAGAAAATACCAAAGAAATCGGTGCGTTCAAACTGATTCGTGTAGCTGGTGCTTACTGGCGTGGCGACGAAAAGAGGGAAATGCTCACCCGTATCTACGGTGTAGCTTTTGACACCCAGGAAGAACTAGATGAATATTTGAAACGCCAAGAAGAAGCCAAGGCTCGCGACCACCGCAAGCTCGGGGCACAGCTAGATTTGTTCTGCTTCTCAGATTTGGTAGGCTCTGGTCTTCCATTGTTTACTCCGCGCGGCACAATTCTTCGCGATCTCCTTAATGATTTTACTCAGAGTTATCGCATTAAAAACGGTTACAAAAAAGTTTGTATCCCACACATCGCAAACGTGGATCTCTACAAAACTTCTGGTCACTACGAAAAGTTCCCAGAGATGCTTCAATTTGTATCTCAGGAATCTGGCGACCACCTTGCAATAAAACCAGTTTCTTGCCCACATCACTCTCAGATCTTTGCTGGGCAACCACGCTCATACAAGGACCTCCCAATTAAGTACCTAGAAACTACAATGGTTTATCGTGATGAACGTAAAGGTGAGCTTGGCGGTCTTTCTCGCGTACGTGCTATTACCCAAGACGATTCACACGTCTTTTGTACCGAAGACCAAATTGGTGATATCTTTGGCGAACTCATCGAGGCTGCTAAAGATCTCTATAAGCGCATCGATATGAAGCTCCATCTCCGTCTTTCTTTCCGCGATGATAGCGATGGTTATATTGGCACTCCAGAAATGTGGGAAAAAGCACAAAACGCTATCAAAGACATGGCAGATAAATATAAGATGGATTACTTTATTGGCGAAGGCGAAGCCGCTATGTATGGCCCTAAGATGGACTTTATGGCCGAAGATGCTTTGGGCCGCGAATGGCAGCTTGCTACCGTACAGCTAGACTACGCTATGCCAGCTCGTTTCCACCTAGAATACACCGCTGAAGATGGCACCAAAAAGACTCCAATCATGATTCATTGTGCACTTATTGGCTCTATTGAGCGCTTCATGAGCGTATATCTCGAGCATACTGCTGGTTGGCTCCCAATGTGGTGTGCTCCGGAAAACGTTCGTATCCTTACCGTAAACGACCAGGTTGCTGATTATGTTGCTAAAATCACCGATGTTCTAGACAGCACCGTCCTAAGTGAGCCATTGCCAAATAACAAGATTCGCTACAGCGTAGATGATTCTGCCGATTCTCTTGGCAAAAAGATTCGTCGCGCCACCGAAATGAAAATCCCAGCCGTGATTATCGTTGGGCCAAAAGACGCAGAAGAGGGAATTGTCTCTATTCGTTTGCGCGACAAAGAAGAAAAGATCACTCTCGCAGAACTCTCTGATTATCTATGCAAACTATAGTAATATTAGGCCCTACCGGGTCTGGCAAGACCGGCGTCTCTATTAAAATTGCCAAAGCGATTGGCGGAGAGATTATCTCCGCTGATTCGCGTGCAATTTATAAAGGTATGGACATTGGTACCGCCAAGCCTTCAAAAGAGGAGCAAGACGGCGTGCCACATTTTGGTATCGACTTAGTAGAACCAGGTGAACGCTTCACAGTGGCGGACTGGAAGGCCTATGCCGAAGAAAAAATAGCCGAAATTAAAGCCCGCGGTCATGTACCAATGATAGTGGGCGGCACCGGCTTGTATATTGATGCGCTCGTTTATGATTATCACTTTAGTCCTGACGATGGAAAAAGAAGCGCCATCAATCCGCATCATCGTAAAGACAACGAAAAAGAAATGACGGACCGCAAAGAACTCTGTGCAAATTATTTATTGATTGGTGTAAAAACTGACCCAGACGTTCTAAGAGAAAGGTTAAAACTACGTGCTGAACAAATGTTTTGTCCAGAACTATATGAGGAAACTAAAATGCTAGTCGAGA
>CAMZIV010000018.1 GCA_947307355.1 uncultured Candidatus Saccharibacteria bacterium
TCCCAGCAGATATGGTTGAAAAAGCCAAAAATGCTCGTTCCATGCTCGTAGAAGAGGCTGTCCAAGCTGATGAAGCTTTGATGGACAAATACTTCTCTGAAGGTGAAGAAGCTATCACTACCGAAGAACTTAAAGCAGCTCTTCGTAAGCGCGTGCTTGATGGTGACTTCTTCCTTGTAACCGGTGGCGATGGCCGTGGTGTGATCGTAGAAAAAGTTCTCGACCTCATGACCGATTATCTTCCATCTCCACTTGATCGTGACCAAGGCCAAACCGTTGGTACCGATCCAAAGACTGGCGACCAAATCATCCGTAAGGCTGATAACTCTGAGCCTCTTACCGCTCTTGCCTTTAAGATTGCTACCGACCCATTCGTAGGTAAGCTTATCTTTATCCGTGTTTATGCCGGTAAACTCAAGTCTGGTGATACCGTTCTTAACGCTTCTACTGGCGACAAGGAACGTATCGGCCGCTTGGTACGTATGCACGCTAACGATCGTAAGGATATTAACGAAATCGGCGCTGGCGACATCGCAGCGGTGGTAGGTCTCAAGAACGTAACCACTGGTACCACTATTTGTGATCCATCACATCCAATTCACCTAGAATCTATCGAGTTCCCAGATCCTCCAGTATCTATTGCTGTAGAGCCAAAAACTAAGGCTGACCAAGAGAAAATGGGTATCGGTCTTTCCAAGATGGCCGAAGAAGATCCAACCTTCCGCGTACATACCGATGAAGAAACTGGTCAAACCATTATTTCTGGTATGGGTGAGCTTCACCTAGAAATCATCATCGACCGCTTGAAACGTGAACACGGCGTAGAAGCCAACACTGGTGCTCCACAAGTAGCATACCGCGAAACTATTCGCTCTACCGCAGAAGCACAAGGTAAGCACATCAAACAATCTGGTGGTCGTGGTCAATATGGTGACGTATGGATCAAGTTTGAGCCAAACGAACCAGGTAAAGGCTTCGAATTTATCGATCAGATTAAGGGTGGTGTGGTCCCTCAGGAATACCGCAAACCAGTGCAAAAAGGTGTGGAAGACACTCTCGCTGGTGGTGTTATCGCTGGTTACCCAGTAGTAGACGTTAAGGCCACACTCTACGATGGTAGCTACCACGATGTAGACTCCTCCGAGCTCGCCTTCACCTTGGCTGGTGCACTCGCAACTCGTGAAGGTATCAAGAAAGCTAACCCAGTTCTTCTTGAGCCTGTAATGAAACTTGAGATTACTACCCCAGAAGACTTCATGGGTGACGTAATTGGTGATATCAACTCCCGCCGCGGTCGCATCGATGAGATGGAAGATCTTAACGGTGGTGCCAAGCTTATCAAAGCTTTCTGTCCACTCGCAAACCTCTTCGGTTACACCGGTGACCTTCGTGGTATGACCCAAGGTCGTGCTGCTTCTTCTATGGAGCTCTTTGCTTACGAGGAAGTACCACCAAACGTAGCTCAAGAGATTATTGAGAAGAGAAATTCGAAATAATTCTACAAAGCAATAAAAAGGCCCCCGAAAGGGGGCTTTTTGTTACTTATTGACGTTATATTTAATTATGTTGTCATTATCCAGGTCATTCATTGATCTTTCATCAATGTCTGTTTTTTCGTCATCGCTAAACATTTTTTCATGTTTAGCCTCGATACGGCCATAAACGGCTGATACTGCCAGATCCAAAACGATGGCGAAAACAACTAATAGTACGGCCAGAACAAAAGGAATACCAAGAGCTTTGGCTCTTATTAAAAGAATAATTCCTCCGATAATGTCAAAATACAATACAATAATAAGAATAATGTGCATATTCTTTCCCCCTTTCACGCAACTACGTAAACACGAACTATCTTCTTATTATACCACAGAATAAGCATTTTGTCTAGATGCTTTACTTTCTAAACTTTTGTGTTATAATTAGTTAAATGACAAAGAAAAGAGAAGGGGGGTGTTTTGAATGTCACGTAATTTATATGGAGGCAGTGTCGAAAATATAGACATAGTATCTGAAGATAGGAAAGTCACTATAGACTCACCTAAAAATGCAGAGCTTAATGTCGACCTTTTTACCGTACTGGACTACGTGATGTCTGAGCTGAGAGGGCTGAGAAACACACGAGTTAAGCCCAAGAAAACCGAAATCGAACTCGGACTTCTGGTTAGTGGTAAAAGAGGTAAAAAGTATGAAAAAGTATCAAAGTCAAAATGGGCTAGATACAAATTCGACAAAAAGCTGATTAAACAAAATCAAGAGGTCGCCTTTCTCTTTGGAAACGTCGAACTTTTGAGATTGAACGGGCAGGATTATGAAAATGTCCTGGCCATCCACACAGATTTATCAACCTGGAACTCTCTTATTGAGGCTCTCTGGCACTATGGTTTTATTAAAACCGAAGATGATAGATCTAGACTAAAATACAAAGATTTTTAGTTTGAATCCCCGGCCGCTGGTTGGGGATTTTTCTTTTTGGATTTTTTGGATTTGATGGTTTTTACAATGACGAAGATAAAGCCGGCTAGGCCAAGGGTGACCACGATAATAAGCCAGATTGGGCATTTGATCACGAGTCTGGTGATTTCTTCCACGTCGCCACCCTCGAATTCTACTCTGTAAGTAACGTTAAAAATGCCCACGGTTGGGGTGTTCTCCCAGGTGGTTTCTTGCTTCATAGTGCGGTCTGGAAGAACGAGTTTTTTGTCTGGTTCAGATTCATTGGAATAGACTGGAGTGTTAGAGAAAAGTGGGGTGATTTTGAGGGTATAGGTGGCGGTGCCGTGAACATTACCAGTGTTCTTGACCTTAGAGGAGGCGATAATATTGCCCTCGGAAAGGAAGAATGGGAGCTTTAGCTCGGTGATTTCGCTGCTGCGCTCGGTTTTGCCGTCAATTTCGGTAAAAATTGTGAAGTTCATGGCGACAGTTTCAGTAATCATGATGGTGTCTTTAATTGGGGCGGAAATGGCCGTGATGGCAGCATACTGGCCACCGGCAGGCGGATTGTTTGGAATGGTGATGGTGTAGTAAACTTTGCTAATCTCCCCTGGGGCCAAGGTGTTGGTCTCTGGGCTTTTCAAAGCAATCCAGTTTACGATTTGGCTGCGACCTTCGACATCTTCAAAGATAGCATTATTTTCTTCGTCTCGGTAAAAACCCTGGACTTTTAAATAATAGGTGACAGGGATGGTATTTTGCTCTGGATTAACAATGTAAAAAGAGCCGTTATAGGTTTCATTGGGTTTTAAGGTGATGCGCGCGTTCATTGGAGACATCATAAAACCGGTCATTGGGCCAGAATAAAGTTCCTCTGCATGGGCGCTCGGCATAACAAAAAGGGAAGCGAGCAGAATTACGGCAGTAAGTAGTAGTTTTTTCACATTTCCTCCACGTTTATGTATCTATAATAGCACAAAAAAGACCCCTTTCGGGGCCTTTTTTCTACTTACTTATGGCTGTTGTTGAGATGCGACTGTTGGGTCGTCATAAGTGAAAGAATAGATAACGTTACCAGTGTAGGTGCCAGATAGTGTAGCAGAAGTGGTATATACTTGATAAGTTGCGGTTTCGGTATCTGGCGCAGTATCATAAGTTGAGTTTGCGTTTTCCATAAATATTGCTCCAGTAGCAGTTACTAACCCACCAGTACCTTTTGCGAGGGTCCAACCTTCACCAGACGTAGTATTTAGAGCGGTACCACTAAAAGCAATTGTATGTGAATCCCCGTCAGACAAATCTTGAGTTGCAACTGTGACAGTATAGCCGCCTGGAGCATTACAATAAGCTGTGAAGTGGCTGGTACCTAAGACTGGGTCTGTGCCAGGCAAAATAGTAGCAGAATATGTACCAGTGACTTTGTCGCCAGGAGTATTTGTCTCGCCGTCCCAATCAGGACCATCTGTTATACCGGAGGCTGAGTTTCCAGCTTCACCCCAACGGAGGAAGTCGCAAGCTGTTTCAATCGTAACTTCCAAGGTATCGGTGATAGTCTCGGTTTGAGTTGTGGCAAACACACCGACTACTGGCATCGCAGCAAGTGCAAGGCTCGCGCTACCAACAATTAATGATTTTTTCATATAGAGTCTCCTTTTGTAGGATATTAATTATTACCTTCGTTTGGCGTGTATGACCAACACTTAATCCCATTATAAGCATAAACAAATAAAAAAGCAATAGTTTTTTCGCCTCTTTTTTACCCCTATTTGCAAGTATTTATTTTTTGCCAGAAATATGTTATAATATATTTAGATTGTATTGGGTCAATTCGTACTTTTAGATAGAGAGGGGGGATAAAATGTTTGTGATTTCATTAGATGAATTATTTAGAGTAGCAAAGAACGGAATAGACGAAGTAGAAGAGTGGGTCAATTTCTTCAAGGATTTTTATAAGGAACATCCGGAGATTTCAGAGATTGATTTTAGCGATTTCTCTGGTGATTATCTAGCTCTTTTGAGAGCTGATGACCTGATTAATTCGGCCCACAAAGTTTGGACAGAATACTTTGAGGGGAACGTGATTGGTTTCAAGATTGTTTTTGAGAAAGCCAAAAGCTTCAGAGAATATTTAGCTCCTGAGTTTACGATTGCGTATTTAAAGTCTATGATACAAGAGGAAGGATTTTTCTTTTGCGACTGCAATTTCTGGGGAACTTTTCTCTGTGAAAAGCTCGGGATAGATACTAGCTCGTATGAAATCTTTAATAAATTTAAGGCAAACGTTGAGGCGGCAGTCGAAAAAATGCTTGAAGAAGCAGATGAATACGCCGAAGAAGAATTCGAAGACGAGACTGAAGAGGACTCCGAAGACGACGAGGAAATAATCGATCCTTTGCCAAAACGTTATGAACCTGAATTTATAGCAACAAACATCACTTACAAAGCCTCCGAATGACCGGAGGCTTTTCTTTTGCCTAAAATTATGTTATAATATGTTTAGAAATCGCACGGGCGATTAGGACTTTTAAAAAGAGCAGTGGGGAGGTGAAAGAATGACGACTGTTTTTGAAAGTTTATCGGAAGCTAACGGTTTAATTCCGTATGGCAGAAGAAAAGAGGCGAATACATTGGAAGACTGGCAGGACGATATTCGCGCCAATTTGGGCAGTGCAAAAAGTCGAATCGTAAAAGCTCAAAAATATCTTGATGATTATCCTACGATAAAAGATGCTGGGGCGGAAAGCTTTTGGCTCTCTAAGTCTAACTGTGGTTACCCTAGTTATGAATATAATGGCTCTGGGTATGACTTGTGGTATTGTTGGCTTACTTTTGACCAGATAAAGGAAACCGTTGAAACGCTAAAAACTGACGCTTTATCTAAAGAATGCGAGCTTATGAGTGCTGAGCTTGACGAAATACTTGCAGACGACAAGGATGAGTTTAGTAAGCTTTACAGGCTTAGGGATCTGGATGAAAAAGCAAAGTGGCTGGTACGCGACCTAGATCATCTCAATGATAAATTCTGGAAAAATTACGGCAGGCCGGGTCACTATAAAAGGCGTTTTGGGTGGACTGGCGATCCGGATGATTACCATTATTTTGATGAAGATGATGAATTCTGATAAGGAGGCGAAAAATATGTGGAAGAAAAAGAAACCCGTAGAAGATTCTAAAAATGCTGAGTTAATAGGTGACACAATTGGTCCGGTACCTTATTACTGGGCTAAAGAATGGCCGATAGAATTTGGATTATCGCTTATAATGTATCCTATTCTCTTTGCAGGCGTGATTTGGTCATGGGCAAACATGCTTTCCAATCTATTGCATTAGCATTTTTATCCTCACAAATACCCAGGAACTAGTTCCTGGGTTTTTTCTTGCCTCTTTACAAAATGAGATTTTTATGCTATAATAATAGATAGCAATTATTGTCTATAAGGGGGTGGTTTAGAATGTACAAAATTGCTGTACCTAAAAATCTAAAAGACATCTATAAGATGTCAAACAAAAAATTTGAGCCTAATGATCCTTTAGGAGAAATCGCCAAAAAGTATAAATCCGTAAAAGAGGTATTCTTAGACCTTAATAAGCCGGATAAGCTTACGGATGCGATTTATGGCGAACCGGACGAAGAGGGCAAATACCTCTTTCCGATGATGGAAGAGCCTGACCCCGGCGTGGAGCCCCATAAAGGATTCATCGGAGACCAGTCTTCGTACTGGCACAACGAAAATTTAAAAGAGCATGCTTGTTACGTGGCTTATCATCTGCGTAACGCTGGGCTCAACCTTCAGAAAGCCGGCTATCTTGGCGTACTCCACGACTGTGGAAAGAAGTACTGTGCCGAGACCAACCATGCCGGTGAAGTGTGGTTTAACGACCACGAGTACATCAGTGCACTTCTTGTCGCTTGTTGGACAAAAGACTGGCACTGGATGCTTAAAGAGGCCGAAAGAAAGGAACTTATCGCCATCATCTACGGACATATGCAGTGTTTACTTGAGTGGCACAAGGGAACTCCCGAATCGGCAAAAATTGAAAACGATTTTGTCGCAGAAGTTACCGAATTTCTCGGTAACGAAACCGCAGCGCTTAGAGTCTACGGACTGGTGTGCATACTGGGGACATGCGACGAAGGTGCCAGAGGTGGAGCACCGGTTGACAAGAAGATTATTGAGGAAGGTGAAAAAATCATCAGCCTTACCGTCTAAACCACTAAGCCTGGGTTAACCCAGGCTTTTTCTTTGCATGGCCAATTTGTAAAACCATTTTTTACAATTTTTTAGCTTTTTTACCTCTGTTAATTCTTATATTTTAATATAACTTTTACTAATTAGCAAAATTATTTTATAATAATATCAGTTCACAAGTGAAGCGTGAACTGGTCCAAAAGAAAATAAAATAACCCATATTTGTTTCGGGTGAAAGGTAGAAGCAGTAGATTAATAAGCTATACCGCCGAGAAACAAATCATAAAAAATCTACGCCCTCCGCAGGCGTAGATTTTTATTTTTGGTCTTGAGGAAAGTTCTTTTTGTAGAAATTCATCATGATTTTAAGGATTGAACGAAATGCCTCCGCCATGACAGGGTCAGTAATTACCGTGGCCATCTGAGTCTTACCAAAAACCACAAGGGCTGTTTTGTCTCCATATACCATAATTTCCATAGGCTCAGTATAATCTTCTTTCGGCATCCAGGTGCGATGGAAAAGAACTGCCTTATCGCGGCCAGTCTTAACATGGCTGATTGCGTCTTTTGTCACCGGCGTAAGCGCATAAGTATTGATACCAAGTAAAGGCAGTTGATCGCGATATTTTTTGAGAAACGAGTCCGTAACTTTGTCTTCACCAAGAACAACATCCGCCTCGGTACGAAGAAGATAGACATCTTTTTTGACGCGAAGAACATCCATGTGGACCTCTTTTATACCCTCTAAACCCTCCAAAGTACGAGCACCGGGGCGTTCGTTATTGGCATAAAAGGCGTCGAGCAACACAGAAATATTGTCTTTTACGGCTTTTTCATTCTTAGTCATGATTTTACGGCGTTTTTCGACAAGGATTTCAAGATTTGATGGATTTAAAACACGAAAACTAGTCTTTTTATCGTTGGTCTGCTCTACGAGTTCAAGTTCAGCCAGTTTTTTGACAATTGCATAGCAGTTTTCACGAGATTGGCTGGTTTTTTCGCCAAGTTCCGCAGGAGTCATAGCACCATTTTTTAACAAACAATCGTAGACCTCGGCTTGCGCATCACTAAGGCCAGCTTTTTTCAAGATGTCGATATTATCCATAAGCTCAATATACCATATTTTGTGTTAGAATAAAAATATGGAACCAAATACTGCAAAAACAGAGACACTTAGCAGCGTTGAGGCGCCGTTTTTTGGAAACACCAAAGACGGAAAAGCCGTCTATGACCGTGAAGATGGGAGTCATTTCCATACTGAAGGTGGCATGTCGCCAGAGTTGCTCGCTTCCGCTCTTAGTATTATAGACACTAAGGACAGACCTTTTGTGCTTGAACAAGTTGATTTCGATAGGCCAGTCGGGGAGCAAACCTGCGTGCCGGTTGGCCCAGACGACGAAATCGAGATGGTATTTAGGAAAGGTCGTAGTGGCCCTACCCCTATGGTCAAAAATCGTGAACCTATCCCGTGCAATTCTACAGTGGTAATCCTTTGCAAGGAAAACCCAGATAGTGACTTTTATAGATTAGTCACCAGCTACGTAGGGGAGCTCGCAACAAGGGAGCCATGGGACCCAAACATCTCTTCTGAAGAAGAAAAGAAGACTTGTGAGGAATTCTGGAATACTCACGCTCTATTATATGATGAAGATTTGATAGATATGGAAAGGACAAGAGGACATTTGGAAATGGCCGAAAACAATAAAAAAACTGAGGAAATCAGAGAAAAAACTATCTACGCTGGCATATTCGTCGACCCTGAGGATTTATATGGGAAGGTTTCACCAAGGCTAGAAAAGAGCATTAAAGATCCACATATTACCACAAAATTTAAGCCAGGGGTAGAAGATCTAAACCTGGGCCAGCTTGGTACTGGGGCAAAGATCACGGCTATTGGATATGGAAATGATGGGAGAAACGAAGGCCTTCTTGTTAAAATAGAGGCAGATGAACCTGAGATTCAAAAGGCCTGCGACGCACTCGAACGCCCACATATTACTCTGTCTGTTAGTGAAGAAGGCCGCCCGAAAGATACGGTGAATCTGGAGTTCTCGCCACTTGAAACTCCGATTGAACTAACTGGGCGTTATGGGCTATTTATCCAGGGCAAACCTGAGTTCAGTTTTGATGATAATAATGAGAATGAATAGTTTGTAAAAGCTATTTTTACATTTTTTGCAGGTTTTTACCTCTGTTATTTTGCATATTTTTAATTATGTTTTACTTTTTGTCAAATTCATTATATAATTACGTTAGTTCTTTAAAAAGCGAAGGGAGGGACCCCGAGTAGTTTCCCGCAAGATACGTTAACACTCCACGTCGGTGGTTTTGCCAGCTGAGAAAAGTAGGTTGGTGCTCGTGGCGCGAAAGACCTTTTTCGATTGTGCTGCCGGTCCGGCCGGAGGGCGGACGACAACACATGAAAAGGGTATAAGCAGCGAGGCGTATATTGGCTACTAGGTGGGTGGGAGGCCACGCGATGAGGACTCCGACGGGAGATATGGGGCCTAGGAAGCCGCGAAGAGAGTCGGAGACGTGCACCTCCGATATCCGCCAGCTACAACTGGTCCAGAAAGAAGGATATAAGTACCAAAAGGTCAGAAATGGCCTCCTCATTCATAAAGCTTTTTAAAGACTATCTACCCTGCCAAATTTGGCAGGGTTTTTCTTGACAAGATTTTATTTTTATGTTATAATATATTTAGTAAAGGTGTTCGTAGTATTCATTATAAGGAGGAAAAAACTATGACAAGTACATTAAAAGAATCGCCCATTTTAACAAAACACAGAATCGATACGGAGGAACAATTAGACTTGCTAAGGCTGAGAGTTGAAGATATTGATCAGTTAGTTCGTGACAATGTTGATGCTATCTCTCAAATTGACAAAAATTGCCTGCTAGACGATGATACTTTCGATTTTTACTCAAAGAAAGGGATGTGTGATTACTTGGATGGAGCCAATTATCTGAATAGCTCTATAAAAGGGTTTACGATGACAATTGGTAAGATCTGTAAGGCAACCAACATTACCGCTGTAACTAAGACAGTAAAACTAACCAATCTGTGCGATAAAATAGAGACTGCAAAGGAGGATATAATAACACTAGAAAATTTACTTCGCAATGCTTTAAATTTACCAAACGTCGATGAAGTAATTTTCGAGGAAAGCGAATGTGTAATCGACCCGGATGAATGGGCAAAAATTTACAATTAAATACACCCTTCTCGGATGAGAATGTATCATAAGGCATTAAAACTTATGAGGACGGCAACCAATAGCCACCCCTGCCTTTGGCAGGGTTTTCTTTTTTTATAAAATATGTTATAATATAGTCAATATACAGAAATCGTATCGTAGTTTACAAAAAGGCAGGTGGTTTGATGAACAACAGAAAAAGAAGCGCTAAAGACGCTGATCTTACGGCAGGATTAGTTGGAATAACAGTGTTATTAATATCGATTATCCTCGCTGTGTTAATCCAGGAGTGGATTTTAGCAATAATACTATTCGTGTCATTAATCTTAATGACGGTTCTTACTGTTAATGAGTTCCGTTTCTTAAAGAAATGGAATTTATTATAATATGATTCACCTCTTGTTTAGCCCCCTTATTAGGGGGCTTTTTTCTTGGGTTTTTGGCGGGTTGTAAAAGTGATTTTTACATTTTTCTTGCGTATTCACCTCTGTTATTTTGTGTTTTGTCCAACTTTATTTACATTTTGTCAAAAATATTAT
The DNA here is from genome assembly GCA_947307355.1 of uncultured Candidatus Saccharibacteria bacterium. Lineage (GTDB taxonomy): Bacteria > Patescibacteriota > Saccharimonadia > Saccharimonadales > Saccharimonadaceae > Nanosyncoccus. The sequence goes on from CAMZIV010000018.1 coordinate 10,361, forward strand.
ATAATGATGACAGTTGGGGAACAAGGTACGTTAAAATAGGGGGGATAAAAGATGGCTGAAAACATTGAGTTTTATATGAAAGAATTGGGTGGTTACTGGAATTCTTCTCACAGGATAGGTATTCCTTTTAAGGTCTTTACCAGGTATGACTCACTCGATATAGAAATTCTGCCTTCCGGATGCTACGATGTCTATTTCATGAAGTTTGTCTTTGGCTGGGGCTACATCCCTACAGATTCAGGACATGAAATAGTGGGTGAAAGAAGAAAAAACATTACAGAAGATGAACTGCTGGAAATATTGGAATATGTATATAAAAGGAGGAAAAAGAAATGACACTACTTGCTAACGCTTTTTCGTTACAGATGGTAGACCTCACAAAGGGGACTTCCGTTGATTTCGTCCCGGTGACGAAGGAGGAAGTGGCTCAGAGTGGTTTCCAGTCCGTCATAGGCCATCAGGACACCGCAAACGTCCTTACCTCACTCCTCGGAGTTGAGGTGCCTATGAACCGCGTGAGTGTTCGGATCACACCCGAAGATACACTTTACGTGGCCCAGGTAACTGGGGGCAGGTTGCCGGAAGGCGCCACCACTCTCCCGGAAGGGATGAGCTTCGCCTTCATCAAGGCTACCATCCGCCAGTAATGGCGGTTACAACTGAATATTGGTGGAGACACTCCTTCTCGGATGAGAATGTATCATAAGGCATTAAAACTTATGAGGACGGCAACCAACAGCTAGCCCCGCTTCTCGCGGGGTATTTTTTTATCCATCGCTATTGACAATTTTTAATGGTTATGGTATAATTAAATAAGTTCTTACTTGAATTGCACCTTAAAAACACCTGGACAAAAAGCAAAGATAAACTTAGAAATTACTCTTTTCAGACTAAACCAACCAAAAAAATCCAACATGTTAAAGACATTGCACTCTACTAAAGTGCGAAGGTAGGATGGGGAGTCAAAGAAAAGGAGGAAATGACTATGGTATATCTTGGAAATGCTTTTTCGTTACAGATGTTAAACCTTACAGAAGATGCTTCTATCGAAGTCACTCCGGTGACTAAAGAGGAAGTAGCTCACAGCGGATTCCAATCCGTCGTAGGTCACCAAGACACGGCTAGTGCTCTCACGGCACTACTCGGAGTGGAGGTACCTATGAACCGCGTAAGTATTAGGCTATTTAACGCCGACATACTCTACGTCGCCCAGGTAACTGGCGGTAGATTGCCGGAAGGCACTACGGTTCTCCCACCAGGGAGGGGCTTTGCTTTTGTAAAGGTTGTTATCCGGCAGTAATGCCGGTGTCACCCCCTATGTGTCTGGAGGAACACTAGGGGCTTTTTATTGGTTTTTTTTTCGAAAATATGTTATAATATAGATAGTTACCGTGGGTAGTAAAGAACATTAAGGAGGCAGTTATGAGTAAAGGACCTAGTCTTTGTGGCCAAGTTATACAGAAAGATCTCTTTGAAGGATACTTAAACAAACTTGATCTTACGATAAGTTGGATTGACATACTTTATAAGAGTTCTCGCAAATCTTATCTCTATTCGGAGCTTTTGCCTGAATTATTAATCACAGCCGCATCGTTCTCTAGAAATAGATCTACGCCGCTTTATTTTTGCGACAAAGACACTTTAATAGAGAGCCTTGAAATACACAAAACCGATCGTTTAACTAGTATCAAAGATTATTTTTCAAATGAGCTGCAAGCAATTCTCGAAGACAAGAATATGGACGTGGAAAAGAGACGAAATCTCTTATCTAACCTTTTCGAAAATCTTCTAATGGCGATTGATGACCTCAGAATTTGGGGTATCACCTACGCTAGAAAAACCAATGCTTTTGAGTGGGGCGACGAAGAGCTCAAAGATCGAAACATATGCAGAATGTCAATGTGTTGTTATGGAGAAAAACAATAATACGAGGAGGAAAAATGACCTGGTTTTATTATCTTTGCATTATCATTTGGCCGTTTGAAACCCTGTTTGGGATTTTCATGGTCTTTCATGGCGGGGTTCACGTAGACCCTACGATGCACGATGCCGAACTTTGCAGTATTCTCGTGAACGCTCTGTACGCGCTGTCGTACATTTGCTGTTCGGTTTGCTTCAAGGCGTCTCTGGACTCACTGAAGGAAGAAAAAGAATACGAGCGCAAACTCAAACTTCATACTGGCCGATGAGGCCCCTCCTAGGATAAGGATGTATTATAGGACATTAAAACCTATAAGGGTGGCAACCAATAGCCAACCCCGCATCTCGCGGGGATTTTTATTGGGGAACATATTGACTTTTTATCGTGTTTGTGCTATAATATAGGTATATCTTTATCAAATCGCAAAGGAGGTGGTAATCATGAAAAACGATGTGGTAAAGTTTGCAAATTTTAAGCAGAACGTTGAAGATAAGCGTGACGAAGAGCTCTCGGAAGCATTTGCTTGGAACTTAGAGACTCAGAGAAGTCACGGTTTTTATTCGGAGCCCACAAAGCTTGTTCTGGACAAAGGCGACTATGTCGACGACGGTGATGGATCAGTGATTATCTCGCTCTTCGTTGACAAGAAAACCGGCCGCGCGATTATGAGAAGAGACTGGCCCGAAGACATGTGTCTTAAGTTTAATACAATAATCAATCTGGAAGAGATCAAAAGAGTAGCACCGAAAAACTACGAGAAAATGATCAAAAACGGTTTGGATATGTATCACAGGGAGGGTAAAGGTTTCAAAGCATACTATTTACGCGAAAAGCGTAGAAAAAAGACTTAATCGTTGCAAATCAAAAAAGGTCCGCATTCGGCGGACCTTTCTTTTTTTGTTAATCTTTTCTGTCGCTGGCGGCTGCTTCTTCTGGGGTTTTCCAAACACGTCCCTGGCTATCAACATACGAAGTGGTTTCAGTTTCGCCTGCTCCTCGATTAGCTGGGTCTCCCATGCTCATATAGGTTTCTCCTTTACTGGAAGCACTAGAAGCTTTAATTTCTGCTCTGTTAAACTTACTATCCCTAATCTCTTGTTCGAGTCTTTCAAGAATTGCCTTAGCCGTAGCAATATATTGAAGTGTTTTCTCGTCATCTGGATTTTTGTCTAGATTAGCATAGAGGCCTTCGAGTTCGTCTTTTACATCATCACGGTAATCTTCTGTTGTGTACTCTTCTTTTTCTTCCTGGTCATAAGTATCAAGCGTGCTGTATTCTGGATTTTCAACAGTGCCATAGTCTTCTGTATCCAAATCGTCGCGCTCCCTGTCGTTTCCATTTACGTCTTCGCCGTATCCGTTATACCCACCGAACGTTTCTCCGTTCATAAGTATTATCTCCTTGTTAATTAATTGGTTATCCTTATTGTAGCACGAAAATCAATTTTTTACAGATTTTTGCTCTTTACAAAGTTGACTTTTTCACAAATTATAGTATAATATAGATATATTGTAATAACCTGTGGGCAATTATAGGCAATCGTATCTTGATAGGAGGTGACAGAATGAAAAATGAAGAATCTATTCTAAAAGAACTGGAGCCTATTTATACTCCTGAGGATTGGGATAGAGAACGAAAAGAAGAAATTCGCCATTTAAACCATGTGTTATTTTCCAGTATCTTACACCCGTTGGCGCATATATTCTTCTTTATAAGCGATGTCTTTGACGACATCGGCTACTTCTTTTATTAGTCCCTTAAACCCAAGTCTAATGACTTGGGTTTTTTACTCTTTACAATTTGAGAAAAATAGTCTAAAATAATACTGTAGAGCTTTGGAGCTGGTTTTTATTAGCGCTCCAAACGTAATAAATAATATAAAAGGAGAATGAATGGCAAATTTTGACCGTTCCAAGCCACACATTAATGTGGGTACCATGGGTCACGTCGACCATGGTAAAACTACTTTGACTGCTGCAATTACCAACGTACTTGCAAAACGTCTTCCAAGCGAAGTAAACAAAGCTGTCGCTTATGATCAAATCGATAACGCTCCAGAAGAGAAAGCTCGTGGTATTACCATCGCTACCTCTCACCAAGAGTATGAGTCTGAAAAGCGCCACTACGCACACGTAGATATGCCAGGCCACGCAGACTACATTAAGAACATGATTACCGGTGCTGCACAGGTTGATGGTGCTATCCTCGTAGTTGCTGCTAACGATGGTCCACTTCCACAAACTCGTGAGCACGTGCTTCTCGCTCACCAAGTGAACGTACCAAAAATCATCGTCTTCCTCAACAAAATGGATCTCGCTGACCCAGAACTCGTTGAGCTCGTAGAGATGGATGTTCGTGACCTTCTTAACAAATATGGTTTCGATGGTGACAACGCTCCAATCATCAAGGGTTCTGCTACTAAGGCTCTTGAAGGTGATCCAGCAAACGAAGATGCTATCATGGAACTCGTACATGCTATGGATGAGTACTTTGATATCCCAGAACACGATCTCGACAAACCATTCCTAATGCCAATCGAAGACGTATTCTCCATCAAAGGCCGTGGTACTGTAGCTACTGGTCGCATCGAACAAGGTGTCGTAAAGCTAAACGACGAAGTTGAAATCGTAGGTCTTCGTGACACTCAAAAATCAGTTGTAACTGGTATTGAGGCCTTCCACAAGACTCTCGATC
>CAMZIV010000019.1 GCA_947307355.1 uncultured Candidatus Saccharibacteria bacterium
TCCACAAGACTCTCGATCAAGGTCAAGCTGGCGATAACGCTGGTCTTCTCCTCCGTGGTATTGAGCGTGATCAAATCGAACGTGGCCAAGTTATTGCAAAGCCAGGTTCTATCACCCCGCACACTGAATTTGAGGCACAGGTTTACATCCTTAAGAAAGAGGAAGGTGGCCGCCACACTCCATTCTCTAAGGGTTACAAGCCACAGTTCTACTTCCGTACTACTGACGTAACTGGTGAAGTTGAACTTCCAGCTGACAAAGAAATCGTCATGCCTGGTGACCAAGTAACCTTCAACGTTAAACTTCTTGCTCCAGTAGCAATGAACAACAACGACCGTTTCGCTATCCGTGAAGGTGGCAAGACTGTAGGTTCTGGTGTTATCACCAAGGTTATCAAATAATCTAATTATCTGATACATCTAGCCCCTCTCTTTACAAGAGGGGCTTTTTGTTGTATAATTAATAGATAGGGGTGTGTAATTTAAAATTGGCAGAAAGGGGGGAGAATAATATGTCAAAAAAATTAAAGCATAAACTATTATGTATTTGTGTTGCAATTTCATCATTTCAACTTGCTTTACTTTTGTCTGTCCTTTTTGAGACAAAATTAACAGAAATCATTGGTTATGCCTTGGTAGGTGTTACTTGCGGTATAATACATGGCTTTATCTTTTCGGACGAAAAATACGGCAAGGAAGAAGAGGAAGGCGAGACTTACGTACGTGGTCACGCCAAGAGTAATTAGGGAGGTAATGTTTTATGACTCAAGAACAATCTTTATACTTTATGCTTGGCTTTTTTGCATCAGGTATCAGTCTTTGCTTTGGACATATTATCTCAAACTGGATAGGTGCTTGGTTAGGCAAAAAAAGCAGAGAAGAAGAAGCAAAAAGATACCAACAATGGAAAGAGCAGGAGGAACTCGAAGCGCGTTTCTATTATAAAAATAGCAAAACAAAACAACATGTGTTCGAGTTACGGCCACTTATTAAAAATGACATTTTTGTCATACAAAATGACGACGAGTATGATTTTATTATTGATGACGAAGTCGAAAGTTGTCTTGTAGCTTGTGCTGAATTCTTCTATGACACAGATAAACCTTACGTAAAACTGTTTATCGGTGGAGAGACAGAGGAAGAATCTAAAATTGTTTTTCATTTATCAAATAAAAAACAAAGACGCGAATATTGCGACTAGCCGGGAATTTCCCCGGCTTTTTTCTTGTCTTTATAGCCATTTTATGTTATAATATTGTTATTGTTGCACTTTTATATCATTTTGGAAGGGGGGAAGTTATGTCTAGGAAGACGAAGATATTAGGAAATATATTTATTGCAACTCCATCCGTAGCGTTTTTATCGACTTTTCTAACTTTATTCGTGGTAGGTCCAGACCGGGGAGGAATAATTGTTTTCTTTATCATAATACTGGCAGGAATTGTCTTTTGGATATCTATGAATGGTGCTTTCGAATCATTGATGGACGACTATGCCGAAATGCCCATAATTCTCGCGGAACAGGATGATGAAGAAAAAGATGAAGAAATCGATGAGAAGATTGATGGCGAAGATTTTGTACGAGGTTTAGCTTGAGAGGAGGAAAGTATGTTTGCAGTTATATTAAGCATTGTATCACTTTTTGCATTTTGTTATGTGTTGTCAAAAGTTAGTGTCGCGTTTCCTAGCCAGAAATGCGCTGACATTTCAATAAGAGACATAACCGACACTCTTGACGCCGCCGGCAATATCGTACCGGATTTTATTGGCGGCCGGGTAGGATGTAAAGAGACGATAGTATTCGAGCCGATCGAAGAATACCATGACTTTTACAGCAATTTATCTTCCCTCGACTGGAAGGTTAGAGGCTGGGATTCAAGCTGGGATTAGTCCCGGCTTTTTTCTTGCCTTCATTTGACTATTATTCCAGAGTATTATATAATAATACTATTGGGTGTAATTTAAAAATTTGGGAGGTAGAATATGGGATTAATAGATATCATTATTTTAGTTTTGCCGGTTCCGTTGTTGGCTTTATGTATAGTCATGGGGCATATCAGGAACAAATATAAAGAGGAGGATCGCCCTTTCGATGAGTGCTTGGCGCAAAGTCTTAAAGCGTTCGCTTGTTGTGTAGCTTTTTTCCTCTCTATAGTTATGATTTTCGTGAAAATATTAGTGATTTATACTTTGGCTGGAGAAAACTATTTCACAAATACAACTCCAAAAGTAGTTGAGCAAAAAGAAATACTACCGGTCCAGGACGACAAAATATATGTCTTGAAAATGGATAATATTCGACTAGGTTATTATAAGTCAAATTATTCTGGCCAAATGTCTTATGCATACCCAGAAGAACGCATTGAAATTGTATATGACGCAGGAGGAAAACCATATTTTGAAAGAAAGCAACATAGAGGAATTCTCTATGCGGGCAAAGTAGCTTTGTTCAAATCGTGGCCAATAAATGAATACGTTTTTCATCTAAATGATGAATCTGAATACTCAGAATTACAACACCCAATCCAATAATTTAGCCGGGCTAGTCCCGGCTTTTTTCTTGGTTGATTTTTTAAAAAAGTGTGATATAATGTTTTTACTATCAATAATAATTATCAAGCCTGAAAAACTCCATTCTTTCGAGGTTATCAGGCAAGAAAGGTTAAACAATGGCAGAAGCCAAAAAAGATGAGGGTCTTAAGATCCGTATCCGTCTCAAAGCTTATGATCACCGTGTAATCGATCAAAGCGCAAAACAAATCGTAGACACCGCTATTCGTACTGGTGCAAGCGTAAGTGGCCCAATCCCACTACCAACCAAGCGTAGCACTTTCACCGTAGTAAAATCTCCACACGTATACAAGACCGGTGGTGAAGCATTCGAAATGAAAGTTCACAAGCGCCTTATCGATATCTCTAACGCCAATCCAAAGACTATCGAGAGCCTTCAAAACCTCTCTTTGCCAGCTGGCGTAGACGCAGAAATCAAAATGTAATAAAAAGTCCCCTTATAAGGGGACTTTTTTGATGCATTGTGCTATAATAATTCTATGAGCTTTGCTAAGTTTAAAAAGCGATTTTACTTCGTTGCTGCGAAGTATTTTCGACATTTTGCAGACCGAGCATTACAGAGATGGCAGCCAAGAGTGATTGCGATTACCGGCTCGGCAGGCAAGACTACGATGTTGCATTTAGTTGAACACGAGATGGGCAAAAAGGCCCACTATTCCCATGATGCGAACTCTGCTTTTGGCGTTTCTTTTGATCTTCTAGGTTTAAAGGGGATTAAAGGTTCCAAACTTCGCTGGATTTATCTATTTATTGCTGCACCGTTTAAATCTTGGTTCTATCGCCACAAAGAAAAGTTTTATGTGGTAGAGATTGATGGTGAACGCCCACACGAAGCTGAATTTTTAGCTAAATGGCTAAAACCAGAGGTAACTATCTGGGTATCGATTGGCCTTTCTCATGCTGTCCAGTTTGAAAAAGAGGTAGAAGAGGGCCGTTTCAAGACTCTAGATGAGGCAATCACGGCCGAATTTGCCACTTTGCCACAGAATACTAGCAAGTTGGTTTATATTGATGCTGGTTCTAAGATGATGGTGACCGCCACCAAGGGAATTAAAGCCAAAGTAGTGGCTATCGACAAAACCAAGATTAAAAAATACGTGGTTTACGCCGATTCTACTGATTTTACCTATGGCGACACCACTTTCCACTTTAATCACCCAGAGCCAAAAGATCTTACTTTTCATTTGCTCGTGCTCCAAGATTTGATGAAATACCTTAAACTTCCGTTTAAGTCTGATTTTTCGGATATTAAAATGGCGCCAGGACGCAGCTCTTACTTCAGGGGCAAAAAAGGTATCGATATTGTAGACAGTAGCTACAACGCACACCTTATTTCCATGGAATCTACTCTTGATATGGCAAAGCGTATGCACGCCGAGCATAAATGGTTGGTGATTGGCGATATCGTAGATCAAGGTTCAATCGAAGGCCACGAGCACGAAAAGCTTGCTGAGCTCATTGCTTCAGTGAAGCCAGAAAAAGTCGTGCTGGTGGGACGCCGCACCAAAAAATACACCGCTCCAAGACTCAAAGAACTTGGAGTTTCCGCTGTAGCTACTACCGATCCAAGAAAAGCGCTCGAGTACCTCGAGAAGCGCACTACTGGCCGCGAAACGCTCGTATTTAAGGGTTCGCAATATCTTGAATGGATTATTGAAAAGCTTCTAGCTGACCCAAAGGACGCTAAGAAACTTTGTCGTAGGGAAAAGGCCGCAGTGGCGCGCCGTAAAAGTTGGGGGCTAGATTCATAAAATGGCAGACCTATATATTATTCACGGATGGACTTATACAGTGGAGCCTTGGCGCGAGACTTTTAAGATTCTCCGCGACAATGGTCTGAGTGTAAAAATGCTTCATGTTCCTGGTCTTACCGAAGAAAGCAAAAAAGTTTTTACGATTGACGACTATGTAAAATGGGCAGACCAAAATATTCCAGATGGCGCTATCGCGCTTGGGCACTCCAATGGCGGAAGGATTCTGCTAAATCTTTGTTCCCGTAAGCCAGAAAAATTGAAGCATCTGATCCTTCTTGATGCGGCCGGCGTGTACGAACCATCCACTAAGAAGAGGGTTGTAGAAAAACTCGCAAAAGTCGGTAAACCACTAAAGAAATTGCCTTTAGTAGACAAAGCCTTCCACAAACTTACCGGCTCTACCGATTATTCCAAAGCCCCAGAAAACATGAAGAGGACTTTGGCCAACATGCTAGCATCAGACAAAGACTTAGATTTTTCTAAAGTTACTACACCTACATTTATACTTTGGGGCAAAAAGGATACCACCACCCCACCGCGCCAGGCGACCAAGATGTATGAAAGCCTGCCAAATGCCGAACTCAAATTCTATGCAAATTGGACTCACGCACCATACATCTCGAATCCAGATGAGCTGGCAAGAGCAATTACAACACTAATCACGAGGTTAAAAAAGTGAAAAAGAATTACTTTTTAGGAGCGGCGGCAAATTATTCCAGAAAACAACGTTTACTTCATACTTTTTCGATAGGCAAACAATCCGACATCGATGACCTCAAAGATTTTCTTGCCAAAAAGTATGACGGCAAAGCTATGATTACCAAAAATGGCCGTTCGGCTCTAACTTTGGCTCTCCGCGCTAATTTACCAAAAGGTTCACGCGTGATTGTAAACGGTTTTACTTGCTGTGCTGTAGTAGAAGCTGTACGTGCCGCCGAAATGGAACCTGTGTTTGCAGATATCAACAAAAAGACACTAAATTTTGATACAGAAACGTTAAAAAATTTAGACGGCGATGGTATCATCGTACAAAACACCTTGGGCAATATGGTAGACATTGAATCTATCGAGAGGTGGGCAGAAAAAAACAATGCCGTAATAATTGAAGATTTGGCGCACTGTGCTGGCGCTTCCTATGCTGATGGACGCGAAGCTGGTACCGTGGGTGCTGCCACAGCCTTATCTTTTGGCAAAGACAAATCAATTGATACGATTTCTGGCGGTGCGGTGATTTTCCGTACTAAGATTCCAAAGTTTTCCGATCCTCGCATGAGGCCAAGGCTATCAGACCATCTCCGCGAGAGATTCTATCCGATGTTTGGAGCAATGAGTAGGGGTCTTACTCGTATTCATCTTGGCGGTGCCTTCATGAAATTTTTGGTATTGATTCGTTTTGTTCAACGCTCCGCAGATAACAAACTCGAAACCAACCGCAAAATTTCTAAGTTTGAGGCAAAGTTGGCCCTTCGCCAATTACAAGATTTAGAAGAGGGTCCAATCCGCAATTACTTCCTCGTAAAAGACCGCACAGAATTGCTAAAGAAGCTCCGCGAAGCTGGCTACTATTTTGAAGGATTTTGGTATGAAAAACCAGTTTCTCCAGCTAGATATTACGAAAAGGTTGAATTCCCAGAAGAGAATTGCCCGGTGGCTGTGGAGGTTGCTGAAAAAATCATCAATGTCCCAACCTTTTATACTGAAGAACAACTCCAGCCGGCGCTCAAGATTATAAATAAATACGTGGAGAAAGACTAATGGAGTGGGACGCGATAATTGAAAAATTTCCGGAAGCAAATATTTTGCAGTCTCCAGAATATGGTAAGATGAACGAGCTTTTAGGCGAAACTGTAATCACCGAAGATTTTGGTGGATTTGGCCGCGCCCTCATGATTGTAAGAAAGGCCAAACGCGGCTGGTATCTCGAAATCCCTTGCGGACCATTGATTGATTTTAAAGACAAAAAGGCCGTGAAGGCAGCTCTGGATAAAATCGTCGAGGTTGCCAAAAGGGAAAAGTGCGGTTTTGTGCGTATTCGCCCACAGCTCTTGGCTACACCAGAAAATTTAAAGTTACTAGAATCGCTTGGATTTAAAAAATCTCCAATGCATCTTGCTGCTGAACATACCGTGATGGTGGACCTTACCAAATCTGAAGAAGAAATTTTAGCTAGCATGCGTAGACAAACTCGCTATGAAGTTCGCCGCGCAGACAAACTTGGCATTAAAGTAATTTCCGGTAACTCCGAAGAAATGTTTAAAGAATTTCATGCCGAGCAGGTAAAAACTGCACATAGACAAAACTTTATTCCACCAAGTGAAAAAGTTTTACTCGCCGAGCGGGAAGCCTTTGATGGTTCGATTAATATTTATGTTGCCGAGACTGCGGAAGGTGAAAAGATTGCCTACGGCCTAATTCTTGGTAGTGGCAAGGAAGCCGATTACTATGAAGCTGCTTCTACTGAACTAAACCGCAAATTGCCAGGAGCTTATGCGTTGCTATGGCAAGCAATTCGCGATCTCAAAGCTGCTGGATATGAAAGATTTAACCTTTGGGGTATCGCACCAGCTGGGCAACCAAATCACCGTTATGCCGGAGTAACCACCTTTAAGACTGGTTTTTCGGACAACGTAGTAGAATATGTGCCAGCACACGATTTAGTAATTTCCAAAGTAAAATACTTGAAGAATTTGGTGGTAGAAAAAGCCCGCAAGAAAAAGAGGCATCTATGAACATAGTTGACGCAGGCAACCGCGAGGAGTGGGATTCCTTTATTACTTCACACGAAGAGTCTAACTTTTTGCAGTCATGGGATTTTTATGAATTCCATGTTTTACGCGGCAAAAAGGTGGTTCGCCGCCTTGTGATGGATGACAACAAAATAATTGGTGCATATGCTGGCGTAGTAGAAACCGCAAAGCGTGGCACCTACATGGCGATCGCCGGTGGCCCGATTATTGATTGGAAGAACAAAAAACTTGTTCAAGCTGTGTTTGACGATATCAAAGCTGAAGGCGGCAAACACCACTGCGTGTTTGTACGCGTGCGCCCACAGCTCGAGCTTTCTGATAAATCTCTCGCATTGATGCGCGAGATGGGTCTAAAAAAGGCACCAATGTATCTTTCTGTAGAATATGCTGGCGTACTAGATTTAACTAAATCTGAAGAAGAAATTCTAACCGGAGCTTCGCAAGGTTTTCGTAGAAAACTCCGTAAAGCCGAGAAAAACGATATTGAAATTACCGCTGATACAAAAAAAGAATCTATTGATGCATTCTGCAAACTCGAAAAGAAGCATGCTGAACGCCAAAAGTATGTAGCTTTCTCGGAAAGTTTCCTTAGAAAACAGTTTGAGGCTTTTGCCGCTAATGGCGAAGTGTTAATTTATACTGCTAAAAAAGATGGAGAAGTACTAGCACAAAACTTCATGATTTTCTACGGGCCTGAGGCTAGCTATCATTATGGAGTATCATCCGAACTAGGCACTAAGTATTCTGCTGCACCTCTTCTACATATGGAAGCAATGAGGGAAGCTAGGAAGCGCGGTATTATCCGCTACAATTTGTGGGGAATTGTAGGTCTAAATGAAACCTCACATAGGTTTTATGGCGTATCCGAGTTTAAGCGTTCCTTTGGCTGCGATGAACTCAAATATACTCCAGCACATGATTTAATTTTGAACCCACTAAAATACCAGGTAAATAAATTAGTAGAGTCTGCTCGCAAAAAGATTCGTCACGTATAAAAATAAGGCCGCTCTCGCAGCCTTATTATTTTTGCATTATACTATCTAGCTACACAACGAATTGACCGCCCAGTATCCAATGGGCCATAATCATTTACGGATACCCAATCGTTGTAGCTATCAATAAAAGTACCGTACGCTTCTGAAAATTGATGATAAGTATGAGACACAACGAAAGTGGTATCATGGAACCAACCCAAGCTACCTGCACCAAGTTTTTTGTCTCCTCCCCTATAACTACCAGTTAGGGGAAGTTTAATCGAACGTTCCCAAATATTCGGATTCACTACATATGTATTATTCTCATCCCATCCATAAAAACTCGCTAACCTGAAGATGGATTTGTCAGGGGGATTAGTCCAAACACCCGGTTTCAGACCTTGAGGGAGTTTCCAGCCGGCAGGACAAATAGACTGATTGATACGGTCACTATCGACCCACGCATAGCCATCGTCATCTGGCGTTATATCTGATGGATAAAGAGTATTTATGTCGTTTACGGCTATCGCTGCAATTGAATTATAATAATTACCAAGATGATAATGTGAATCTCCTGACGATGCCGTAGCATCATCGTCATCGCTATCATTGACTACTACCCCATTCCAATATAAGTCTCCTGGGTCATATGATTCTGGGTGGAGATAGCCGTTTACCCCATCTGGATTTGTATTAGCATCGTAGTCATTCCAATGAGTGACATTTGAAGCATATGTGCCACGCTCTGGTGTCCAAGTGACGCCTGTTGGCAAATCTGTTGTTGTTGAATTATATGTCACTGAGCCATCCGTAACGATATCATGATCCAAGTTCTGTGTCATCCAACAATTACCATCCTCAAGTTTTGCCACCCAGTAGATTTTACCGTCGCGAATGTCCACAAGTTGGGCTTCTGGGGTATCGTTATTATTCGCTGCAGTTGGAGTCGTAACTGCCCCACAAATAGCATCGGTCATATCTTGCATCTTGTAATATGATTTATTATTAATCATTACTGGTTGTTTGCCAGCGTTACCCATAGCGTCATTAATAGGGTTGCTTTCTGGTGGTACTGGATTTGCCACAACTGCAAAATTAAAGTAGGCAGAATAAGAACCTGGGGAAGTAAGGAGGTCTAGTTTGGTAGCGAGATTAATAGTAGTAGGGTCATCAATAGCTGGGGAATCATTTGTAGCAATAGTAGATTCAGATAATACTTTTTGGTAGTGATCTGTATCATTAATAGACATAGCCCAGTGATTAATATGGTCTGTGCTGGTAGAAGCACTAAACTGTGCCGCTGTTAATACATCATTAGTTGAAAAGGTTGGAATGACTGGAGCTACACCAGTGTTTACATTAGTTACGTTAGATTTAAGGTCCGTGGTGAGATTTGCATTAGCTGCGCTACCGTCTTTTATAGTTAGGTTTAGTTTGTAGCCATAGGCATTGTTAGTGGAGGCAGTAGCGGTGAAATAAGTATCACCATAAGTGCCAGCGCTAGTTGGAGTGATAGGAAGATGAATATCACTGCCTGATAGTGTTACATTTAGATATGGATTTACAGTTACGGTGAACTGTGTATCATCTGCAGCTACCAATGCAGAGGAAGCTAGACCACAAGAAAGAGTGGCGATGCCAAAAACTAGATATTTGTATGACCTTTTCATACCTATAATTATAGCACAGAATTATAAAAGCAATAGCAGTTTATTTCTTTTTGGCAGTTTTGGATTTAGCTGCAACTTTTTTCTTGGTGGTGCGAGATTCTTTGCGAGCAACTAAATCTTCAGCGTATTGAGCACGGTTGTGTACGCCATAGATGAGACTGGTTACGCCAACTACTAATAGATATGCACCAAAGAAGCGGATAAAGGTAGACACTTCAAAACCACCGGCATTTAGGATGACGACACCAAGCACACAGCCGATACCACCAGCAAGAATGCGGATGAAGCGGTCTGTTGGATCCACAGTGGAAAGGAAACCGTGGAAAATATCGATAAGACCAGATGCCACGGTGTAAACAGCAAGGATAATTGTGCAGAGAGTAAGATCTGCTTTGCCCCAAATGAGAAGAGCGACTGCTGCAGCTACATCAATTACTGCATCTATTACAGAATTAAACCAGCCGTGCTTACGGGTGGAGGCATAAAGAGCGCTCACGGAATCTACAATCCCCATGAATAGTAGGAAGATACTAATTAGTACCATTACTTGGGAAATTTCCATCATGCCAAATAATGCAATCGCGCCAAAAACAGCTGCAAAGCCGCCACGAATTACATACACTAGCCAGTGTTTGTCTATAAATCTTCTATTGATGTGTGCCATATTTATCCTTGATTAATGCTTATGCTTATAATAGCAAATTTTCGAATATTTATCAACAACATGAACTATGTTATAATTAAGACTCAAGGAGAACTTATTTATGTCAGCTGTAAAAAAAGCTATCATTACAGACGCGGGGTTTGCTAGTAGGTATCTACCTATTACCAAAACAATACCAAAAGCCATGATCCCAATTGGCGCAAAACCAGTGATGCAACTATGCGTAGAAGAATGTGTTGCCGCCGGTATTGAAGAGATTATTATTGTAGCCACACCAAACACAATGGCTCGTGATATTTACGATGATTATTTCCATAACGAAGCCGAAAACGTAAAGGCTCTTCTAGATAAACAGGGTAAGTCTAAACGTTTTGAGCCAGTGCAAGAAGTTTTGGATTTTCCAAAAATCACTGTGATTGAGCAGGATGCCAGCTTACCATACGGCAATGGTTCACCAATTGTTTCTGCTAGAGAATTCGTAAAAGATGAAGAGGCTTTCGCCGTACTTTATAGCGATGACATTATTTTAGGTTCAAGCGACGTAAAAACTCTTGTTGATAGCTATGAAAACAATCCTGGTGTTAAGGCCGTGATTGCTGGCCAAGAAATGCCAGAAGAAGTTTGGAATAAGTATGGCATGATTGCCATGAAAGAAGGTGGCAAACTTTCTCACATCGTAGAAAAACCGGAAACTCCAGAAGAGTCTCCGAGCAACCTTGCTTCATACGGCCGCTATTTGCTTACTCCAGAAATATTTGACTATCTTGTGCCATCCAACACTGGCAAAGACGGCGAACTTTGGACTACAGATGCTATTACCAAATTAGCCGAAAACGGCGACGTGCTCGTAACTCGCAGCGAAGGTAAATGGATTACTACTGGTGATCCAAAAAATTATTTCCTCGCTCACCTCGAGTATTCAATGAAGTATTCAGACTACGCAGACGATATTGAAGAATGTTATAATAAAATAAAGGAGAACAAATAATGGATGTAGCAGAATGGATAATCGTAGCAATACTTAGTGCTACACTTTTTATCTTCCTCATTGTAGGCATCATCTTGCTTGCTAAGCTGATTGGCCTTACCAAGGAAGTGAAAAAAGTGGTAGTAGAAGGGCAAGACATTGCCAAAAATGCTAATAGTATTGTAAACAACGTTAAGGGCATGACCTCATTTGGTGGGGCTGTTCAAGCGTTTGTAGACAAGTACATTAATTCAAAACTTAACGAAAAAGAAAAGGAAGAAAAGGAGGAGAAAAAAGATGGCGGAGAAAAGTAAAAAAGGTGGTGCGGGAAAATTTTTCCTAGGCGCAGCACTTGGTGCAGCTGCAGCAGCAGTAGCAGCTAAGTTTATTGGCAGCAAAAAGAAGTCTTGCGATTGTGGCAAAGACTGCAAGTGCGACAAAAAAGACTGCAAATGCGATAAAAAAACTACAACCAAAGCTAAAACTGCAAAGAAAACTACCAAGAGTTCTAAATAATGCAGCTGAAGCCGAGTGATTTCGTTCACCTTCACAATCACACGCATTATTCATTGCTAGACGGATTGACGAAGGTACCGGAGCTGGTGGAGTTCGTAAAAAATGATGGCATGGAAGCCGTGGCGGTTACAGACCACGGTACTATGAGTGCGCTCGTTGAACTCTACAAGGAATGTAATGCTGCCGGTATTAAGCCTCTACTAGGACTAGAGGCCTATGTTGCTGCACGCAAAATGACAGACAAAGACCCGGCTCATGACAAGCAAAGATTTCATATCACGCTCATTGCCATGAACAACAAAGGTTTTGAAAATCTTTGTCGGATTATGAGTAATGCCGAAATCAACGGTAAATATTATAAACCGCGCACGGATCACGAAGAGCTTGAAAAATACAACGAGGGGATCATTTGTCTTTCTGGTTGTATGGGTTCGGAAATCTCTGAGGCAATTCGTGCCGATGATGATAAAAGGGCGCTAGAACTTATCGATTGGTATCGTAACGTATTTAAAGATAGGTTCTATCTAGAGATGCAAGACCATGGCCATCCAAAATCTTCTACACATTCGGCTGAACAGAAAAAGGTCAACGATTGGCATATGGCCCATTACAAAGAGCTAGGCTTGCCAATTGTAGTGACTTGCGACGCTCACTACCTTAAAAAAGAAGACCAAGACGCACACGAAGTTTTGCTTTGTATTGGTACGGCGGCGAATTTGTCTGACAAAAACCGCATGACTCTGCGCGATTTTGATCTTCATGTAATTCCGGCTGAGGAAATTATTGATCACTGGCAAGATACTTGCCCAGAAGCGGTAAAAAATACCAAAGCGATTGCTGATAGATGTAATGTAGATTTACAACTTGGGCGAATTTTGATTCCAAAGTTCCCAGTACCGGATGGGGAAGATGAGAAATCATATCTAGACAAGCTCGTATTCCAGGGTTTGGTTTATCGCTACGGCGGGAAAGAATTGAAAGACACAGAAGATTTGTCTGTGGCGGAATGCCGCAAGATTTTGGAGAAAGTTGATAAAGACCGCGATGAACTACATAAGATTTTACCACGCATTGATTATGAGCTATCTGTGGTAGACAAAATGGGCTACAATGGGTACTTCCTAATCGTGCAAGACTTTATTAACTGGGGCAAAAACCAGCGTATTGTTTATGGGCCAGGGCGTGGCTCGGCGGCTGGTTCAATTCTAGCTTATGCGCTTCGTATTACGGAACTAGACCCGCTAAAATACGATCTACTCTTTGAGCGTTTCCTAAACCCAGACCGTATTTCGATGCCGGATATTGATACTGATATCCAGGATACTCGTCGCGACGAAGTAATTGAATACTGTTCAAATAAGTATGGTTTTGACAGGGTATCTAACATCGCAACCTTCGGTAAAATGATGGCCAAAAACGCCGTGCGCGATGTTGCGCGCGTGCTTGAAGTACCATATGCCGAGGCAGATAGACTAGCAAAAATGGTACCGGACCCAGTACAGGGCCACCACGTAAAACTTGCCGATGCGATTCGTGATGTGCCGGATTTGAAACAGGAGTATGAAACTAATCCGGTTTCTAAAGAAGTGATTGATTTTGCATCCAGACTAGAAGGCACAATTAGAAACCATGGCGTGCACGCTTGCGGCGTAATCATTGCACCAGATGATCTTGTAAAATTCCTGCCACTAGAAGTATCGGCTAAAGGTCCAATCGCTGCACAATTCCCAATGGGCCAAGTTGAAGAAATTGGGCTTCTTAAAATGGACTTTTTGGGGCTTTCTAACTTGTCCGTGATTAATAATGCGCTTCGCATGGTTCGTAAAGTTTATCACGATGATATTGATCTTTCTAAATTGCCTTTGGACGATCCCGAGACTTATGCGCTTTTGCAACGCGCTGAAACTACCGGTGTGTTCCAGCTGGAATCTGCCGGCATGAAGAGATATCTCCGCGATCTTAAGGCATCCACATTTGAAGATATCATCGCTATGGTAGCCCTTTATCGCCCAGGTCCAATGCAGTTCATCGATTCATTTATTCGCCGTAAACATGGAGAAGAAAAAATTACTTATCTTCACCCAGGGCTCGAAAATTCGTTAAAAAATACCTACGGTATTATGATTTACCAAGAGCAATTCATGCAGATCTCTAAGGAATGGTGTGGCTTTACTGGTGGCCAGGCGGATACGCTCCGCAAAGCTGTAGGCAAGAAAAAGATTGACCTTATGAAGAAGGTGAAGCCAGAATTCATTAAAGGCGCGGTAGAAATTGGCGGTGCAACTGAAGAAATTGCGGAAGAATTTTGGAGCCAGCTACTAGAGTTTGCGAACTACTGTTTCAACAAGTCCCACGCCGCGTGTTATGCTTTGATTGCTTATTGGACGGCATATCTCAAAGCCCATTATCCTGATGCCTTTATGGCTGCGCTGATGACTGCTGACATGCGCTGGACCGATCGTCTCGCCATTGAAATTGCTGAATGTAAACGCATGGGGCTAAAGGTTCTAGGGCCTGATATTAATGAGTCTTACGGCGACTTTGGTATTGTGGGCGGTGAAAAAACGATTCGCTTTGGTCTTTCGGGTGTAAAAAATATGGGTAAGTCACTTATTGAAGATATTGTGATTCCGGAACGCGACAAAAACGGACCATTCAAATCAATTTGTGATTTTGCTAAGCGCGTAGATTCAACCAAGTTTAATAAAAAATCTTGGGAAGCCGCAATTAAAACTGGCGCATTTGATAGATTCGGTTCTCGTTCGGATTTACTGTTTAATCTTGAGGCAATTCAAGCTTATGGTGCTAAATGCCAAAAGGACGTAGGCACTGGACAGACCGATCTCTTTGGCATGATGGGCGAGGCCGGCATGGTGCCAGAAGTTGAGATTAAGCCATCTCCGACCCAATTCCCAGAAAAAGAGCAGCTTTTGTGGGAGCGCGAC
>CAMZIV010000020.1 GCA_947307355.1 uncultured Candidatus Saccharibacteria bacterium
AAAACGGACCATTCAAATCAATTTGTGATTTTGCTAAGCGCGTAGATTCAACCAAATTTAATAAGAAATCTTGGGAAGCTGCAATTAAGACTGGTGCATTTGATAGGTTTGGTTCAAGGTCCGATCTTCTATTTAACCTCGAAGCAATTCAGGCTTATGGCGCAAAATGCCAAAAGGACGTAGGCACGGGTCAGACCGATCTCTTTGGGATGATGGGTGAAGCTGGCATGGTGCCAGAAGTTGAGATTAAACCATCTCCGACCCAATTTCCAGAAAAAGAGCAGCTTTTGTGGGAGCGCGACCTGATGGGGCTTTATCTTTCTGCTCATCCACTCGATAAATACGATACATATTTTGAAGAACAAACGCATCCGTATTCTTTGATTACGGCAGAGAATAACAACAAGCTCGTGACGATTGGTGGCATTATCACTAATGTGCGCACAATCTTGACCAAAAAGGGCGACAAAATGGCTTTTGTGAAGATTGAAAACAAGACGGACGAGACTGAATTTATTGTGTTCCCAAGTGTGTTCGCCGAGCACGGCGCCAAGCTCGAGATTGATAACGTGGTACGCGTGCAGGGCCGCGTAAATGCTACCGATAAGGATGGAAATATTACTTCTGATGTAAAACTACTAGCCGAGCAAATCGAGCTGGTGTCTGATGAGACTTTGGAAAACTATGTTTCTACTGGCACCAAGCTAGCTATGCCAGCTAACGCACCCGTTAGTAAAAAACGTTACGGTAAATCTTCAGCAGAAAGAGTTTATGCGGCTACTCCTAGTGACACAATCGATACACCACGCGTACTTAAAGAACCACCAAAAGATCCGCGCAAAGAAAAATTATATCTTTTGATTGAAAACCCGGACGATACGGAACTTTTGACCGCGATTCGCCGACTTGCTGATATTTATCTTGGTATGCAAGAGGTGATTTTGGTACTCAAGGATGGGGAAGAGAAGAAGCCTCTTAGGATGCCGTTTAAAGTTGAGATTTCTGATGAATTGCTCGATAAACTCCGCGAGCTATTGGGTGAAGAAAGAGTAAAAGTAAGGTAGAAATCGTCGCAATTTGAGTGACAGCGTCGAACCCTGCGCTTTCTTCTATCGTTTGAGTTTGGTTACCGGTATCCGGTACTATGATTTCTTCTTCCTCTTCATAATCTGCTGGAACCACGATGAAATATCCGCTCTTGTCGTATTTTTTGTAGCCGCTAACGATATTGTCATAAACACCGTCGTTATTTGTGCCAGTAAATTTACCACCAGAAACATTGATGTGGACCTTGGAGTGTTCTACTTCACCATAGCCTAGTGGGTCAGCATCGCTAATTGGTGTATTGGCGGTAAAATTGCCGCCCGTAATATTGATAGTGATTTCTTGCTTGCTAGTGTGTTGTGCTGCAGAAATTGCGGCGCCAAAAGTAGTAAGGCCATTAGTTTCGGCTGTAACCTCATAATCGCCCTCACCAATAATAGTACCACCAGAAATATTTAGTTCACCAGCACGGATTTCAATACCAGTGCGGCCTTTTATGGTACCGCCAGTAATCGTAGTTTGTCCATTTAGCTGTGGTGCGTAAATGCCCGCACTAATGGAAGAGGTAATCGAGCCGCCGTTAATGTTGAAAATAGCATTAGAGCCATCGCTACTGCCACTTTCTGGACCAGAACCATTGCCTGTAATAGTATTGCCAACAGCAACTAATTCACCGTCATTAATTGTGGTTTCAGTGTCTTTAAAGGCACAGACTGCGTTACCACCGCTAGTGCCTTCGGCGTTAACATATGTCGCTTCGATCTTGCCGCCGTTCATAGTGAAGTTTGCTCCGGCAGCGCCAAGAAGAACCGCACAATTATCGCCACCAGTTTTAATGAGTCCATCATTCATAGTGAATGTTGAGTTTTGGTTTATACGAACAGCTACACCAGAAGAGGCATTAACTTCACCTCCATTCATGATAAATTCTCCCTCATCATAAATGACAAACGAATTACCTTTTACTATGCCTCCGTCAATAACAAGTTTGTTGTCCGCTAAAATTCTAATATTATAGTTCGAACCTTCCATTGTGCCGGATTTCAAAGTAAAACTACCGATAATGCCACTGCCGCCAATTTGGAGGACCCAGTTTGCAGTACTGGCAATTTTACCAGATTTATTAACGGATGAGTCTATGACTGTAAGATTATTGTAAGCAAGAAGTGTTTTATTGCTCATATTGAGGGTATGGCCGTTTAGATCCAAGATCAATTCTGATCTTACTGCAGTATTTCCAGTAAGAGTAATGTTGTTTGTCATTTTTGCTTCGCCACCACCAGTAGAGGCAAATGCTTTTTTGAGCGAATCTACATCGTAGACTTCTCTGACTTCAGCATAAACACTTGCGGCATTAAATAATGCCGGCAGCACAAAAACCGCGCAGAGAATTCCGGCACATTTTAAAACTAATTTTCGTATTTTCACTTTTGTATAACCTTTATGCTTATAGTTTATCACAGATATTCTTACATAGCAACGTGATATAATAGAGATATGAAAAAGCAAAAAACCCCGGATATGGTGACGGTAAACCGCAGAGCGCATTATGATTATCAGCTCGGCGATGAGCTTGTTGCTGGGATGAGTTTGTCTGGTGACGAGGTTCGCTCGATTCGCGACCATCACGTCCAGCTTAAGGGGTCTTTTGTAACGATTCGTGGTGGGGAACTATGGCTAAACAACCTTACCCTTGGCGCTGATACTGCTCGTAATATAAAACTACTTGCGACACGCAAACAAATCGCGGCTTTAGAGCGCGAAAAAGTGGCTGGATCCACCATTGTGCCAGTTAAATTGCTCGGTGGCGATAGGCACATCAAGCTAGTAATCGCCGTAGGTAAAGGTAAGAAAAAGTACGACAAGCGTGAAACTATCAAAAAGCGTGATTTTGAAAGAGGCCGCTATGCTTAGGATTTATTCTTGGAACGTAAACGGGCTTCGTGCAGTAATTAACAAAGGCGCTTTGCAGAATTTTATCGCTGCCGAGAAACCAGATATTGTCTGCATCCAAGAAACTAAAGCTAAGCAAGGCCAAGCTGAGATTGATTTGCCAGAATATGAAGAGTTGTGGAACTCAGCCGAAAGACCAGGATATTCCGGTACGGCCATTTTTACCAAGATTAAACCTCTTTCTGTTTTCTATGGATTTAGTGAGAATATTAATAGCGGTTACGAGTGGGAAGAAGACCAGCACGGCAGTGCACTCACAGAAGGCCGTGTGCTTACTGCAGAGTTTGAGGATTTTTATTTGGTAAATGTTTATACACCAAATAGCAAGCACGAACTAACTCGTTTGAAACTCCGTGAAAATCTTTGGGATCCTGCATTTCTAAAGTATATTTCTGAACTCGAAAAACACAAGCCAGTGGTAGTATGTGGCGATTTCAATGCAGCTCACACCGAGATCGACCTTGCTCGCCCCAAAGACAATGAAGAGAATGCTGGCTACACAAAAGAAGAAAGAAAGGGAATTGAGAATATCATTAATGCTGGTTTTATTGACACTTTCCGCGCACTTCACCCAGACGAAACTGGGCGCTACACTTGGTGGACTTGGAGAAATATGGCGAGAATTCGTAATATCGGCTGGCGTATCGATTATTTCTTTATCTCAAAATCACTCCTTCCGAAATTAAAGTCTGCCGAGATCCATGAAGAAATCGAGGGTTCAGACCACTGCCCAATTAGTATTGATTTGGAGGTTTAATGGACTACTTTGAAAAGATTACCGAAAAACCAAATGAAGATCTCACTTGGAATATTCCGGAACGAAAACAAGGCACAGTAAATATTATTGGCGGAAATTCTCAGAGTTTCAAAACGCCAGTAAAAATTGCAGAATTCCTCGGTGCCAATTATCCGGTAGAAAATGTAAATGTAGTTTTGCCGGATGTTTTGTCTGGTCAGCTACCGCCACTCCCAAATTTTGTATTTTTGCCTTCGACTGATTCTGGTTCGTTTACTGGTGAAGGTGTCGCTTCAGCCATGGACAACGCGGATTTTAATCTACTAATCGGTGATTTTTCTAAGAATTCTATTACAGTTAAGGAGCTAGGGAGCGCGGTGAAAGTTGCCAGCAAAATGACACTTCTTACCCGTGATGCGGTAGATATTATTGCCGAAGGCAATCCTGAAAGAATTTTGATGAATGAGAATTTGATTCTATTTGCTAGCATTCCGCAATTGCAAAAGTTGCTCCACGCCACGTATTATCCACGTATGATTACACTTTCGCAATCGCTCATGCAAATTGCAGAGACTCTGCACAAGTTTACCCTTAGTTATCCTACTTCTATCATCACGTTTAATAACGGCCAAGTTCTAATTGCAAATGCCGGCAAAGTCGTAGCGGTACCACTAGAAAAAACTAGTTACTCGGCTCTGACGTTTTGGAGTGGAGAGCTAGCCGCAAAAATTGTGGCGATGAATTTATACAACCCAAATAACTTTATTTCTTCCTCATTGGCTTCGCTTTTTTAGCGAGGTCTTTTTCGATCTCAACAGCGTCGCGAGAGATGTGTTCGCGACGAACTGCTAGGAAGAAGTAGCAGAATACGAAAATAGAACAGCCAAAGATAAAGAGCGCGATTTTAACCGGCATATCCCAGCTAGTAGCAAAGAGAAGGAAAGCATTGATAACGCCGAGACAAATCGTGTAAGTGTAGCGGCGAATCATGATGATGGCTTTCGCAAGAGGGAAGTTAATTTTGGTGAGACTATGTCTGGTACAGTTATCTGGATGACCAAAGAACTTGCCGTAGACAATAAGTTCTACTACTGGACAGATTAGCACGTAGAAAATAATTACTATGAGCGCAGCGATCCAGTTGACATTTAGAAGACAGAACAAAACTTGTGAACCAGCGAGAAGCACGTCTGAGACCATGTCGAACTGAGCGGCATATTTGCGATACTTTGGGATTTTGTTCTTTGGGAATGGCCATTTACGAGCACAAGTACCATCAAAAATATCCGTAAACTGCGCCGTAAGGAAGATGATAAAGGCACCGTCTGCGGACCCGTGGAGGAAAGACCACACAATAAGAACTATGGAGAGGATAAACCTCGTAAGCGTAAGAATATCTGCTAAGTATCTCATAGATACATTATAACATGTATAACGCTATTGGATACACATCAGAATGAATGGAATAATGAGCGCACCGCCAAGGATAGCGGCGAGTTCACCATATTGTTTGATGTTGGCCTTTTCCATACTCTTTGCCTTTTTGTTTTAATGGTATATATCTCTATTATAGCACAAGCGGAATAAAAAGTCAAGAAGGGGCTATTTGGCGATACAACGGACGGCGCTACCGAATCCAACATTATTTCTGTTGGTTAAACCAACACCATAACTTCCGTCAACGAATAGAATTCTCATCATTGAACTTTCACCTTCACTAATCGAGGAAGACCAGACATATGCTCCGGTGCCTTGGAAATTGTAGTCGGTACTACTGCTAAAGATCCAGCCAGCCATTGGGAGATGGAAGGCTTTTCTGAACATATGGTTTAGCTCTGCATCATCAAAGTAGGTTTCGCTAGTATTAGTAATAGTATTACCTAACACTTGAAATTCTCCAGAGTCGCCACCGGTAGGAAGTCGCCAGCCAGCCGGACAAATGTCTTCAGTAGCATTTCCCGTATTGGAACCATAGTTGTAACAGTACGAACCAGCAGAGGCAGCACAGTAGTTATAATACACACCATATTTCCAGTTGCTTGCTTCAGAAATAGGGTCGCTAGTATATGACAAATCTGCTTTGTCGACAGCGATAAGTGGCGTATTATAGCTGTAAGTATTAGACCAATAGGCTACTCCGGCAGTCGGATAGTTTCCAGTTGGATTGTCTTGTTGGTTACGAACAGAATTTCCTTTAAGATAGTCTAGCGTTTCATTGGAAGCGTTTGTTTTACCTTGAAGCGAAGATAGGCTTGTACTTACAAGATCTAAAGCGAGGTCGTCAAGCATCCAGCACCTACCGTCTGCTAGTTTACCAATCGTATAAATCTTGTTGTCGCGATTATCATAAACTTTAAGGGTACTTGGAATTACATCTACATCTGCACAGATAGTAGAGTTCATGTCTTGCAATGCATAGTAATCTTGGCCGCCGATGGTAGTTTTTTGTTTTTGGGCTTTGCCGTAGGCGGTATCAAGAGTATCCGGGAGTGGATTTGCAGTCATTTGGAAATTAAGGGTGGTAGAGTAGACGCCTGGTGCAGTGAGGAGATTTAATTTAGAAGCCATACTAATAGTGGTAGTATCGTTAGACACATTGGTATCGGTGGTTTTAATGGTCTGGGAAGCTTTGATGGCATTAAAATTGTTATTGCCGATAGCGAGGCCCCAGTGATTTAGAATGTTGGAATCTGTAGAGGCGGCGAAGTCAGCAGCAGAAATGCCTTCCTGAGACTCGGCGATAGAAGGAATAGTTGGAGCTACATTAGTATTAACGTTTACAGTGTCCGAAACAAGAGCTGTGCTATTCGTGGTCATGACAAGTGTGTAGCCAGTAGTATTATTAGTAGAAGCCGTTGCGGTAAAGGAAGTAGAATCATAAACACCACTTTGGGTTGGAGTAATCTGGAGATTTACGGAAGCGGAAGAAAGGGAAAGGGAAACAGATGGCTTTACCGTGATGGAGAAATCCGTGGTGTCTGCGTAGGCGCCACTGGCGGCAAACCCTGCTCCTAATGCGATGATTGTTGGTATGATTAATTTTGTTTTTTTCATGATTTATTCCTTTTACTTTCTAGTTATCTTGCGACGCAACGGATTGGAAGCCCACTAGCTCTGGAAATTTCATTCATAGAATCAATATAGTTTCCTTGTAAGCGAAAATTAAAGGCAGTTTCTATATCATAGTCGTCATACGAGCTAGACCAGTAGGCACCATATCCGTTGTTGCCTGCACCCAATAGACCTGTCGAGGTTACTTCGCCACTGCGAGTCATAAATAATGGAGAATTAATTAAATCTGTATAAGAGCTTACATTATAATTTTCTTCGATGTTATAAAAATCATTATTATGCTCCTGACCACTCGTATAGTAGTCGACAACAACTGGTAGCCTCCAACCGGCCGGACAAATGGAGTTCTGAGGATTATTGGAGGCATCTTCAAAAGTGCTATATTCAAAACTAGATGAATCGTTGGATGCTATTGCAGCAGACCAATTATAATAGTTTCCTACATGATTGTGGGCACTATTCCCATCATATTGTATATTTCCTGGGTCCACGGAATAAGGGGTATCAAGATCATCGCTCCAACTGGAGATTGAAGATAGGGTGGAACGATCTGGCGTCCAAGTAATAACATTGCCTGTTTGACTATAGTTGTTACTAGAATCGTAACCATCAGAACCATACACATTCAAGTCCGTGTTCAATGAAGTGAGTGCAGCAACATTGGTAGCAGTAGATTCAAGGTCAAGGTCCAAGTTTTGAGTCATCCAGCATTTGCCGTCGGCGAGTTTGGCGATCCAGTAGGATTTATAGTCGCGAAGATCTAACACGTAAGCGCTGGAACCAATTACAGTGGCGTAATCGCAGACTTTTGCGCCATTACCATAGATTTGCAGACTAATATCTTGAATAGCGAAGCGAAGATCGTTGGCCGGGATGCCTTCGTAGTCGCTGGCCTGAGTTGCTTCGAAATAAGTACCGTCATATACGCCGTTGGTTTTGTGTGGAACATAGAGACCATGCTTGGTGCCATTTCCATCTGGGAAGAGGCCTGGATTGGTGACATAAGCCATCTCATAGGCGTCTTGAAGAGTCTTGCCGTAGCTACCGCCACCTTGGCCAGTATCTGCTACCCATTGAGCATAGAGAGTGACAGAGTTAGAGGAACCAGTATCAACAGCTGCATAGCTGTCGCCGTCGCCGTAGCCTGTGCCAAGGCCATCTTGATCAGTGTTCCAACCATTAAAATAATATCCGGAATTAGAATATGCATTTGTGGTAAGTGGAGCAGACGTGCCCTGAGCAATACTTTGGTTTGCCATGGAACCGGTAGCGTTTGCATCGTTGCTGTCAAATGTAATTGTGTCATACACTGCAGTCTTCCATTGGGCATAAAGAGTAATACTGCTACCACCGGTACTGTCGGCAGGAGCAGTAAAGACTGCATAATCCGCATAGCTTGTACCAGTGCCGCCACTAACTGTATCCCAACCATCAAAGACGTAGCCTTGGTTGGTGAATGTATTTAGCGAAAGGTAGGCGGATTCGCCATACGGAATGGTTTGTGGAGCCATCGTACCAGTACCATTGTTTGCGTCGAAATTGATAATATAACCAGAAGCAGCCGTTTGAGTCCAAGCGGCTTTAAGAATTATATTATTTGCTCCGGTTTGAGTAAGAGCAATAGTATCGCCTGGCTGGTAGTCTACATTTGCGGTATCGTCGTGCCAGCTGGTAAAGTCATATCCAGCACGAACCGGGACATCGCTAGACAAAGTCACGTCAGTAGCAGTTACATCGCCAGTTTGCGCAGTTGGCATATTAGTGACGGTGTCTTCAGTGTTTGCATCATAGGTGATTTGGTAGCCAACCGGGTTGGCAATAGCAGTGATTACAAAGGTGTTAGTATAGTTACCATTTGGCAACGAATAATCCGCTTTGGCGCCTAGCGCAATAGAGTAGGTGTTAGCATTATTGTTTGCCGTTGCGGTAACATCTAGAGTGTCACCAGCATATGATGGAGCTGGGAGGAAGTCCGTGTTCGCGCTTGAATTGATTTTGCTTGGTTTGTAGCCCCAAGTGCCATTGGTAAAATCATTTTCGGAAGAGGCGGCACTAATGGAATTAAACTCATAAGAACCGTTTAGTAGTTTAGAATTATTGGCATTGTTTTCTTTTGCTCTAACCGAGAGGGTGTATCCAGAATAGTTATTAGTAGTGACTGTAAATTCGGTTGGAGTAGAAGCAGAGAAAGTGCCGTTTGGGTTTGTCACGTCCATGACGAGATTAATGTTTGCCGTAGTCATAGAAAGACTGGTCTCGCTAAGAGTATTAACCGCCTTGGTAGTGTCCATATTGGCGGTTGGAAAAACAAAAAGCCCAGCAAGAGCTGTTAGAAATCCTGTAGCCACGAGTGCGGCAACACGAATATTCTTGAACAAGGTAATTTGAGTGTGGAGCATGTTTATTTACCTTTGTATTTTGTATGACCTATTTGTATTTTTATTATAAAACAAGCTTGTGCTTAACGCAACACTATTTCTTGATTATTTTGAAAAAGTTTTCCACAAGTTCGTGGATACGATTTGAGACTAAAGTCTCTTCGCGGCGTTCTTTCATAGCGCGGCTCATTTTGCTGATTCTTTCTGGATTTTTAATAAGCTCCGTGAGAGCTGCAGCCATAGCGGCTGGAGTTTCATCGCTTGAAAGCACGTAACTTTTTGGCGGCACTAAGCCTTCCATATCTTTATCACAAATAAAAACCGGGATAGCATTGGCTTCAGCTTCTACTAAGGTGAGCGGGTGGTTGTCGAAATTATAAGAAACCAATATATCAAGGTGCGCATTTTTGATGGCTTCTTGGACCTTTTCAAATTTGGTGTTACCGTGGAGTTTTACATTCAATTTATGACGTTTTGTGTAGCGTTTGGCTTTACTTAGATCCGGGCCACCACCATAGACATCGAGGCGATATTTGCCTTCAACCATATTGAGAGCCTTTAAAAATGGCATGATACGCTTTTCGCCAGAAACGCGCGAATGCCAAACCATGCGGAGTTCTTGCTTTTCTTCGAGATTTTTTATCTCCACAGTTTTTGGATAAGAACGGTCGGCAAGGCCGTTTGGAAAAACTTCGATCTTGCGAACTACGCCGTAGTGTTGAAGCTTTTTCTTCATATGTTCGGATGGGGTCATTACGTAGTCTGCAAAGTTTGCGTGATTTACCATCATGGTCCACATTTTGGCCTTCGCAATTGTATCAGCCAAATATTCATCTGGTGATATTTTTACGTTGTGTGGCAAATACCAGGAATGAAACCAATTTAGTGCAGTAGCTACAATGGTGCGAAAACCAAAGGGAACTATCATCGCCTCACCCATATCTTCGCGGCCATGCATCACCTGGACGGTTGGAATTTTGAGTTTTTTGCCGAGGCGAAGCCCAGCGATGGAACAGCCAGATTCATAATGAACGTAAAAAATGTCGCATTCTTTGATCTCTGGATGCTCGCGAATTAGCCATTTTTCGATAATTTTTGGGCGACGAGAAACCGGTGTAGCGCCACGGATTAAATATTTACAGCTAGGCACAACGAAGATGTTTTTTTCGGCAAGAGTCTTCAATTCTTCGGCAGTTTTTGGATAAGCCGTAGAAAAAATCGAAACCGTGTGGCCGAGCTTTTCAAGCTCTTCTTTTTGGGAATTTATAGAGGTGACAATGCCTCCGGTAAGATCTAAATAACAGTCCGAAAAAATCGCTATTTTCATATGGTTATTATATGCTAAAATAAGAATATTAACAATTTAATATCAAGAAGGAGCGAGAGACCGGCTCTATGACCTCCTACCAACCTAGGGAACCAAGGTGGTAATTCCGGCCAGAAAGGAAAGATATGTTCTATAGAACTGCGGAGAGCGTTTCTCCAAAACACCCAGACAAACTTTGCGACAGGATTTCTGATGCAATCCTAGACGCGTATTTTGCGCAAGACCCAGATGCTAGAGTCGCCGCTGAGACTTGTGGCGGGCACGGCGTAGTATTTGTGACCGGCGAAATTACTTCTACTGCCGACGTAGATATTCCAGCAATCGTGCACCGCATTGCCGGAGACGACGTTGAGGTTCACACTAAAGTTGTAAAACAGTCTCCAGAAATCGCCCAGGGCGTAGATACTGGTGGTGCAGGCGACCAGGGGATTATGATCGGTTATGCTTGTGATGAAACCCCAGAACTACTTCCTCGCGAGGTAGTTCTGTCTCGCCGTTTGAACCAATATATTTATGAAAAACATCCATATGATGGTAAGACTCAAATTACGATTGCACCAGACGATACAATCGATTCGATCGTAGCAAGTTTCCAAAACGTTTCACACGATGAGTTGGAGAAATTGGTGCGTGAGTTTATCGAGAAGGAAGGTCTCACCGGCAAGCTCGAGCTTCACATTAACCCAGCTGGCGACTGGAACCAAGGTGGCTTTGACGCCGATACTGGCCTTACTGGCCGCAAGCTCATCGTAGACAACTACGGTCCACGCGTAGCTATTGGTGGCGGTTGCTACTCTGGCAAAGACCCAAGTAAGGTAGACCGCTCTGCTGCCTACATGGCTCGCCGCGTCGCTGTAGATTATCTTAGAAAACGTAACGCGCACGAAGTTTTGGTACGCCTTGCTTACGCAATTGGTTATGCTGAGCCACTAGAAAAAACCGTGATTATTGACGGCAAGCCAGAAGAAATTGAAGGCTATGATCTTACCCCACGCGGTATCATTAAGTTCCTAGATTTGAAGCGCCCAATCTATGAAAAGACCGCCGAATATGGCCACTACGGCAACGGTTTTGACTGGGATAAGTAACCTCTAGCATTTTGACAGAACGCCTCTTTTGTGCTATAATAATAGTATGGGGGCGTTTTTTCGTTCTTTAACAATTGGATGCTAGAAGGAGGTAACTGTATGCAAAACTTTTGGGTAGTATTGAATTTAATTGTTTTAGTAGTTGGCACAGCCTTTGTTGTTCTGTGGCGTCGCTTAGTAGGATCAAGGTTAGGTGGCTTAGATGAGGAGACCGACACTCCGTTCATCGCAAGCAAAAACTTTTTTTGTTTTGAGGTGTTACCGCATATTATATATTATGCAAAAGTGTTACTTCATCTTTTCTTGTCGATTCTAATATATCCTATACCGTTTCTCATATATTATATTTTGTATTATGTTTTTACGTTACCGGACACAAACGACGACACCTTAATCGGATGCTGGGTTGCGATGCCGCTTTTTGTTGGCTTGCTTGTGGTCATAATACTCGTCTTAGATATAGAATATGATCTTGGTGGCGGAATCAGTGATTATTTCAAGAAAAGGCACAGTTTTAGGCGATACTTAAAGGCCGCCCGAATCATGTATCCTGGTTTTGAGAAGGACCCAGAAAAGGAAAAAGAGGTACTTAGGACAATTAAATGGGCACTAGAAGAAGATTGTTCGAATGAGGATTTCATTAGGGAATTGCGAGAGATTGCATAGGCATAGTTTAGACAGGAAGGAGATGATTAAAATGACAAACTTTTGGTTATGGGGCTCGTTGGTTTTCTTTGTAGGATGGATTATTTACGGGTGTTTACTTGGCACACCGATGATGAAATGCATTGCCAGGGCAAAAGAAGTAGATTTTTATGATTTTGATTCTGACAGTTTCTTTCTTAGTAATGTTTTACCATACATACTGTACTGGTCAAGCGTTGCCTTTTGGTGGGTGGTAGGCTTTTTGCCTCTCGCAATACCAGGTGTAGTCTATATTGTTCTTTATGGAATATTTGACTTCAGGCGCGACGCATTTGACAATATATATGTCGAAATCATTGCGCTATTTCTTCCTCTTGTGGTAGTTCTCCTTGGTGGCTCTCTCTGTGTGCTCTTCGGAATATTAACTAATACACTTCTCACTAGTAGAAAGAACTATAGAACGATGATCAAAATAGCAAAAGAGGAATACCCTGATTGGAGAAGAAACGACGAGATAAGGAAAAAGGCATATCTGGAAATACGGCATTTAAACTATATAGTAGGTTTATCTAGTAATATAGCTGTGGCTACTTTCCGCGACATTGTAAAAGGATGGAAAAACCCCCAAGCATCCAAATAAAATTTACCCCGAGGCTAATCGGGGTATTTTTTTGTCTAAAGCACTGAGGTGTGTTGGTGGGCGAAGAGGGACTTGAACCCTCACGGTATTACTACCACAAGATTTTGAGTCTAGCGCGTCTACCAGTTCCGCCATTCGCCCATAGAAGT
>CAMZIV010000021.1 GCA_947307355.1 uncultured Candidatus Saccharibacteria bacterium
CGTAAGGGTAAGGCGATCGCGGTCGGTGGTGCACAACCAAAAGCAGCAAGTAAAACCTAGGAGTAAATTATGGCTGAAGAAGAAATTAAAACTACAACTGAAGCAGTCGTTGAAGCTCCAAAAGCTACTAAGGCTGCTAAAAAAGGTAAACGCATCGTTAATGCGGGCGCGGTTCATATCCAAGCTACCTTTAACAACACTATCGTAAGTGTTACCGATAAAAAAGGCGAAGTGCTCGCTGCCTCTTCCGCTGGTGCCAATGGCTTCCGCGGTTCAAAGAAAGGTACGGCATTTGCAGCTGGTGTAGCTGCTGAAAAAGCCTTGGAAATTGCAAAGAAAAATCATGCACTCAACTCTGTTGATGTATATGTATCTGGTATCGGCCTTGGCCGTGATGCCGCTATCCGCGCAGTTTCTACCGTTGGAATTAAGATCGATAGTATTACTGATGTAACCCCTGTGGCGCACGGTGGCGTACGTCCTAAGGGAGAAAGGAAACCGTAATGGCACGTGACAATTCTCCAATTGTAAAGCAAAGCCGTCGTGAAGGTTATGCGCTTGCACCAAAAGCTCATAAAGTTATGGCCAAAAAGTCTGGAATTCCAGGTGAACATGGTGATAAAAGAGTTCGTGGTGGTAGCCTATATCTCACTCAGCTTCGCGAAAAGCAAAAAGTTCGCCGTACCTACGGTCTACTTGAAAAACAATTCGCAAAAATTATGGGAGAAGCCCAAAAAGCTGACGGTCTAACTGGCGAAAAACTCCTTGAGTTCTTGGAACGCCGTGCAGACAACGCAGTATTTCGTGCAGGTTTTGCACTTACCCGTCGTCAAGCTCGTCAACTAGTTTCTCACGGACATTTTCTATTGAACGGTCGCAGAATTGACATTCCTTCAATTCGCTTGAACCCGGGTGATGTTCTAGAGGTTCGTCCAAAATCAGGTAAATCTGAATATTTCAAGAATCTTCCGAATATCATCGGTGCAGCTAACGTTACACCACTTTCATGGTTGAAGGTCGACGCGAAGAAAATGAAAATTGAAGTTACCGGCTTGCCAAAGCGCGAAGAAGCTGAGGCTGGCATTAATGAACAACTAATCGTTGAGTATTACTCACGCTAAGGAGAACCAAATGACTACAAAAAACATTCACGAAGCAAATCTAGCTGAAGTTAAAGAACTAAGCAAGACCAGTGCAGAGTTTGTAATCCGCCCACTTTACTATGGGTATGGTAACACTCTTGGTAACTCACTTCGCCGCGTTCTCCTTTCAAGCGTAAAAGGCGCAGCTATCACTGCTTTCTCTATTGAGGGTTCATCTCACGAATATGCCGCTATTCCTGGCATCCGTGAAGACGTAGTAGATATTATGCTCAATCTTAAAAATATTCGTTTTAAGATGCATACTGATGCTCCTGTTGAACTTACTCTTGAGATGAAGGGTGACAAGCAATCATCTGAAAAAGATGGTGAAAAGCGCGTAGTTGCTGGTGATATTAAACTTCCTGCTGAAGTTGAAATCGCTAACCCAAATCAAGTTATTTGTCATATCGATGATCCAAAGTTCGTTCTTAAGATGCGCTTTGTAGTAGAGACCGGTCGTGGTTATCTTACTATCGAACATTCTTCTGAAGAACGCATTCACTCTGATATGATTGCAATCGACGCAGTATTTACCCCAGTACTTCGTGTTCGCTACAAAGTAGAGAATACTCGTGTTGGTCAAGA
The DNA here is from genome assembly GCA_947307355.1 of uncultured Candidatus Saccharibacteria bacterium. Classification (GTDB taxonomy): domain Bacteria; phylum Patescibacteriota; class Saccharimonadia; order Saccharimonadales; family Saccharimonadaceae; genus Nanosyncoccus. Next base: position 1,728 of record CAMZIV010000021.1, read on the forward strand.
TACCAATTTGCAACAACTTACTCTTACTGTTGATACCGATGGTACTATTACTCCAAAGGAAGCATTTGAAGAAGCTGCTGCTATCTTGGTAAATCAATATACTGCACTTGCTGGTAGCACCACTGTCGAGTCTGTTCCAGCACCTGGTACTAGCAAAGAAGATGACGATGCAGGTCTCATGCTCCCAATCGAAGAGCTTGATCTTTCTGCTCGCACCGCTAATGCTCTTATCAATAACGATATCAAGACTGTACGTGATCTCGTGATGCTCTCTGAGACTGATCTCAAAGATCTCAAAGGTTTTGGTACTAAAGCGCTCGACGAAGTTAAAGAAAAGTTAACGGAGTTAAATATTTAATATGCATCGTCACGGATACAAAGGCCGCAAATTTGGCCGCGAAACCGATCAGAGGTTGGCGCTCACCCGTGGGTTGATGTGCTCTCTGATTAAATACCAGAGTATTACTACTACTCTCGCTCGTGCAAAGGAAATCCGTCGTTCTACTGAAAAGTTAATCACGATGGCTAAAAGAGGTGGCCTTGCCAATCGTCGCCTTATCATTGCACGTCTTAATGACCTTGAAACTGCAACCCTTCTTATTGATGTGATTGCGCCTCAGGTAAAAAGAGATTCTGGTTATCTTAAAATTGAACACGCTGGCTTCCGCCGCGGTGACAATTCTGAAATGGGAACTATTAGCTTTGTAGATGAAATCTCTATTGAAGCTCCTAAGAAGGAAGAGAAGCCTGCTGCTAAACCAGCTGCAAAGAAACCAGCTGCTAAAAAGGAGGCTAAATAATGAAAACTTATAGTCAAAAAGCTTCAGAAATTAGCCGCGAATGGTGGGTAATCGACGCTTCGTCTCTCCCACTTGGTAAATTGGCAGTCGTAATTGCTGATAAACTTATGGGTAAGTCTAAAGTTACTTATACTCCACACATTGATAATGGTGACTATGTTGTCGTTGTTAATGCTAAGGACTTAAAAGTAACTGGCGATAAGATGACTAAGAAGAAATATTATCGTCACAGTGGTTTCCCAGGTGGCCTCACCGAGCTCAAACTCGAGGAAGTTATCGAAAAGAACCCAGCTGTTGCGATTAATGAAGCAGTAAAGGGAATGCTCCCAAAGAACAAACTATCTGCTGAACGCATGAAGAGACTTCGCATCTTTGATGGTGCTGAGCACGCTCATGCCGCACAGAATCCAAAGGAGATTAAGTAATGGCAACTAAGAAATATACTTACGGCCTTGGTCGCCGCAAATCTGCTACCGCTACTGCTCGTCTTTATAAGGGTAAAGGTGAAATCACTATCAATGATAAGCCAGCATTAGATTATCTATCTAATAACAAAGCTTATCTTGCTGAGATTACCGATCCTTTGGCACTAGCTGGTAAGCAAAAAGAATATGATATCACTATCCTTGTAAAAGGTGGTGGTCTCGCAGGCCAAGTTGACGCTATCAAACTCGCTATTTCTAAAGCTCTCGTAACTGAGGCTCCAGATCTACGCGCAGTACTTAAGAAGGCTGGCTTCACTTCACGCGATCCACGCGAGAAGGAACGTAAGAAATATGGTCTTCGCTCTGCTCGTAAGAAAGAACAGTTCTCTAAGCGTTAAATTAACAGAAATAAGCCCTTCGGGGCTTATTTTTGTGGTATAATGTATCTGTTGGGGCGTTAGCTCAGCTGATAGAGCGCGGCATTCGCATTGCCGAGGTCAGGAGTTTGATTCTCCTACGCTCCACCATACAATGGCTCTAGTAGCCACTTTTTTGTGCTTTTCTATACTCTTCTTGTGACACAATGTTTGTGATTGGTATTAAATCGGTAAATAAGATACCGTTTATATGATCAATTTCGTGTTGTAAAACATGTGCCAAAAAACCATCTACCGTAGCTGTACATATTTCTCCTATTTCGTTGCAGTATTTTACCTTTATTCTTTCGTATCGTGGGACTTTGGCATATAATAGATTGCCGTTATCATCTAGTACGCTACAACATCCTTCCCACATAGGTTTCTTTTCTCCGAAGGTTTTTAATATTTTTAGATTAAAATAAACTTGATTATAATAGTTTAGGTTTGGACGGTTTGGGGTAGGGCGTATCATTACTACGGTAATTGCCAGTGGCTCCCCTACCTGGATAGCGCTCATTCCGACACCATATTCGCCATCGTTTAATGTTTCATATATATCAGTAATTAACTCTTTAGTTTTTGCTGATTTCATCTCAGGCATAGTTAATTCTCGGCTTCTAGAGCGTAATTTTTTGTCTGGAGTGGTCAGTACCTTACGTATAGTCATAATATCTCTTTCTTGCGCTGATTATATCATAAACGTCGATAAAAAAATAACCCCCGAAGGGGTTATTTTTTGTGATAGATTACTTCTTGCCAAGCATGTTCTTGATTGGGACCCATGGAAGGGCTGCGGTTGCAATACCGGCAATAAGAACAATGTATAGACCGATACCTACGCTTGCGAGACCAGCACTGTTGGTGTTTACATCGATGATGTTGAAGAGACTAAAGCCGATAGCTACTGCGCTAAGTGCAGAGATGGTGGCTTTTGCCCACATAGGCAATTCTTCTTTTGTGATAAGGTAGCCTGCTACACCAATGATGGCGACGAAGGCGATAAGGGTGAACCAGCCGTGAGCAGTTTCGGTAACACCGTTAGTTGAGATTGATACGCCTAGGAAGCTAACAGTAGCCCATGGCAAGAAGGATGCGATACCACCGATAAGGGCAGCACACGCAATAATGATGTTTTTTAATGAAAATTGTTTCATTTACGATTCCTCGCTTTAGTTATTATTAAGTCTATTTTTACATAAGCATGATAAAATATCAAGATTTAAATTGCTGGAACTGGGAATCTTAGAGCCAATTCTTTGACTTCTTTGTGGATTTCTTCTAGTTCTTTGGAATATTTCTCGAGGTTTTCCTCGGTTTCAGCTTTTTTGCAAATATCTGCTACTTTCTTCATCCAACCGGCTAGAATAATCATTTCTTTCTTGCCGAGGCCGCGAGTAGTGATAGCTGGGGTGCCAAGACGAACACCAGATGGGCGGAATGCGCCACCTTTGTCGGAGGCAATAGCGTTGGCATTCAACGTAAGACCTACCATATCAAGGGCACGTTCGTAGATTTTGCCATCAAAGCCAAAGCTTGCAACCATATTGGCTAAGATGAGGTGGTTTTCAGTGCCGCCACCCATGAGGACGAAACCGAGCTTTTTAAGCTCTTCAGCCAAGGTTTTGGCATTTTCTACGATGTTTTTAGCATATTCTTTGAATTCTGGTTTCAAATCTTCACCAAAGGCTACGGCTTTGGCTGCGATTACGTGTTCGAGCGGACCACCTTGGGTGCCAGGGAATACTGCGCGGTCGATAAGAATTGGGATGTTCTCGAGCTTTTTCTCTGGTTTTTTAAGCGGAGAAGCGACGTTACCTTTAGAAAGAATAACGCCACCGCGTGGGCCACGGAGAGTTTTGTGAGTGGTAGTGGTCATGACATCGAATCCGTGATCGAGTGGATTTGGGTGAACACCACCAGCGATCAGGCCGGCTACGTGGGCCATGTCGGCCATTAGTAGAATTTCGTGGCCGAATTTCTTTTCAGCTGCTTTGCGGATTTTGGCGACGCGGTCAAAATCAGGGATTTTCATGAAGGCAGAGTAGCCAACGAGCATGATTTTTGGATCGCATTCGAGGGCTTTTTCTTCAAAATCGTCATAATCGATATCGCCTTCTTCGGTGACACCGTAGCCGACGAAATTATAGATGTGAGCCGAGAGTGTGACAGGGGCACCATGAGTAAGGTGGCCACCGGCAGGAAGTGACATGCCAAGAACTGTGTCACCTGGCTCGAGCCAGGCGTAGTAGACAGCGTTGTTGGCTTGTGCGCCAGAGTGAGGTTGTACGTTGGCGTGATCAGCATGGAAAAGACGGCAAGCACGGTCGATAGCGATACGCTCGATGCGGTCGATATTGGTTTGGCCACCGTAATAGCGGTAGTTTGGCAAAACTTCCTTGGCGATTTTGTCCTCGCTCCAGCCTGGGATACCGTCAAAATGAGGGTATCCTTCGGAGTACTTGTTGGTAAGAATTGAACCCATCGCTTTTAATACTTCAGCGGAAACACAGTTTTCGCTAGGGATAAGTTCTAGCCCCTCGCTTTGGCGTTTTTTCTCACTGTCGATTAAATCAAATATAACGTCTTTCATATTTTCTCCTTATTTAATAGTATATTTGGCGAAGGTATAATCTATACCATTTTCGGACCCTTTCTTTATTATGGTTTTATCATAGTTCTTTTTATCAAAAGAAGGGAAAAAGACATCGGCGTCGGCCGAGGCATCTACCTCTGTAAGATAGAGGTTTTTGGCGTATGGGAGGAAGGCGGCATAAATGCTACCACCACCAATAATGAAGATTTCTTCTTCGGTGTCTTGATATTTTTTGGCAAATGCTTCAATATCGGAGACGGATTCGTCGGCTCCCTCGACCTCATGTCTAGAAAAGACGATATTAGTGCGATTTTTGAGTTTACCAGGGAGAGATTCCCAGGTTTTGCGGCCCATCGCTACGGTGTGGCCAGCTGTGGTTTCGCGGAAATACTTCATGTCTTCTTTGAGATGAAAAACTAAGTCGTTACCTTTGCCTAATTCGTTGTTTTTCCCGACTGCTGCAATAATACTGATCATATTACTCCGTAACTGGCATCTTAATGGTGCCGAGATTTTCGTAGTTTTCAAGTTTGATATCTTTTAATTCGCGAGAGCTGTCAAAGTCATAAAAATCTTTGATTTCTGGGTTGAGCCAGAGTGTTGGCGCCTTTGGAAGAGTGCCATTTTTAACAGCTTCGTCGTATTTTGCGATCTGTTCTTTGATGCCATCGACTTGGTTTTCGTAAATATGTGCATCGTTGGTGATAAATGTGAGCTGACCTGGTTTTACGCCAACGGAATGAGCAATAAGGTTACATAAAACGGCATATTGTACCACGTTGAACGGTAATCCTAGAGGTACATCAGAGGAACGGGAAGTAACGAGGACGTTTAACTTGCCGTCGATGAGGTTCCATTGTGAATTCCAGACGCAGGAAGGGAGCGCCGCAGTCTCTAGCCACTCGTTTTGCCAGAGAGAAAGCACCATGCGGCGGTTGCCAGGGTTGGATTTTAAGGTTTCGATGAGATTGCGGATAAGGTCGTATCTATTTACAATCCAGCCGTAAGCTGTACCGATAGTGTGAGCGAAATCAGTTTTTGGCTCATCTGGATGCTTCTCGGCGAAGATTTTGTTGATGTTTCGTCCCTGATATTCACCAGATTCGGAAATTTCCCATTCATTCCAGATTTTAACATTTCTCTCTTGGAGCCAGCGGACATCGTTTGAGGCTTGTTGATAGATCCAGAGAATTTCAAGTACAGCCGTCTTGAATGCTACCTTTTTAGAGACAAGAATAGGGAATTCCTCTGATAAATCAAATTGCAAAACTTGATGTGGTAAGCGAATTGTGCGGGCTTCAGATGATCCCTGTGCAGTATGATCAGGGATAGCAGATGCAACCTTTTTGCTACGATTATCAGTTTTTTTGTAATTGGTGATTTTTTCACCGTGCTCTAGAATGCGCCGACATAAGTCTATATATTGGTCGTCAAACTTACTCATTTTACCTCCGTTTTCTCTATTATACCATGGGGATTTACAGGGTGTATATATTGACTTTTTTGGTAAAATGTGCTATAATTAAAGCATAAGGAGTTATTTTTGGGAATGTTTAAAAAGGCTCTTATTTTATTTTTATCTAGCTTTATTGGGATTGTCTCAACCCCAGGTTTTCTGATTGCTTCTGAAGATGTGACCGTAACCGGTCTTAATGAAGCTAATATTGTGCAGACTGTAATTGTTGAGCCTGAGACTACCCCTGTGGCTGCTCCAATACGTGCGCGTGTGGCCGTTAAAACCACTCCTGTCTATACTGCGCCAGCCAACCATATCGATATTGCTGGCCGTTCTATCGCTGTAGAGTATACCAACAGTACCGCTGTTGATGCTGGTAATGTGGTAAAGTTTTATAACAATAAATTCCTTTATGGACATAACTCCGGTAACGTCTTTGGTTTCTTGCCTTCTGTGAATGTTGGTCAGGCTTTTTCCGTAACCTATAACGGCGTTACTACTAATTATCGTGTTTCTGGTAAATATCAGTACGAAAAAACTTCTGCCACCACTCTTGGTTATGAAGGTGTAAATATTGGCATGGGTCACGTGGCAAATGGTTATTCTCCGGATGAGGTTCGCCATAATCTTGTGATCATGACCTGTAGCGGTACTTCTCTTGGTGGCGGCGATGCTACCCACCGTCTTGTGTTTTTTGCTGATGCGATATAGTATAGCAAGCTGATTATGCTATAATTAAAAGATGAAGAAGATTATCGTTAGATTATCGGTGGCGGCGGTGATTATTCTTTTGGGGACTTGGCTATTTTTTGCAGTGAAAAATCGTGATATCAAGATTAATTCTTGGTTTGTGGGGAATTATCAAAAGGGCGTAGATGTATCCAATTATCAAAAAGACGTGGATTTTGAGCGGCTAAAAGCGCAACATATTGATTTTGTGTATATCAAAGCCACGGAGGGCAGCACCCATATCGACGAGAGTTTCAGTAAAAAATGGCGTGACGCTGATGGAGCTGGTATCCCATCCGGGGCTTATCATTATTTTTCTTATTATCAATCTGGTACAGCGCAGGCTGAGACCTTTATTAAGACTGTTGGGGATTTGAAAGGGCATTTAATTCCAGCTGTCGATATGGAACTAACCGTAGAAGAAGTAATGAACCCCCCAGAAAAAGACACAGTAGTGCGCGGACTTAAAGCTTTTTTGGCAGTAATAGAAGAAAAATATAAGGAAAAGCCGATTATCTATGCACGTAAAGATTATTACGATAAATATCTTGCCGACGATTTTGCGGATTATCCAAAATGGGTGACAAATTACTATTTCCCGGCATTTGTAGACTATGGTGACAATTGGACAATTTGGCAATATGATGATAAAGGTTTACTTGAGGGGTATAGCGGGGAAAAATATATCGATCTTAATGTTCTTAATAACCTTACGAGCTTAGATTCTTTGACCATAAAAAAATAAAAAGTAAATGCTTGTACTATAAAAATCTGCATGTTAACATAAGAATAATACTTGTATAAAACGTGGAGGTTTTGTGGGTAAAATTAAAACTATTTTGGTTGCACTTGTATTCTTGTCGGTGCCAGTATTTTGGAGCTTTACGACTCAAGCAGCGGGGAACTTTGGAGTAGAAAGCATTTCTGTGCTAGATAAATCTACTGATGTGGTGGCCGAGGCACCAACCGTTTCTGGCAATACTATTAATTCCACAATCGTCTTCCATACATTAAATGATCACGTTACTTATGGTCTTAAAATCAAAAATTCCACTTCAACCTCCTATGAAATTTTGGATATTACGGATGATAACACTAACTCGCTTGTTGAATATAGCTATGATAACCACGCAAACGAAGTAATCGGTGCTGGCGAGTCGCTCGATCTTGAGCTTACAATTTCTTATGTGCAAGCTCATCTTGATGATAGTGATCGAACTCTAAATAATAATGTTAAACTCACTATCTCCTATCTCGATTTACATACGGGTGTTGTTGAAGAAGATGAGATACTTTTGGTACCAAATACTGGTGCTAATACGATCTGGGGCGGTTTTTCTAAATGTTCTCCTGGTATTATGGTATTTATAATTATTTTACTTGATGTTGGTATTGTAGCAGCTGTTCTTTATAAGAAAAAGCGTACTATATTTGTTCTAGCTTTTGGTATTGTCTTCACCGCAACTGGCTTATCCTATATGGGCGCGGCTGCAGAAGATTACCTAGATATGGATGTAACTTTTAACTCTGAAATAAGATTGAGGGATTATATGTATGGCGAGGTCTATCTAAAGGATCCCGACACCGGTGATGATCTTTATTTGGATCCTGAAGAATTTGGTGGCCCGATGCCTTATGCTGAATGTAAAGAGAATGAAGATTGGTATTGTCGTTACTTTGGTGATATTTTTGACCCTGAATGGTGGGGTGCTCCACAAGGCTTAATGATTACTGGTTTTCAATTTACTGGCACCGATACGGAAGTTGACCCAGAAGCACTTATTTTGGATGATTTCAATGTGACTATTATCTATGGTGTGCCAACCTTTAATATCACTTATGATTATGATGGTGGTACAGTAGCAGAAGCTAATCCTACTTCTGTTACGGCTTCTGACGAACCGTTTACTTTGCATGCACCGACTAAAGATGGGGCATTATTCGGCTGTTGGCAAGAGTCTGGTATGCCGGCGGGTCAGTGTCAGAGTGAAATAACTATCAACCCAAGTGAATTAACCAGAGATTTGCATTATAAAGCCATTTATGAGTTTGAAGCGGTAATTTATGACCAATATGGGAACGAGCTCGAGCGTGGTAGAGCGATTGACGGCGTTGGGCTTGGTTCAGGTTATTATTATTCCGTTGTATTTATGAACGTGTCTGGGTATAAAGTTAATAGTGGCTCTTGCACTAACGGCCAACGTCTAAGATATATGGGTAGTAGCACCGCTCCTTATCCTTCATACGAAGTAGATAGTATTTCCGCAAGTACTGTTTGTACGCTTAATATTGTAACCGTTCCAATGGAAGTTAGTTTGAATGTTATTGGTGGAACTGGCTCTGGAACGCTCAATGTGGCGCGTGGTGAAGATGCAATTTTTGAAAATATAACAGCAAATGCAGGTTACATGTTGGCAGACAGTGTAAGTTGTACTAACGATCAGACTGCTACAATTTCCGGGAACAAAGTGATCGTCAGTAATGTTACTAAAAATACCCAGTGCACTGTCAGGAACACTCAGCTTTCATTTTACACTATGACCGAAATGCAACAGATGACTCCGGCTCTTTGTGCGTCGGCCACCACGCCGAATGTGGGAGCAACTCAGTTTGATACCACTGGAAATTATAAAAACAACAAAAACTATATTCCGCGCAGAACCCTCGTCGATACACGCGATAACAAAACTTATCAAGTTTCTAAGCTTGCCGATGGCAAATGTTGGATGACTCAGAACCTAGCTATCGGAAACGCCGAAGCTACAATGACGCTCACTCCAGAAGACTCTGATGTTCTCGGTACCTTTACGTTGCCAAAAAGCGATATAACTGTTTTTGCGGGCACCGTAGATATTAATGCTGTTTATATTGATGACACATTTGGCGGGTACTATTCTTCGAGGACTGCTAATGCGGACTCTGTACAGGCTGGGGATGCATCGATTTGTCCGAAAGGTTGGACGTTGCCAACTATCACGAATACCTCTGGTGATTGGAATAATTTGATTAATAAGTATAATTACGATAGCGTTCGCTCGCTTTACAATGAACCAATTAATCTCACTCATAGCTATTATGTTAAAAATGGTGCGATTTATCGCAATAATGTGTTTGATACATATTATATTGGTCCTACAGTGAATAGCGCATATTCATTTAGTAGCTTGGGTGTTACCATAAGCGATAACTGGACGGGTACTTCTAGAATTGAAAGTGGCGAAGGCGGTAACGTACGCTGTATAGCAAGATAAAAAAATGGTGGAGCATAAAAAACTTGGATAATTTAAAAATCCCCGGCAAATTGCCGGGGAATTTTTTAACCGCGTGTAATTGAACCAAAAGCTGTAATAGACCCTTTGATGACTCTACAATTTACGCTTCCCATACAATTAACGTTCCCTCCGATGTCTCCACACTTCAAACTGCCACCAGCCTGTACGTCCTTGTAGACACTACCACCTACTGTTACTGACCCTCCGGCTTCAAGGTGGCAATTTACGTCACCTATGATTTCGATTTTGTCGCAAGATTCTACACTAATCGAATCAACATTGCCATCGATGACGATATTGATTTTTTTCGAATCATCTTCTTCTGTATTGAAGAGTTTGCCGTCAACGTAGATTTTGTCATTAACCACCGAAATAGATCTGGCGTTTGGAACATGAAAAGTTTTTCCGTTTACATTAATAGTGTTCATATTCTATCCTCCTAATGTACAAAAAATGGTGGAGCATAGGAGATGGGGATCACCTATGCTTGGTACCCAGTATAAAAATCGACCCTACGGGTCAATTTTTCTGCTGGTGGAGCATAGGAGATTCGAACTCCTCACCTCTTCCATGCCATGGAAGCGCTCTACCAAATGAGCTAATGCCCCA
>CAMZIV010000022.1 GCA_947307355.1 uncultured Candidatus Saccharibacteria bacterium
AAAAAGTCAATAGCTACAACATAAAAATAACCACTATGCAGTGGCATCTTCTCTGGTGCGGGTAGAGAGAATCGAACTCTCATCTCAAGTTTGGAAAACTTGCATACTAACCACTGTACTATACCCGCGTCAAAACAACTGGGGCGAGATACCGGGATCGAACCGGTGACCTTCTGGACCACAATCAGACGCTCTAACCATCTGAGCTAATCTCGCCATCTTTTATATTATACCAGACTATTTAGGTAGAAGCAAGAACGCTACCGTGCCGGCCGCCGCGCCAAGAATAATTGTAAGTACAATCGTAACAATCACCCCAATATGAGAGCCCTTATCCGGCTTGGTAATAATCGTGACAGGGCCAGACGGCTCCTCTTTTGGCGCCACAATCGTCTTTTTGTAGACATTTTTAGAAAGCGGGCGCTTCTCTACTTTCTCGGTATTTACAAAGCGAGTTTTTGGAGTTTTAAACTCCTCTTTTTCGGACTTTTTTTCTGGGGTTTCTGGAGCTTTTTCAGCTGGTTTCTCGGCTGGTTTAGCCTTCATGAACGGGCGTGCAGAAACTTTTTGTGCCTTAGCAAAAGCCGCCGTGTTTACCGGCTTTTTAGCCTCTGGCTGGCCAAGTGGGCGCTTTTTGATCTCAGTTTGAACAAATTTTGGCTTGTATTCCTCAATAACGCCATATTCTGGCTCGCTCATGCGCCTAGGATTTGTGTCTACCGCCAAAAATTCTTCAATCGCCACATCTGGAGTAGCATCAAGAAATTCTTCTGTAACTACTTCTTCAGTATAAGAAATTACCTCTGGTTCCTCCGCCACTGGGACAGATTTTTTTACCTCTACAGGCTTTTTGGCTGGGATATTTTTTCCCTTTGGGACAAAATCCATGTATCGTTTGTTCATGACTTCACTCTCTTAGCTATGTCAATTATATCAGCGAACTCACTGAGAATCAAGGAGGCTCCACCGATCAAAAGGCCGTTTACGCCTGGGACGGTAAGATATGCGCCGGCATTGGACGGATTAACGCTGCCACCAAAGAGCACCGGCAGATTTTCGGCAAATTTCTTGCCATAGGTATCGGCAAGCGTATCACGAATCAGCTTCACAACTTCGGCGATTTCATCAGGGGTAGCTGGCTTTGAAGCCTTGGTTGAAGAAATGGCCCAAACTGGTTCGTAGGCAATAATCACTTTGTCCAAATCTTCCTCAGATACGTCTTGAAGACCACTAATTAGTTGGTCGCGAATCACATCGGCCGTTTCGCCAAAAGAACGCTCGGATTCGGTCTCGCCAATACAAAGAATAGGGGTGATTTTGTTGCGAATCGCCGCAGCGACCTTTTTGCTAATCATTTTGTCATCTTCACCGAGGATATGACGTCTCTCGGAGTGACCAATAATACAGTAATCCACTAAACCGCGGAGTTGATCGAAGGAAATCTCACCGGTATAAGCACCATAATCACGATAAAACGCGTTTTGCGCCGAGAGCTTCATCTTGTGACGATCGATTTGTAAAGACAAAGGCTGGAGCGCCAAAGCAGATGGCGCAATTACTACCTCTACTTCGCGAATGATTGGCACCTTTTTTAAGAGTTTATGAAGATAGATGGAAGCCTCACCTACGGTGAAATTTAACTTCCAGTTGCCCACAATATAAGTTTTCATGTTATCATTATATCATGAAAAAGGTACTTGCATTTGATATTGACCAAACATTAAATGTGGCAAAAACGCCTATCACAGCCGAGATCGCCGACTTACTCGTAAAGTGTCTCGACCACTTTGAAGTTTGCCCAATTTCGGGCCAAAAATTTGACCAGTTCTTGATTCAGATTGTAAATGAGTTGCCAAATCCTACCCCAGAGCAACTTAACCATTTACATTTATTTGTAGCTCAAGGCACCCAGTATTATCGCTTTAGTATTGAAAAAAATGACTGGGAACAGGTATATAATTACCCACTTACAGAGGAGCAAGTCGCCAAAATTACCGCTACTATCGAGCAGGCCGCTCGCGAAACTGGCTATTGGGAAGAGGATAAATTGCAACCAGGCGACGAAATTATCGAAAACCGCCTCTCTCAAGTGACTTTCTCTGCACTTGGTCAAAAAGCCGGTACTGAAGAAAAATACGCTTGGGATCCAGACCACAAAAAGCGCGAAAAAATCGTGGCTCGTTGCAAAGAAATTTCTCCAGAATTTGACTATGAAATCGGTGGCACCACCTCTATTAACGCCATCACTCCAGGCATGAACAAGACCTTTGGCATGACTCACATGCTAGAAGAGTTACACGTCGAAAAATCCGACATTCTCTACTTTGGCGACATGACCCAGCCAGGCGGCAACGATTACCCTGTCGTAGAAATGGGTATCGACACTATCACCGTCCGCAACCACGAAGATACTGCATTTGCACTTCGTGGTATTCTTGGTGTGATATAATAAACTTATGAATATTTTGATAGTGGGCAATGTCCTAAAGGACGTTTATCTTAATCTTGATACTAGAAAAGACTTTGAACTCGACCGCTCCGGTGTAAACTGGCTCGACCTCAGTTTTGACGCCTCCGCCCACCCTTATTTTAGCCGCAGCTGCAGCTTTGCTGGTGCCGCAGTTTCTGAAGACGTTTTGAGCAATCTCGGCCTTTCTGCCTCTGTTTCTTACCACGACGAAGACCCAACCTACCGTCTAATTCTTGTTGCCGACGGCGGCGTTTCTTATTTTGTCCCAGAAAACAAAAAGCCAACTGTTTTTAATCCATCAGCAGCTCCAGTAGACTATATTTTTGTGGATCGTTCTGCCGAAATCACTGAAGAAACCGCCGCAAGCATCGAAAAATATCTAGAGTTTTCCACAAGCACTAAGTTAATCGTTTATGTGAAAGATTCCCTACATCCACCTGTTACTTCTCTGTTAAAACATGCTGATTTGGCCTTTGTGGAAAAGTCCGCTAATGTGCCGGAAAGTTTTCCACAAGAGAGAGTTATCCACATTTCCGAGAAAAGCATTAGTGTCGGCAAGATTTCTGAATCTATCAACACCCCTCGCATTGATACGCTTACTCATTTGTCCGCTTATTCCATTATCGCCGCCACCATTCTAGGCTGCTTTATCCTGGGGAAAACCATCGAGGAAAGTTTGAGACTTGCCAAAATCAATGTGGAAAACGCCACGCTCACCTCTGTTTTACCACTGGAGGAACTAGAAAATCTTGCTGAGAATACCGCTGAATCCGATAATCTTGAACTCATCGCCGCGAATCTCGTATTAAAACCAAAAGGTATTCTCGCCGCTGATGAATCTGGTGGCTCTATCAAGAAGAAATTCGCCCAATTAAACATCGAAGACACTTTTGAAAACCGCCACAATTACAGAGATATTTTCTTTACCACGCCTGGGTTAGAAGATTATGTAAACGGCGTCATCCTCTTTGACGAAACCGCCCGCGACCATGCCGCTAGTGGCGAAACTTATGTAGATTTTCTTACCAGCAAACGCATTATCCCTGGCATCAAGGTAGATCAGGGGCTCGAACCATTCAATGGTTCCGAGGTAGAAAACATCACCAAAGGCCTAGACGGTCTCGATGCTCGCCTCCGCGAGTACTACATAATGGGGCTTCGCTTCGCCAAATGGCGCGCTGCCTTTAACCTCACTCTAAATGAAAGTGGCGACATTGTTACCCCTTCTGCCGATAACGTCATCGAAAACTCTCGCATTCTTGCCGAATACGCCAAAAAATGCCAATCTGCCGGCATCGTGCCAATCGTTGAACCCGAAGTGGTTTACGATGGCTATTATCCTATCGAAAAATCCGCCGAAATCACCAGCAAAATACTCGATTGTCTCTTTGAACACTTAGCCAAATTTGGCGTAGATTTAAAAGCCTGCATTCTCAAAGTCAACATGGTCCTAGCCGGCAAACAGTTCGAAACTCAATCTACCCCAGAGGAAGTTGGCCGCGCCACGGCTCTAGTTCTCAAAAATCACGTGCCAGAAGACCTGGCCGGTGTAGTTTTCCTCTCTGGCGGACAAACCGTCGAGCAAGCCACCGACAATCTCGCCGAAATCACTAAAAACGGCCCCTTTACCTGGCCAGTTACCTTCTCTTTCGCCCGCGCACTACAAGACCCAGCTCTCTTCACTTGGCAAGGCGATAACAACAATTCCCCTGCTGCTCGCGAAGCCTTTAAAGCTCGTCTCATCGCCAACACCGACGCTTTGAAATAAAAAAGCCAGCGCTTTACGCTGGCATTAGGGGGAGTAGTTATCCATCTGTGCTTTTACCTCTTTCCATTCGTTGTGCTTCTGATTGAAAACAGCGCGTTTTTTCGCTCTTTCATCATCAAGCCTAAGGAATTCAGCTTCAGCCTCATCATAGTGTTCTTTGGTTTCTTCCCATATCTGATGGGCCACCTTTATTCTGCTATTTAATTCAGTTAAATCGTAGAACTCAGACTTATCCTTGAGAAATTTTTCTTTTTCTCTGTGGAGCTCATGCAGCTCCCTCTTAGCCTGATCTCGCTGGCTCTTTGCATATTTCTTATTCAGCCAAGCTTCGCGAGCCTCTTTATTCAATTTGTTCCATTCATTCCAGAGTTTGTCTTTTTCTCCGCAAAGACGATCTTCTTCAAAAACCAAATCAATATAATTCATTTTATCACCTCCTAAGATACTCCCCTCCTCTTCTAATTATATCACAAAATTGCTATTTTGTCCAGAGCCACCAAAAATCCCCTCTGTTATGAGGGGATTTTGCAAACCAAATTAAAGAATTATTCAGCTTTTTCTTCAGCAGCTTCAGCTTCTTCTGGCTTAGAACCATTATCAGATGGAACATCGGCAGCTTCAACAGCTTCTTCTGCAGCAGCGGCTTCTTCAGCTTCACGAGCAGCAGCTTCAGCAGCTGGGTCATATAGAGATGCAACTACTTGTTCTGGATCGAGTTCTTTGTTTGCAAGTTCTACACCTTCAGCGAGCTTGATATCAGCAATGGTAATCTTGTCTTCAACAGAGGTAAGACCAGATGCATCAATTTCGATATCCTTTGGAAGATCAGCTGGCTTTGCCTTTACATCGATTTCCTCGATAGCTTGGTTGATGGCAAAGTGATAGAGCTTGGAAGCATCAGATGCCTCAAAGTTTACGATTACAATAGGAGTGGTTGCCTCTACAACTTCGTTTGCCTTAATTGCTTGGAATTCTACGTTCAAAATCTTACGAGAAACTGGGTCAACAGCAACGTTTTTTACGATTGCAAGACGCTTCTTACCAGCAACATCGAGGTCTACTGGAGAGTGGTAACCTGCCTTTTCGAGTACCTTCTCAGTAGCAACATATTCAGAAGATGCCAAGATTGGTTCCTTGCCACCATAAATAACAGATGGGATAAGGCCCTTAGCTCTTAACTCTTTCAATTTTTTGCCGGTTAATTCACGCGCTTCAAGCGCCAACTTATATTCAGCCATTTATGTATATCCTTTAATTATTCCTATTATTCTACCACTTATCTGGTAAAAAGTAAAGTTAAACTCTTTTTACCTTCACCATTGCAGGACGAAGGACTTGAGATTCATAATAATAGCCCGGGCGAAGCACCTCAGCGATAGTTTCCTTCTCGCCATCACCTTCTGCCATCACGGCTTCATGCAAATCTGGATTGAATTCAACCGTCGCATCAGCTGGAATTTTACTAAGACCTAACTCCGTCAAAGTTTTCTCCATAGATTTTCTAAGCGGTTCTAGTTCCGCATAGGTGCCAATCGCTCTATCAATATCATCAAGCAAAGGCAACATCTTGTATACAGTAGCGAGTTTTACCGAATTTTTTTCGTTTGCCTTTTGGATTTCAACTTGTTTACGAAAATTTTCAAAGTCTGCGCGCGTACGCTGGAGATCATTAGTAAGCTCTACGATTTTTTCTTCAACTTTTACATCTTTTTTCATAATATTTCCTCCAACATATTACCCGCATGGCGAACCAATGCTGTTACTCTCGAATAATTCTGGCGAGTTGGCCCCAGCACACCAATATAACTCTTATCAGAAAACGGTGAACGAAACTTAGAAATAATCAAAGACACCTCAGAGTTGCGGCCAATCGGGTTTTCCTGTCCAATAAAGATATTTAGTGGCTCACCCGGAGCGGCCTCACGTAGCCATGGTTCAAGATTGTCGAGCAATTTAGCCACAGACTGAACTCGGCGCGTATCCATAAATTCTGGCTGCGTAAATAGTCTAGAAATACCAGAAAGATAAAGTTGCCCATCAATCGTCGCAAGACCCAAATTACCAGTAAGCTCCACCAAAGAATCTACGGCACCGCGAATCGCTGCATCTGCACGAGATTGCGAACTTACCCTTACATCCAAAACATGTGTACCGCGCTCAAGCGAAGGTTCCACAGCGGCCTCACGATTTTCTAGATTATTCACATAAAATCTATAGCCAGCATCCGTTGGCACACGTCCTGCCGAAGTATGCGGCTGTGCCACAAGGCCAAGCGCTTCTAGACGCGCCATTTCGGCACGAATCGTTGCTGGCGACACACCAAAAAGCTTTGCCATGGTCATGCTCCCAACTGGCGCTGCAGTTTCGGCATATTCCTCTATAATTTGGCTTAGAATTTGCTTTTGGCGCTCTGTAATATCCATGCTTTAATTATAGTAAATTAGCACTAAAATGTAAAGAGTGCTAATTATAGTGCTTGACTTTATTAAAAATCTTTTGTATAATCGAAAAATCCCTCAAAAATTTTTTTGAGAGAAATACACATAGATTGTCGGCGAGAAGGACCGGCAGGAACGTTTGAAAGGGGGTAATTAGATGAATAAATCTAAGCCATTTAACAACCGTTACAGAGAGCCAAAAGCTAAACAGAGTGCGAGTTATTTCCTCGAATTTCATGACCACCTTGGGCAGATTTATAAAAGTGGAACTGCGCCTGGTCAGAAAAAGAAGGTTGCAACCTTTGACAGTACCACAAAAGAGTGGAGTACCAAAAAAGAGATTTGGGCAGAGATCCCTCGCGAACTCGTAGTTCAGGCAGAAGAACATCGATATCCTAAATTAAAGGTAAAAACCGACGGTAAAGTCAAAAGAAAAACAGCTTAGCTTAGAATTTCATCTAGTGGTTACATAGCCACAATGAAGTCCCGATTATTTAATCGGGACTTTTTCCATGCCAAAAAATTTTGTTATAATAAAAGCATGGAAGAAAAAATCGCTAGCATAAAAGAATGGCTTGGTACTGGCTCTATTAATATTTTTGGCCTACCAATGTCCGGCAAAGACACTCAAGGCATTCGCCTCGCCGAAGCACTCGGTGCTAAATTTTTATCGTCCGGCCTTATCGTCCGCGCCATGGAGACTCAAACCAAAAAATTCTATTCCGACAAAGGCGCTCTAATTCCAACTAATGTTTTTTATGAATGGGTACTTCCATATTTTGAACGTCGCGACCTTTTTGACTATCCTTTGATTCTCTCTTCGATCGGTCGCTGGTATGGCGAAGAAAATTCAGTAATGAGCGCTGCCGCAAGTGGTGGCCACGAAATAAAGGTCGTATTACTATTGAACATTTCTGAAGCCGACGCCGAAAAACGTTTCGACGTCGCAAAAACTTTAAACGACCGCGGCGATCGTGCAGACGACAAAGATATTGAAATCTTCCGTACCCGTCTTGAAGAATTCCGCACCAAAACCATGCCAGTATTACAACACTACCAAGAACTTGGTCTTCTCGTCAGTATTAACGGCGACCAGCCACGCGACGCCGTCTTTAACGAAATCGTCGAAAAACTTTACGCCAAAACTTTAGAATCTCTCCCCGAAACTCATATATAATATAAATCACCCCCACGGCCACTACACCTAATACTGCATACATCGCCACAAAGGATGATTTTTCTTCAAACTCTTCCGTTTTCACGGCATAGTCCGCACCAGTGTTCTCTTTTATTTTTACACACCGTCCCGTTTCTTCATTAAGTCGGTAACCTTCTTTACAAATTTTTACAGCCGCTTCCGTGACTTTCACGCAGTTTCCCGTTTCTGGATTTATCACTTTTCCCGCTTCACACGTTTTATGTTCCTGATAATTATTTGCTTCGCCCGGCGTTGGCGCATAAGTCACTCGCCAAAGCTCCGATCCATCCGCATTAAAACCAATTAACGCATACGAAGTTCCCTTTCTTTGTCCATTTGGAATTTCTAATTTATCAATTGTCTCGTCATTTGCATCAATTAGTTCAATTTCATTTTTGTTGGTCGGGTTTTTTGTTAGACTTATATTCTCAAAATAGTTTGCCTTATATTCTTCTGGCCGCATCACGCCACTAAGTTCATAGAATTTATTTTTGTATTTTAGCTTGCAACCATCAAGTCGAATTTGCTCCGCGGTTGAATTGTAAACTTCCACAAATTGCTCACTTTTTAAATTCTCATAATAAGTCAAAACTTCCGAAAACACCAAGCCTTTACATTGGCTCGGCACCGGCTCTTCCTCCACTACATCCTCACGATAATTCTCCGCCACAAACTCTGGTTCGTAATCCTTCACATGTTCAAATAAACCCGTCTCCAAATTTCTTACCAGCGTTGTTGGATTTGCCGTTTTAAAATCTTTGTGACATTCCCCTTTTCCAGTCCAACACACACTATCAATTACCTCCTCTCCTCGTTTCAAAGTTAGCGGCCCCGCCTTCGCTGCCAAAGTCTTTGTATATAGAACGCTTGCTAGCTCGTGACCCGGCGAGCTAGCCAAACGAAGGAGGATTCTCTCACCGACCATCCAACTGTTCTCAGGAAACTCCACCAGTACGGATTCGTTCCCGCTCGAATTAGTATAGCCTATGGTTAGTCCAGTGAGCGATAACGGTTCGTCGGAGTTCATCACGCGACCAATCTCAATCATTTCTCCGACATTACTGACTCCATCCACCGTGTAGCCAGGATTGATCGCTCTAATATATATTTCAGGTAAAACTATTTCGTCGTCGGCATACACAAAATTATTTGATAGTATGCTGCCGATCACAATTAGAAGTGTAGCTAATATTTTCTTCATGCCTGCACACTAACAAACTCTGTCTAGAATTACAACCCCCGTCATGCTATAATATAAGCATGAGTTTTTTCACCTCTTTGAGTATTTTGATACTGGTTTCGCTTATTCAGGCTTCACTACAACTCGTGCCTAGCATTTTCATGATTTTTTACCATTACGCTTCCGGTAAAAAATCGCGAAAAAACGCCGACAGTCTTGCGTTATTCTTCTTACTTGGCGTCGAAACTTTTGCCACTATTATGTTCTTGTCCATTTATTCAATTTACTACTCAGTCTTTTTCAACTTCCCTTCCATCGAATTAAAAATCTTTCCATGGGTACTCGCAGGAATCACTTTAGCACTTAGTATCGTCTCATTTTTCTTCTACTTTCGTAAATCCAACGGCACTGAACTTTTCCTTAGTCGCAAACTCGCCAAAAATTTACTATTCCGCGCCAAGTCCGTCAAAACCCGCTCCGACGCTTTTGCGCTTGGTTTCTTTACCAGCATTGGCGAATTAATCTTCAATTTACCATTATTTGTTCTTGCGGTAGTTTCCATTAATCAATTTAATGACATTCCGCGTTCACCTTTTGCAAGTCTATTCATTATCGCTTCCGCCATTCCAGTCATTTCCATTTTCGCTATGTATCACGCCGGTTACAATTTAGCCGAGATCGAACGACGCCGCATCAAAGACAAAACCTTTTTCCGTTTTGTTATTCCACTCGGATTTTTACTACTTGCCTTCTCATTATTTAGTATGGGAGTTTTCAAATGATCGATGAAACCGTATTAAAAGAACTTTCAAAAGACCTCAAAATCAACATGAAGGGTCTTGGTATCCCAGTTGGTGCCGCCGAAGCTTTTGCCGACAAAATTCTTTCAGACGTCAAAAAATCCACCAAAAACAAAAAAATTATTACCGAAGCCGACTTAAATCGCTTTATTTCTGTCTCAGCCAAAAAATACAACAAGGATTTGGCTTATGTTTATAAAATCCGTGGTAAAATAATATAAGATATGGGTAGAAAACACGATTTTGATTATATTGTTATTGGTAGCGGTCCAGCCGGAAAAGCTGCAGCGCTTACTTTAGCAAAGTCCAAGAAAAAAATCGCCATCGTAGAATCCGAAAAATTCGGTGGTTCTGCTTTGAATACTCGCGATGTTCCCTATAGCGTTTGTCTTGATTTCTCACACACCTATTCGAGCCTATTTAGCTACCCAGAATTACGCGGTCAAGATATCCAATACAACTTTCCTACCATCGTTGCTCATTCCGAACACATTTCTTCGATCGTTGGCGGTGGTAGCACTAAAGAATTTGAAGATGCTGGCATCACTTGTATCGCTGGCCCAGCCAATTTCCTAGATGGTAATACTATTGCTGTTGGCAGCAAAAAATACACTTCAGATAATTTTATCCTTGCTACCGGCTCAAAACTCAAAGCCAACGAAATCTCTGGCCTTGAATCCGTAAGCTTCTTCACTCCTGCAACTGCTATCAAAATTCGCCGCTTGCCAAAAGCAGTTTTAGTCGTAGGTGGTGGCGCATCCGGCTGTGAGATTGCTGAATACTTTGCAGAGCTTGGCGCAAAAGTATTAATCATGGAACGTTCCGAACATCTTCTCCCGCGTGAGGACAAAGAAGTCGGAGACATTATTTCTGAATATCTCACCAAAGAACTCGGCGTAATGGTTCTACCAAATTGCAAAGTAGTAGCATTGGAACAAGACAATGTTTCAAAACGCGTTGTGTTTAGTACTAATCATACCGAAAAACAAGTCCGCGTAGACAGCATCGTGCTAGCCACCGGTTCTCAGCCAATTGTAGACTACGGTCTAGAAAACGCTGGCGTCAAGTACAAGAATTCTGGCATTTTAGTAAACAAACTCTTCCAAACTTCTGCAAAAAATATTTACGCTATCGGCGATGCCATTGGTGCAAGTGACACATCAATTGAACGAGCCGAATATGAAGGTACCATCCTAGCTTCCAATCTCCTCCATCACACCAAAAACATCGTTAATTATAATGGCTTTGCTCGCACTGTAAACACTTATCCAGAAATTGCAGTAGTTGGCATGAACGAATACGATTTGTTAAAACGCGACCATAAGTGCAAACGCGCAGTTGTTAAATTAGAAGAAACCCTTCCAGGACAAATTAACCGCGTCAATGGTTTTGTTAAACTTCTTGCCGATGGCAAAAACTGCAACATCATCGGTGCAACCATCGTTGCTCCTAACGCCAGCTCACTAATTGGCGAACTTGCTATTGCTGTCCGTCATCGCCTCACTGCACTAGAAATTGCCAGCACTCCACACATCGCCAACAATTACTCAATTGCAATTAAATTAGCAGCCAAACAATTATTAAATAAAAAATAAACCACAAAAATCAGCCTAGATTGGGGGGTAATCTAGGCTGATTTTGGTTGCGGGGGTTCGATTTGAACGAACGACCTTTTGGTTATGAGCCAAACGAGCTACCAGGCTGCTCTACCCCGCGATA
>CAMZIV010000023.1 GCA_947307355.1 uncultured Candidatus Saccharibacteria bacterium
GACTCGTGCAGAATATCGTGGATGAGAGCGAAAATGTCTCTTCTCGGGGCATCCGCGACAACGGGAGCGGGAGAAGCGAGGAGCCCCGTGACGACGGGCGCGACGAAGCGTCCCGAGAAGAGAGTATTTTGCTCTCATATACTACCGACAATATGGGCGAGGACTGGATTTGCCGTGAGATCAATAATTGTCTCGACCAAATCGAAAGCTCGATGAAAGACTATCGCTTCGCCGAAGCCGTTGATTCCCTCTATCAGACTATCTGGGACAAATATGCAGATTGGTTTATTGAAAGTCAGAAGATTTATAAAAACGCTGGCTTGCTTAAGAAAACCCTCGAAACTTTGCTTATTGCCCTTCACCCGTTTGCCCCATTCGTTACAGAGGCAATTTGGCAGAATCTTTCCTGGACCGAAGGCTTTATTATCAACGCCGCCTGGCCAGAAAAGCTCGAATTTGACGCGATAAGCGCCGAAGAGTTTGAAAACATAAGAACTATCGTGTCTGAAGTCAGAACCACCTTACAGGCCCTTCCAGGCACCAATAACGCCAAAAAATATCCACTGCTCTACGACAACGACAGCCTCGTAGCGGATAATTTACTTCTCATCAAGTCTCTCACCAAGGTTCCGGCCCTCACTGCTCTAGAAGGCATGCCAAGGGGTCTACGCCTCGCATTGGCCAACCACGAGCTCTACCTAGACGTTCCAGAAAAGGTCGTTTCAGAGTACAAAGAAGCTCTCACCGAGAAGATTCTCGCTGTTGGCCGCGAACTCGATGCCTTAAACGCTCGCATGGCCAACCCAAATTATGTAAATAAGGCTCCAGCCGAGCTTGTCAAAGAGACCGAGGACGGCATCAAAGAAAAATCCGCCCTCATCGAGCGGCTCAAAAAAGAATTAGAGTTAATCTAAAAAAAGAAAAAGCACCGTACAATTGTACGATGCTTTTTTGTTTAGAGGTAGCCGTGTTTAGTAACGGCTTTGTATCTTTCGTAAAGATGACTTTCATTAACTGACCAACACAAAATGCTGACAATGGGTTTAACGTAAGGATAGTAGTTCATAAACTTTTCGAAAGGGATAACTTTCTCGCTATTCCCAGTGTCGGCATGATATACCGCCTGGATAGCCTTAAATACAACTTCAACTTTATCGCTATCCATTATTCTAACAGCGGCTTCACGAACATATGACAGATCCCTGTAAGGATCTGTAGAGTTTAGCACGATGTATTCGAGAGTCTTCCCTACCCCCAAATAAATTCCATAGTATTCAAGGCTATGTCTAAGGCTATATGCCCCGGCGTTTACCAGGTCTTCAGCCTTTTTTGCCTCAATTATAGTTCCGAGACCATCGATAATGTTTTTCCAAATGGTACCTTCATGTTTCATAAATCTCACCTCCTGTAATCTGTAAAGTTCAAGTGTTAAAAAAGGACACTAATATTATAATTATAGCACAAAAACAAAGAAAAGTCAATTAGCTAATGCTTATCAAACTTGCTCAGGTTAAATAGCGGATTCTTTTCCCCATCTATAATCCCCTGGGCTTTTTTGATCAATTTATCGAGAGCTGGAGCAGATGCAGCCGACCCCACGTGCACGGTTCGGACCACTTTTCCCTGTTCCTTGTAGCAAACCTGCACCCCGGTTGCGCCGGAGGTCGTTTTGAACTTCCTTATATAAGCCATAATTCCATTGTAGCATACTGGAGCAGCAAAATTTTCCACCGCGATTCCCCCATCTTTTCCACAAAAAGCTAATGCTTCAAAATGCTAATTCCCTTATGTTTAGCACACCGCATGCCTAGCAACCGCACTTGACAAACAAAACCGCTCAAGCTAAAATGAAAGTAACCACTGGCAACCCGCCAGTTGGGAGATAAAAGTCAACCGACCAGGGAAGATTTCCCAGAGCCGGATATTATGCTTATGCAATAAAATAAAATGCTTAAGCAGTCAAGAAAATTCACATGTTTTTCATGGTATAATAGGGGTATGAACGCAGTATTGATGCAAACAAGCGAGTGGCAAGCACTCCAAAACGATCTAAAAGAAACCAGCTTCCTAGAAGTCGGCCCAGATTTTCAATACTTGGCGATTTTAAAACATACTCCGGTAGGGAATTACCTTTATTTACCTTATGGCCCTGTCTACGAAACCAAAGCAGGTTTTAATAACGCTCTTAAGTCACTCGAAAAATTAGCCAAAGAACAAAACGCTATCTTTATCCGTATTGAGCCTCAAGATGAAAATTTCTCAGAATATGCTCCAAAAAATGCTAAAAAATCCAAGGATTTAGACCCAAAAGACACTTGGGTGCTCGACCTTACCACTGAAAAAGATCAAATTGTTAGCAATTTCTCCCAAGGCACACGTACCAGATATAATAATTACGCCAAAAAAGGCCTTTCGGTTGAAACCACCAAAGATCCAGCCGCCATTAGCGAACTTGTTCGCCTTCAAAACAAACTCTTTACTTCAAAAAACCTCAATATGTTTAGTAAAGAATACTTCGAGGCCGAGCTTTCGCAACCATTTGCTACTTTGTATCTCGTAAAATACAACCGCCCACAAGACGTTGAAGAAGACCCGTCTCTCCCTAAAGAAAACGAAGTAATTGCGGCCAGCCTCTTCTTTGACTACGAGGACACCCGCTACTACATGCAGTCCGCCGCTAATACAGATTACAAAAAGCTCCCAGCCACCGTCGCTTTGCTTACCAAAGCCATCTTTGACGCCAAAGAAAAGGGAATTAAAAAGTTCGATTTCTGGGGAATTGCCCCAGAAGGAGCCCCAGAATCGCACCCATGGTATGGCTTTACTGAATTTAAAAAATCCTTCGGAGGTTATCCTGTCCACTACGCCGGCACTTATGACCTTGTTATCAATAGCTCCAAGTACCATCTCTATATTCTCACCCGTAAAATCAATCGCATTCGCCGTAAAATCTAAGAAAAAAAGCCACGAGTTTAACTTGCGGCTTTATGATCTTTAGCAGGTTTTTTGGTTCTATTAAATTTTTTTGGGTTTCTTGGTTTATAGTTAATAATACGATTAACTTTTGCAAGCATCATCGCCACACAAACAGTGGCAAATCCCAAAAAGATATTTTTTGAAAAACTAAAAGAAGGAATACCTGCTATACCAAGCTTAACCATTGCGAAAAACAGCCCTAAAATCATAACTGTCAATCCGTAAAAGATCATCTTGGCGTGTAATTTATCATCGCTCATTATAAAAAAGGGAATTATGCATCCACAAAGAACGATGAGAAGGTAAAGTACGACGTCCATTTCAACCTCCATTCATAAGAGTATAGTAAAACAACGTGCCACTAATTATAGCACGAGCGGGTTAATAAGTCAAGATGTGCTATAATTAGCTTATGGAATTTGTGACTCTAAATGAAGAAGAATTTCGCGCTTTTGCGAAGACTTACCGCGATAAATCTTTTTACCAGACCCCAGAAATCGGCAAATTGCGCGAGGAATCCGGCTGGAAATCAGAGTATTATGGCGTAAAAAAAGACGGGAAAGTCATCGCCGGTACGCTAGTGGTCAGTAAAGAGACTTTTATGGGTGCAAAAACCTTCTATATCCCTGGTGGCCCGCTCCTAGATTTTGAAGACACTAAGCTCACAAACTTCTTTTTGAAACATTTGGCCAAAACCGCCCAAGAAGATAAGGGCCTTGTCCTAAGGATCGACCCATATTATGAGCTAATCGAACGCGACCGCGACGGTCTCGTCAAAAAAGGTGGATTTAACCGCAAAAAAGCCGTATCAAATCTTAAAAATCTCGGCTTCAAACCTTTAAAAGTCGCCACTCAGCCAAAATACCTCTTTGTATTAGATATCAAGGGCCGCACCCCAGACGAAATACTGATGGATTTTAAGAGAAATACAAGAAATCACGTTAGAAAAGCCGAAAAAATGGGTGTTACCGTCCGCGAACTCGGCCGCGATGAACTCGGAATCTTAAAGAAAATCACCGAAGCCACTTCAGAACGCCGTCATTTTGAAGACAAACCGCTCGCATATTACGAAGAAATGTACGATCTCTTCCACGACAGAGGCGAAGTAAAGTTTATGGCGGCGGAAGCCAAAATCGAAGGCAAAACCACCCCGCTTTCGGCCGCCATGTTCATGACTTACGGTGATGAAGTTCTCTACCTCTTCTCTGGTAGTGACGAACAGCACATGCGCGACTACAATGCCCAATATGCCATCCAGTGGCACATGATTAAATACGCCGCCGAAAATGGATTTAAAACCTACAACTTCTATGGCATTCAAGGCCTTCCAGATGAAAAAGCCAAAGACTACGGCATTTACGAATTTAAAAAAGGCTTTACCTCAGATGAAACCGGCCGCGTAGTTGAATTTCTTGGGACTTATGAAAAATCACTTTCCGGCCTCTATAATCTCTATAAATTCTTAAGCAAAATCAAGCACTAATGAAAACTGGCAGCATTCCAAAAATCATCTTCAAAAATACTTTCACTCTGTTTAATTTTGTAAACATAGTTCTTGCTGCCATGGTAGCTTTTGTCGGCAGCTACAAAAACATGCTCTTTATTTTTATCGCTTTAGCTAATACTTTGATTTCTATTATCAACGAGATTCGCGCCAAAAAAATCATCGACAAAATGCGCCTTATCGCCGAGCAAAAACCTACGGTTCTAAGGGATGGCAAATCTTTCCAAGTTGCACCAGAACAAGTAGTGCAAGGAGACATTGTGGTTTTGTCCCTAGGCGATCAGGTCATGTTTGATAGTATTGTCACCGAAGGTGCTATAGAGGTAAATGAGGCTTTCATCACCGGTGAAGCCGACAATATCACCAAACATCAAGGGGACGAGCTCGTCTCTGGCAGCTTTATTGTTGCTGGCACCGCCAAAGCAAAGGTAGTGCATGTTGGGGAAGAAAACTCCTTAAACAAAATCCAAGCCTCCGCCCACACCATCAAAACTGCCGATTCCAAGCTCTTTAAATTGATGAATAATATCGTAAAATACATCAGTATTGCTCTCATCCCAATCGGCGCGCTATTGCTCTGGGCACGTTTCCGCACTGAACCAGACACCGCCTCCGCTGTTACTTCCACCGTTGCCGCTCTTATCAACATGATCCCAGAGGGGCTCATTCTCCTTACCTCTACCGTCCTCGCTTTGGCCACTATTCGCCTCAGCAAGAGAAAGGTGCTTGTCCAAGACCTCTATTCCATTGAGACTCTTGCCCGTGTAGATTGTATTTGTCTAGACAAAACTGGCACCCTTACTACTGGCAATATGAATGTAAAGGATATCATTCCGGCAGAAGGCAGCGATGAAAATGCCGTTATAAACGCGCTAGAGCTTATTTTAGCTCATCTTCCGGCCGATAACGCTACGAGTAGGGCTTTGCATGCAAAGTTTGCTAGAAGTGCCAAAAATCGCGTCACAGGGGGTTTTGAGCTTATCCCATTCTCGTCGGACCGCAAATACTCTGGTGTAAGGATTGAAAAAACCGAATATCTCATCGGCGCTCTCGAATTCATGACCGAGGACAAAGACTACTTAAAACAGGGAAGAAAGCTAAAAGGTATCTATCGCGTGCTCGCTGTCATGAAAAACAAAAAACTTCTTGGTTTTGTCCGTCTCGAAGATGAAATTAGGAAAGATGCCACCGATATTGTCGAATACTTTTATCAGAATAATGTCGATATTCGCATCATTTCTGGTGACGATCTCGCCACGGTCGAAAATATTGCCAGTATCGTCGGTATAAAAGATGCTCACGGCGTAGACATGTCCACAGAAAAATCGCCGAATTACAATAAACTAGTCAGAGATTATAATATTTTTACTCGGGTGACGCCGCCACAAAAAAAGGAGCTAATTACGGCGCTTAAAAAAATCGGCCTCACCGTGGCCATGACCGGCGATGGCGTAAACGACATCCTCGCCATGAAAGAAGCAGATTGTTCTATTGCCATTGGTGAAGGTTCCGATGCTGCACGTCGCTCCGCCAAATTAGTCCTGCTCGGCTCAGATTTTGCCGCCGTCCCACCGATTATCGATGAAGGCCGCCAATCCATAAATAGCCTCGAGCGCTCCACTGCTCTCTTTTTGGCCAAAACCGTCTACGCCTCCATCCTCGCCGTCCTCTTTGTGGTATTGCCGCTCAGCTACCCATTCACTCCAGTAGAGATGTCGCTTCTAAACTTCGCTTGTATCGGCTACCCAGCCTTTATCCTAGCTCTAGAGCATAATACCGAGCGCATCAAAAACCGTTTTCTCAAGAATATCCTTCAATATTCCTTCCCAATCGGTCTAACTGTCTCTGTAGCTATGCTTGCCTTGTCTATCACTGCCAACATTTTAAACATTCCTCGCGCCGAGCTCACCACTGCCTCTGTTCTTATCACTTTTGCTATCGACCTCGTTCTAATCTATTGGATTTCCCGCCCGCTAAATCTCCTCCGTGGCGGTCTCTTCCTCTCTATCCTCGCCATCGTCGCCTGCGCTTTCTTTATCACGTTTATCCGCGATTTCTTCGAATTTGTATATCTCAGTCAAAATACCCTAATTACTACTGCCTCTATCATTGCCGGCAGTATCGTAATTTTTGAAATCATGAAATTCATCATGGGAAAAATTAGCCCACGATTTCTCAGAAAAGCCTAGTTTTCAATCGAAATTCTAGGATAAATATTCAATTTATATGGGTCTGTCGCTTCTACGCCAGATTGGATTTCATAATACGCCGCAGCTGCCACCATTGCGCCATTATCACCAGACAGACAAGGGTCTGGAAAGAAAGTAGAAAGACCTTTTTGAGAGAGTAAGACTTGGCCTAGCGGCCCGGAGCGCTCTCTCGAAAAGGTTTTTTCTACTTTCTCTCTGAGGGCCTTATTTGCAGAAACACCACCTGCCACCACGACAGATTGCACATCTGGATGTTGTTCTAGTGCCATAGAAATCTTTTCAGCCAATATATCTACCGCTGTTTTCTGGAAAGAAGCAGCAAAATCCGCCACCTGTTGCTGAGACAAATGGTTTTTTAGATCGTGCGACGGATGAGAAATAGGAAGGCCCAACTCTTTTTGCACAGTACGTAGTACCGCAGTTTTTAGCCCAGAAAATGAGAAATCCAGCCCCTCTACCTTTGGATGAGGGAACTTGTACTTACGAGCGTCGCCCTTTTCAGCAGCCTTAGCAATCGACGGCCCACCAGGATAAGGGAGCCCAAGAATCTTTGCTACCTTATCAAAACACTCCCCCACCGCATCATCATGCGTCGTCCCAATAATCTCGAACTGATTATGCGCCGGCATATAAAGAATCTGTGTATGCCCCCCTGACACAACAAGGGCGAGTAATGGAAATGGGATATCAGAAATAGTGCTTTCGAGACCGTCCGCGACCAACGGGGAGCGGTTTGAGTGACTGAGCCCCGTAACGACGGGCGCGAAGGAACGAGCCGAGGAAGCACTATTTTGATATCCGCTTATCCAGTTAGCATACACATGTGACTTCAAATGATGTACCGCATAAAGCGGCTTATTATGGAGAATCGCAAGAGTACGTGCGGTCAAAGTGCCAACGAGCAAAGACCCCAATAGCCCTGGTGCATACGTCACCGCAATCGCATCGATATCATCCCAAGAGCACCCACTATCAGAGAGCGCCTTATTCACCACTGGCATCATCGCTTCTAAATGGCTTCGAGCCGCTACCTCTGGGATCACGCCCCCGTACTCGGCAAAAATATCAATCTGCGAAACTACTACATTAGACAAAATAGAGACCCCGTCTTCCACTACAGAAGCGGCCGTTTCGTCGCAGCTTGTCTCTATTCCGAGAATTTTCATAGAAAAATTATATCACAGGATGAATATTTTTTAAAGTCTTGCCCGCCAAATTGTTTATGCTAAAATAATATCAAGTAGGAGTTATTTTTATGGATGAAAACTTAATTAATAGCATTAATGATGTTACAAATGGCGCCCCATCGACCCAAGCCACCCCTGTTTCTGCCCAGCCAAAAAAGAAAAAAGGCAAAATCATCGCGGGGATCATTCTTTTCGTTTTAATTGCCGCCGGCGCCACGGCCGCTACCCTCTATTTTATGGGCTTTTTCAACGGCACCAAACCAGTCGAAACCCCAGATGAGGAAGTCACCACTCTCATAAACGAAAAAATCAATTACATGTTCGGCGCACCAGCAATGGCTGAATCTATCTCTCAAGATTTATCAGATTTTGCCGATGTAGATTTGTTTAAAAAAGGCACTCTCACCCCAGAACAAAAACTTACCCGTGCCTTCTTCTCCCTCGAATCTGAGGAAGAGAAAACCCTCACCGACGAAGAAATCTTTGCCGCTCGCGCTAATTTAACCGATATCGGCCTCAGCCAAGAGAGCGTGGACACTCTAAAAGTAATCGCCTACTCTGGAGAAACAGTAAGAGCCAAATACTCCCAAATTTTCGACGAGGAATTAGAACAGAACGGCAACGACCAGATCAAATACAACGAAGCCGGCGATTACTTCTACACCCTAGACTTTGAAGGCTTCTCCACCACCTCCTCTCGCATCTATCGCAAACAGAGGTACACTAAAAATGGCGACACGGTGAGCGTATTCATCTCTGCCGCCCAGATAGAGTATCTTGACGGGAACATCTATTGTGACGTTTTTTCGGCCATAGACACAGACAAACCAGCCGTTTGCGCCAGTCTCGAAGATATGGGCATCTTCGATAACACCATAATTACAGAGGAAAACTACGCTACCACCCGCTTTGATTTCGTGAAAAATAGCGACGGTAAATACATTTACTCCGGGGCAGAAATCATCAAATAATTATTCGTGATGATAAGGTGTCCCCGCCTGTATCTGGGCAGCGCGGTATATCTGTTCCGTCACCACCAATCTTGCAATCGCATGAGGAAAGACTAGTTTCGAAAAACTCCAGACAAAATTGGAGTTTTTTCGGACATTTTCATCAAAACCATAAGCCCCGCCAATCAAAATCACCACATTTTTACCATCCACAAATGCACTATTTAACCTCTGGGAAAATTCGGGTGATGATATATTTTCGCCACGTTCATCACAACAAATCACAAAATCCCGTCCATCAAAAGGCCAATCTGCCAATTTATGCGCCAATTTCTCCTCTTCGAAAAACTCCCAAGATATTTCATAAGGTTTTCTTAGTCTTTTTTCGTACTCAGCGCACGCCTCAAGCACCCACCCCGCATTCTTCTTTCCCCCTGCAATAATCTTAATCATAGGGAGATTATAGCATATTTACATACATATAGCCCGGTGGTATAATAATTGCAGTGTCACAAGAACTTTTCGAAAAGAGGTGAAAAAGATGGAAAATAACAATAATCCCGTTGTGACAACAAAAAGAAAAGTAAGCGTAGAAAAATGGGGAGATGCAGAGCACGACACTGGAGTGCACAAAAACCTGAGGCCCCACAAGGGTAAACCGGAGTATGACCCCCGTTACGGAACCTACAGAGCTTACAAAGACTAAATCATTTTTCACAGCGGCGCCCCACCCCCTGGGGCGCTTTTTCCATGAAAAA
>CAMZIV010000024.1 GCA_947307355.1 uncultured Candidatus Saccharibacteria bacterium
CCAAACATTTCCTTAGTGCATCCCGCACAAAGCAAGCTCACATCACGAGACACTCCAGCTAAATCCAAAACACATTGCAAAACACACCAAATAATCGCTACGAGGCCCGACGCATAAATTACTTTTTTAAGACTCGGCCACGTATTTTTCAAAATCGAATTCTTAAATATAACTATTGAAATCCCAGCAATCAGAATCGCCCACAAAATCCCCGCGGTCAAAATCCCACGCGTTACGTTAAGAGACCAAATAATAGACACGGCCACCCAAATTGGGAACAGCGCCCACAATTTGTATTTCAAAAGTTCTTTATACTTTTTCTCAGCAATCATCAAAATCACCGCCAAAACATCAAACACCACCAAATAAATTAGCGGCAAAGACAATTCAAAATTCATCGATTCATTACCGCCTAAAGCGATAATTGGAAAATACGAAAAATAAAGCACCGCCGGAAATGCAAGAAACAGATACTTATAAATCTTACTTAATCGTTTCATTAATCACTTTCCTAAGTTCTTTATCGAATCTTTCTAAACCAAATGCCTCAGCGCTTTTTGATACTTTTTCTGGGTCAAACTTCATTTTATCAAATGCTAAAATTGCTTCCGCAATCGAAGTCGCGTTTTGCTTTTCAAACAAAACTCCATTTTTGCCACTCGTTACATAATCTCTTGCTCCGCCCACCGCATACGCAATCACCGGACAACCCGCCGCGAGCGCCTCTACTGGCGCAATTCCAAACGGTTCGAGACTCGGGAAAATATAACCCTTTGCTTCTGCCAAATATCCAGCTAATTTTTCTTTATTCATTAATTTTAAAAACTTAATATGTTTAGAGCCTGCCGCAAGTTTCTTTAGTCGCTTATTTTCCGGGCCCTCACCAATCACATATAAATATCGCTGCGTCATCATACAAGCTTTAATCGCGAGGTCCACCCGCTTCCAGTTCACCTGCCTTGAAGTAATTGCATAATATTCTTTTTTCTCAGCACCATTATATTTAAAATCTTCAATTTCAACAGGTGGATGAACCACAATTGCTTCACGCCCATAATACTTCATAATTTGCTCGCGCGAATAATCACTGATCGTTACAAACTGATCCGGCTTTTGCGCCGCTTTTAAATCCGCCCTCCTCAAAGGCCCCACAAACATTCTAAAGAAAAGTCTAACAATTGGATTCAAAATACCAAACCCAGGATTTTTTACATACGCATCATACATGCCCCAATAATACTGCGTTGGCACGTGACAATAGCAAATGTGTTTTCCGTTTGGCACGTTCACAGACTTCGCCTCCGCGCCAGTCACCGAAATCACCAAATCATATTCAGAAAGATTTAATTTATTGAAATACCGTTGGCGAAGCGGCCCCAAAAACTTACGGAGCTTCACTGGATATTTTTGCAACTTGCCCGTTCGCACATCCGCGTCACGAAACCAATCAATTCCCTTTGGATCATACTGCGAAGTATAAATCGGCGCATCCGGATACATTTGATGAATACGAAGCAATACTTTTTCTGCGCCGCCAACATTAGTAAGCCAATCGCAAACAAGCGCAACTTTCATTATTTTGCTCCGTCACGTTTTAAGACCGTCGCAATCGTCCTAAAGAAAATCGAAAGATCAAGCATGAGGGACCAGTTCATTACATAATAAATATCTAGTGCGCGACGCTCCTCAAACGGGATATTGCGCCGTCCAGATACTTGCGCAAAGCCAGTCAAACCAGATTTCACCGCAAGAATCAGTGACCTATCACCATAATCACGCAGTTCACCCGGAAGAAGTGCCCTTGGACCAATCAACGAGATATCGCCTTTCAAAATATTAAACAGCTGCGGCAATTCATCAAGCGAAGTTGCGCGAATAAAGTGTCCAAACTTAGTAATACGTGGGTCATTTTTCATGTAGTCGCCATTTTTACGATAACCCTTAATTAGTTGTGGTTTCCCCATTTTGATAAACGCTTCTTCGGCCGGCATACCACTATATTCTGGCTTCATCGAGCGGAATTTATAACAAGTAAATTTGCGGTTATACTGTGTCAATCTCTCGTCTTTGTAAATCGGCGAGTGACGAAAATCAGTCAATTTCAAAATAATCCAAGTAATCAGCATTGGAATTGCTGCGATAATCAAAGCCACCAAACTAAAACAG
This sequence comes from uncultured Candidatus Saccharibacteria bacterium, assembly GCA_947307355.1. Taxonomy (GTDB): domain Bacteria; phylum Patescibacteriota; class Saccharimonadia; order Saccharimonadales; family Saccharimonadaceae; genus Nanosyncoccus. The sequence continues at coordinate 2,167 of CAMZIV010000024.1, forward strand.
ATATCAAATAAACGTTTAAACGCCGCCATGCCACCTGCAAGCGGAGTAACTTTTACCTGCACCGCCGGAATAGTGCCAATTAATTCTAGTTCACCAAAATGTGAAGAAAGCGCCGTCTCAGACGGAATAAAGAAATACATCATGTGCCTTTGAATCGCCTGGCGATAAACATATTCCGTAGACTTTTCGTCGGTCTGGAAAATCACGTCAGCACGAACTCTCTTCAAAGCATCCTTTAATGATGAATACTGCCTGTCCTGCAAATCTTTTGGGATATATCTTCTGCCCGCCACAATTCCAGCTAGTCTATAACCACTCTCTGGCTTAGACGTAATATAATCCGCCAAATATTCAGTGTTACGACTATTGCCAATAATAATTACGCGCTTTGTGCCATAGTCTCTCTTAAACACCTGGCGCATAACCATTCTCACTAGAACTCTTTCCACTATCAAAAACATAAAGCAAAGCGCCATCGAAGTTACTGCCATTACACGCACTGGAAATAGCTCTTTGCCTGTGAAAAAGTCATAAACAACTAGCGCCGACACACTTAGAACCGCCGCCAGAATCAGCCTGCCAATTTCTGGCATCCTAGACTGGCCGAGAAAAACGGATTTTTTGTAAAGACCGAGTGCGGAAAGAATAATTAAAAGAATTGGCAAAAGTACCAATGTCGTTAGAATGAATTCAGTTAGTTGCGACTCAAAAACATAAGGCCTTGGATCCACGTGCACGCGAATCGCATACGCCGCCGCAAAAGACAAAATCAACATCACTGCATCACCAATAATAAGCGCTAATCTCAAGACATAATCAGACTTTTTTCGCATATATATATTATAACATATAAGCGCATTAAAAAACCCTGAGCGTAATGCTCAGGGTTGAGAAATCTTTGATTAGCCAGCTAATGACCTGTTATATTCGTAAGCTTTTCTAATCTCAGCCAAATTTTTGTGAACTATTTCTTCGATTTTACTTTCAGCGCCAACACATGTTGTGAGCAAAGGCATTCTCCATTTAATTTTTCCAGTTTTGGTAACGGACATCGTGCCGAGAACGTTTGCTCCTAAACATACTTGTAAGAAAGGATCATTCTCATCGCAGTAATCAGGGTTCGCAGGAATCCTGACTATATAAGCAATATGATCCGTCACTGGCGCCAACCACTCTAACTCTAATTCACTTTTACTTGGTTTCTTCTCTTCTAAAGTACTACTCATTTTATGCACCTCCTTTTTTTATTTTTTGTTCAAAATGAGTAAAAAACAATGTATCTATTATATAATAAACAGCTAAAAAAGTCAACGCTTTTTAAGCTCAAAAACATAAACACCGAGTGCTTCTCTTTCTTTGCGGTAAATTTTGCGGTAAATACTAAGCGCCGCACCAAAACTCATCCCCGGAAGAACTTTTTTAACGTCTTCTCTTTCCAGCATCTGCTGGAAATTTTTGTAAATACTCACCCTCACCACATCAAATAAATTCGGCCCGTAATTCTCAAAAGTAATTACGTCTCCCGGTTTAATTCTAATAATATCTGGATAACCCACCCGCACTTCAAGGCTCTTTCTCCCAAAGAAAAGTTCCTCGAAATAAATTTTTTTGATACGTAAGATATGCTTTGCCATCGCTATCATCTCCTATAAATTAGGCCCTTAGGCGTTTAATAATAATTCTATTATATCATATATTTCAGATTACACAAGCCCCATCTCCATGTTATAATAAATCCATGGCATTGCCGATTATCTTGGCTATTATTGCGGCGCTCTTTTATGCGGCCACCAACCATATTGATAAATTTTTGATTTCAAAAGCCGTAAAAAACGCAGATTTTAGAGCTCTCGCCCTCATGTCTACCCTCATTGCCGGCATCATCATGTCTGTTATTTATCTTTTTATCTGCAATTTCAACCTTGCTTTTGATATCGAAAGCATCGGTATTCTTCTCTTAAATTCTGCTCTTTACCCTATTGCACTCATCGTTTATTTCAAGGCGCTAGACCGCGATGACACTACATTAATTGTCATTATGTTCCAACTTGTCCCTGTTTTCTTGCTGTTTTTCTCGCCACTACTCCTACAGGACCAAGACATCTCCTTAATCCAGCTCATCGGTAGTATCATCGCTACAATTGCCGCTATTATGGTTACCTATGAACCGTCAAAAAAGAAGTTCGATCGGCATAAACTCGTCACTCTAGGTATGATGGCTGTCGTATCTTTTCTCTATGCAGTTTGGTTTATTCTAGAAAGATATGTAAACGCCACTCACGACTTCAACCAAACCACTTTTTGGTCTAATTTTACCCTGATAATCGTCGGCATTTTCATTTATATTTTCTTTAAATCCTTCCGCAAATCCTTCAACAAAATGATCAAAACCAACGGCCCAGTCATCATCGGTCTAAACCTCTTAAACGAGCTTTTTAACTCCTTCGGCGGCGTCTTCTCTACCCTTGCGGGCACTATGACCTCAGTTGCCTTAGTCTCTTTTGCCTCACAAAGCGTCCAGCCTTTCGCCGTGATGATTATGGGCATTGTCATCACCAAGCTCTTCCCAAAAATCGCCAAAGAAAACATCTCAAAAAAAGAAACTATCAAACGTATTATTGCGATTGTCATTTGTATTATCGGCCTCGCTTGTATTGAGTTCGGCTAACCTGTTTTAGTATTGACTTTTTATTAAGTTTATGCTATAATTGTAAGATAAGAGAGTTTTTACCAATAGGGGTGAGCTCTAGATCTTTAACAGGAGGAGTCATATGAAAAAGGTTATTTGTGGATTAATATCCCTAGCGGTAAGCTTCGTATTATGTTTTTTAGCATATTACTCATTCTTACCCGCTGTAAATTTACGGTCGCCAGGATTCTGGACATATTTAATACTCGTCATCATCTGCTTAGGAATAACAATTGCATTGTTCTTCTTTGATTTAGATGAGAATTATTATGAATGCTCAACAAGCGCCAGCATCCTTGTCGTTTCAGGGATTGTCCTCACTATCTATTTATTGCTGTTCGGATTTTTTGGAATCATTTCCGGCAACATATTTCACGCCAATGCGGCAAAAAATGTCGCAAAGGTTACAGTTGCCGACGAAGCAATCGAGGATGCTTTTCCCGACCTCATGGTCGAGGAGAATCTCGAGAAGTTCCCGCTGGTCGATTTAGACACAGCTATACTTCTTGGAGACAAAAAAATCGCCGGATTGAACCATGCTTCATGGTATGACGTAGATGATGAATACAACCTGATCACTTATCAGGGTAAATACTATCGTCTTTCCGTCATAGACTACGGAGACTTTTGGAAGTTCAACAAAGCCAAATACGAAGGCCTTCCTGGCTACGTATTGGTCGAGGTTTCTCCAAAAGACGGTAAGGTTGTTCAAGATGCAACCGTTGTTGTACTTGATGATCCGATCCGCTATTCTCCCGGTGCCTTTTGGTCACACGACCTTACAAGACACTTAAGAAGCCAGTTCAAGACGTATATGTTCGATACCAGTTATCTGGAAATCGACGAAAACGGCACCCCTTACTGGGTAACCGGAGTTTTGAGGCCAACGGCAGGAGTATTTGGAGTTAAAACTGTTACCAGTTTCATACTCACAAATGCGCAGACTGGAGAATCTCAGGAGTATTACATCAATAATGCTCCGGAATGGATAGACCATATCTACTCATTAAATTACCTGATGGATATTGCCGAATGGCACTATTCATTCATTGATGGCTACTGGAACAACGTTTTCAGTAAAACCAATGTGTGGAGAACTTCATATTATTTTAGAAGTAACCACACCGCCAAAGAAGAAAGCAAAACCGAAGCAGACGAATTTGCAAATTTCTTCGGTTACAATTCGACTTTGGACAAGGGTGGCCAGGTAATGTTTTATACTGGTCTAACCGCTGCCAACAACGCCGAGTCCAACTTGGCATGGCTGGAAATCGACACTAGCACCGGCGAAATGTTCCAATATAATATCGTTGGTGCAGAAGAAAGTTCCGCCCAAGCTGCAGTTGAAGCTCTGGTACAGGAAAAACGCTATGAGGCAACCTTCCCGTTACCGGCAAACATCGGCGGCTATCCTTCATACATCATGTGTTTGAAGGGTAAGGCCGGATTAGTGCAGTGTTACGGCATTTGCAATATCGATAATTATTCGATTGCAGTTGTAGCCGATACACTGAACGAAGCAATTCAGGCCTACATGGCAAAATTAGAACCGGAAAACTACGTTGTGGTTGAGCCTACGCCTAGCGTAACCGACCCAGTAGAACCGACCGAGCCGAAAAAGCCTGAAGATCTTGATGATGGCCTCATCAAAGATCCTAATCCTACACCCATGATTGATATTGCAACAGAAGAAGCATCTGGAGTGATTGAATCAATCTACAGTGCAGAAATTGATGGCACCACACAGTTTTATTATGTTATCGAGGAAAATCTGTATCGCTCAGCGATTACAAACAATGAGCTGCAACTCTTCTTCGAGCCGGGGGACGAAATAAAATTTGAATACGTTGCAAAAGATGACGTTAATGTTATCGTAAGCATCGAAAAAATTGATTCCTCCGAAATTTCTACAATTGAATAACAAAAAAGGGAGACTCTATGTCTCCCCTTTTTTATTAGCTTATCCTTTTTATTATATCATCACACTTTTTGTAAAGCGCTTTCTTGTCGATGCCTGGAACTTCGCCGTCTTTCATTACAACTTTTCCGTTTACCATCGTCATTTTCACATTTGTACCTTTGGCATTGTAGACGAGATCCGAAAAGACATTCCCTACTGGCTGGCAAACATCAGTTTCAAGATCCACGAGAATCAAATCTGCGGCCTTGCCTTCTTCAATCGAACCAATTTCCGTGTCCACGCCCAGCGCCTTTGCGCCATTAATTGTTGCAAGTTTCAAAACTTCATAGCTATCCATCGCCGAAACATTTTCGTATACACCCTTTTGCAAAAGCGCAGCAAATTTCATGGTATCAAACATATCGAGATTCGAACCACTACCCTGCCCGTCCGTACCAAGACTTACGTTTATGCCAGCATCCACCATTTTTTGAATCTTTGCCACGCCACAGCCCAGTCGCATGTTACTAATTGGATTGTGTGCTACCGCCACGTCCAGTTTCGATAGTTCCTCAATTTCTGCGTCACTAACTTTTACCACGTGCGCGAGAATTGTGTGCACACCCGCAAAACTTTCTTTCAAAACTTCTACCGGGCTTTCCACGCCGTAATTATTTTTAATATCAATTACTTCCTGTGAGTTCTCACAGAAATGTACGTGTACTGGCACATCATATTTTTTAGCTAGCGCCACCGCCTTTTCAACAGTTTCCTTGCCGGTAGTATAAAGTCCATGAATTCCTACATTTGGATAAATCGTGTCATACTTGTTTTTGTAATTTTTAATCATTTCTTCTTGCTGAGCCAACATTTCATCAGCATTATTCGAAACATCAAACACCGTCCTCGTCGCCATAAATCTTACACCAACTTCTAGTGCAGCTTTTATGGAACTATCAGGCATAAAGTATTGGTCATTTGCCATCACGGTGCCAGTACTTGCCATTTCTACAAACGAAAGTAATGACGCAGTATAAATATCCTCCGCAGTAAGTTTATCTTCCATTGGCCAAATCTTTTTTGTTAGCCAGTCTTGCAAAGTATACCCATCCAAAGTCTCGCGAAAAATACTCATCGCTACATGTGTATGTGTATTAATAAAACCTGGCATACAAATCTTGCCACCAGCATCAATAACTTCTGCGTCGCCGGCTTCAAGTCTAGCACCAATCTCCGCAATCTTTCCATCCACAATCAAGATATCCACGCCCGGCTCATACTTTTCGCGCCCCTCGGCCATCGAAATCAAATTACAATTTCTTATCAATGTATTCATCATTTTCTCCAACTTATAGTTATAATTATATTATAAATAAGGAGCAAAATGGAAAACGTTAAAATCTGTCAAAGCTGCGCGATGCCACTTACATCACCGGATCTTTATGCCACCGAAAAAGATGGCAGCGTTAATGAAGATTATTGCAAATGGTGCTACAAAGACGGCGAGTTTATCGACCAATGTTCAATGGAAGAGTATATTGAAAAATGTTCACAGTTTGGCGAACAAGCCGGCATGACCAACGAACAAATGAAAGAATATTGCACCGCAGTTTTCCCTACTTTAAAACGCTGGAAAAAATAATATGATTCTAGTCACATACCAAAGCAAAACTGGCTTTACTAAAAAATATGCCGAGTGGATCAGCGCAGAATTAAAGTGCGATCTAAAGGATATCAAAGAAACCACCGCAGAAGATATTAAAAAATACGATCTTGTAATTCACGGCGGTTGGGTTCTCGGAGGTATTATCAATGGCTACAAAAAAATAAAAAAATATAACCCTAAAAAACTCCTCGTTTTTGCGGTCGGCCTAACTCCGAAAAAAGATGTAGATGCAGATCGAATACTAAAGAATAACGATCTAAAAGATGTTTTATTCTTCTATTTCGAAGGTGGTACAAACCCAGAAAAAATGGGGTTTGCCAGCAGAAAAATTGTAGAAATGGTTACCAAAAAAGAAGTAACTTACCAAGATAATACAAAAAAATCTGAAATAGCAGCCTTAGTAAGAATGGCAAAGGAGATGTAAATGGCGAGCAGCGAAGACTATCGTGATTATATTCTAGAACAATTATCAGAAGTACCGGAAGTCACTTGCCGTCCAATGATGGGTGAGTTTTTATTATATTCCGAAGGCGTTTTATTTGGCGGGATTTACGACGACCGCCTACTCGTAAAAATCGTTCCAGAAAATGCCAAATACAATATGCCAGAAGCGATTCCCTACGAAAACGCCAAACCAATGTATTTAGTAGAAGA
>CAMZIV010000025.1 GCA_947307355.1 uncultured Candidatus Saccharibacteria bacterium
GTGATAAAAAATGAAGATTTTGGCCTTGAGGCTACGCCGTATACGGACAATTGCTATGTGAGGTATGCGTCGAGGGGGATCGTGTTTGACCCGGCTACGAACAAAATCGCCGTGGAGTACAAAGCTAACATTAATGAGTATAAATTGCCGGGCGGTGGTCGCGAAGGTAATGAGACCGAAGAGGAAACTTTTCACCGTGAGGTTTTTGAGGAATCTGGCTGTAAAGTAAAAATCGTGAAAAAACTTGGCACGATTTTGGAAGAAAGAAGCAATATTGATATGAAACAATATTCTGCGATTTTTGTGGCGGAGCTCGTGGAAGATACTAAGGAACTTCACCTAGAGCAAAAGGAAGCGGATGAGGGAATGGTAGTGAAATGGATGGATGTAGACGAGGCGCTCGAGGCTGTAAAAAAGAGCCACGACACCGTGAAAGCGGATGGTTATGAAAGTCTATATAATGCACACTTTGTGCTAGTGCGCGACGAAAAAATAATAGAGGCTTACAAGGAGAGTTTAGACGAATGAAAAACGAGATCGAAGCGCAATTTCTAGATATTGATAAAGACGCCATAAGGGCAAAATTAAAGGAAGTTGGTGCGACGCTGGTAAAGCCGGAAGTTTTGATGCGCCGCGTGGTGTTTTATACGGGCGAACATTCGTTTGCGCGTGTGCGTGATGAGGGTGATAAAATCGTGATGACCTATAAAAATGTGAGTGACGATAAATCTATCCTTGGTACAAAAGAGGTAAATGTTGTAGTAAATAGTTTTGACGATGCAATTTTGTTTCTCAAAGGATGCGGGCTCAAAATAAAGGCTCACCAGGAAACTAGGCGAGAAGTTTGGGTGCTTGGGGATGTAGAAATTTCAATTGATACGTGGCCATGGATACCGACTTTTATTGAAGTGGAAGGCCCAACAGAAGAATCAGTTTGGGATACGGCCGCGAAGCTTGGTTTTGACAAATCTCAGGCGAAATTTGGCTCGGTGGACTCAACTTACCAACATTATTATGGGGTAGATATGGATATTGTAAATATGCACACGCCGGAAATTTTGTTTGATATGGAACCGCCAGAATGGGCGAAAACCCGTGTTGTAAAAATGTAAAATTGTGTTATAATAATTTAAACTATGTGCCCGAAGAGGAGGTGAGGATATGGGCAAGGAACTTAAAAGAATTTTACGCATAACTGGAGATTTTGAGCAGAATTATGAATGGGAGGAGCCTGGCTTTGAAGCTTATGTTGCGGTAAATACAAAAGGGACTTTTCGCGGTGTTTGCAAAGAGTTGTATGACTGCAAAAAAGAATACAGCCAAAGATATATGGCAGGGCTCATAAACGAAAAAGGAATTTCTTTTGTGAAACTCTCAAACAACTCTAGACTGGAGCCAATTATTTATCTCTCGGATCTTCATGATATTAGTGAATGGGGCAAAAATGGTTGGTGGGGCACACCTGGTGCTTCTTGGGGTGGCGTTTATGTCTGGGGCGAAGGACAGGCAAGATTAAAGGTTGATGAACTGCCATATGATTATAAACATTGGTCAAAACTTTGGAGTTATTCCCAGAATATTGATTATAGAATTCCTCAGAATAAATTTATAAAAGAGGTTTCGAGAATTTTAGAAGAAAAAGCCCTCTATAGGTCGTTGATTGATAGCGCTGTTCATTTATTCGAAGAAGAAGAGAAAAATTCTCCGCTCCCGACCGATCTCGGCATAATTAAATTACTCTAGTTAGAAGACCCGGCTAAGCAGCCGGGTTTTTTATTGGAATAGAGATTGTTAACCTGTCAGAAGGGGCGAAAAAACGGGGTTTTTGTTTTTAAATTGCTTAACTTTTTAATTTTTTAAGAGGCGTGTTATAATCGCCGCAAGTGGGAAAAGAATTCGCCACATTTTTTGTGGTTAGTTGTACATTTACAATTTGAGAAAGGAGAGGTTATATGACTCAACTACTCAGCCTGTGCTGTCTTGGCGTAGTCTTTTTGTCATTTGTCTTCGTTTTGATTTGCTACAATTCACTGATGAAACGTGAAGAAGGCACTGAAGAAATGAAAGAACTCGCGAAGATTATTAGAGATGGCGCGAATACTTTTATGAAAATTGAATATCGAGCGGTAGTTATAGCCGTATTCGTAGTCTCGCTTTTCGTTACTCTCTTTGTTGAGAGATGGGGTGGAATTACGTTTGTAGCTGGTGCTGTAGCGAGCTCATTCGTTTGTATTTTCGGCATGAAGGTTGGTACGCACGGCAATGTAAGGGTCTCTTGGGCAGCTAAACTTACCGATGAAGTTGGTAAAACTGTGCAGGTAGCACTTCTTGGTGGCGCGGCAATCGGAATACCGGTACAAGCAGTAACGGTTCTTGGAATATGTGCAATATTCCTAATAAGTGGTATCGACCCCACAGTTAGAGGGTCTGGACTGCTTACTCACACAACAGTAATGTCACATGTGTCATGGGTTACTACGTTTTCGCTTGGTTGTTCACTGGTAGCTATGTTTAACCGTACTGGTGGTGGACTCTTCACGAAACCGGCAGATATTTCTTCTGACCTTGTTGGCAAAAACATTTTTGATTTCCCCGAAGACGATTCGAGGATGCCAAACACAATCTGCGATTTTATCGGCGATCTTGTAAACGATATCGCTGGAAACGCATCAGACTTGCTTGAATCTACGGCGGCTACAATTTCGGCTAGTGTTATGATAGCTGGGCTAATGTATAACGGCGATGTGGCAACATTTAGAGCAATGGCTATGTTCCCGGTTGTCCTTTCTGGCGGCGGACTTCTCGCATGCCTTATCGGTTTAGCATTTGCACTTCTTCATAAGGCTGGTAAGAATCCTGCTAGAGAGCTTAACATTGCAACTTATGCTTCGGCATTATTTTCGATTGTAATTGGCGGATTTAGTAGCTTCTTCGTATTTAGAAATGTTACTTTAAACGGCGCTTTTAGATTTGGCTGGATTTCGGCATTTCTCCCGATGGTTCTTGGTATAGTTACGGGTATTGCTATAAGCAAGATTACCGAATACTACACGTCCATGGATTACCATCCTGTAAGAGCACTAGTTGACGCGGCTCTCGATGGAGCTCCGTTCTTGATCACTCTCGGTGAAGCAAACGCAAGTAAATCTGCACTTTTGCCGGTTTGCTTGATTGGAATTTCGATTCTGGTAAGTTTCTTCTTCTGCGGATTCTACGGAGTTGCGATTGCGGCTGTTGGTATGCTTTCGTTTGTAGCAACAACGGTATCAATCGATGCCTTTGGACCGATTGCCGACAATGCGGGTGGTATTTCACAGTCATGTAAACTCGAAGAATATGTGCGTGAAATCACGGATAAACTTGACGCAGTTGGCAATACGACGGCAGCTATTGGTAAAGGATTTGCAATTGGTGCGGCAGCTTTCTCGGCACTTTCCTTGATGGTTTCTTACGTTGGTTCTTATTCACCGGATCCACTCAACCCTGTACTCAACATCATTGATGCACGTGCTTTAGTTGGTGCTTTAGTTGGTGCTGTTCTTATTCCTCAGTTTGAAGGAATGCTGGGTGGCAGAACTATCTTTGGTGCAAAGATCCTGCAGGCGGAAGGTATGAGGCAGCTTGCTATTCCGGGTGTAATTGAAGGAACGGTCAAACCCGAATATGAAAAATGTACTAAGATTAATAGTAAGAGTGCATTTAAGGGAATGATTCTTCCGTCTATGGTTGCACTTGCTACACCTTTAGTTTTGGGTAAGCCACTTGGATTAAACTTTGTTGGCGGTATGATAATTGGTACAATCCTTATTGCAATCCCTAGAGCTATCTTCCACGGAAACTCTGGTGGTGCATGGGACAATGCCAAGAAACTTGTTGAAACTGGTATTTATGTAGTAGGTCCCGAACAGGTACTTAAAGCAACGGGTCTTTCGTTCACGCAGGAACAAATCGCTTCAAATGATTGTTGCAAACATTTCAAACATCTTGGCGATGATCTTTATTCGTACTCGCAGATACGTGACTACGTTGCAACTGAATTAAAGAAGACAGTGGTTATTGGTGATACGACTGGTGATACCAATAAGGATGTTATTGGTGTAGATCTTGATATCTTTATCAAAGCCATGAGTACGGTTGCAGTAGCAATTGTTCCTTTAATCGCTAATCCTATATTCTAACTCTTTTCTCACTACTTTAACCCTGGTCGCAAGACCAGGGTATTTTGTGCTAAAATAAAGGTATGTCATTTAGGCTGCGGAGGTTATTGGTGGTGCTGGCTGGGGTAGCCGGCGTATCGATATGGTTGATTTTGAACCCAGCGAGCTATGAGGCGATTTTTTCGAGCGTAGAAAATCTGGGGGCTGAGCAAGCAGCAGCGTCTGATGAAATGTATGAGGCCGAGGCAATTACGGTGCCGGGAGATGCGAGTGTAAAATTGGCGGTGGATGTTCTTTCTGAGCTTGAAGTAAAAGGGCGTGCACCAAAAACCGGCTATTCGCGCGAGGAATTCTATAATGGCTGGCCGACGGTGGACGGATGCTCTCTTCGGCAAAGAATTATTAAAAGGGAATTTGGAACTACGGCGGTGTTGGATGGTTGTAATGTCACGGCGGGCGAGTATGACGAACCATATACGGGAGCACACAAAGCATTTACCACGCGTGAGGAAATTTCTAAGGGTATACAAATAGATCATGTGGTGGCGCTTTCTGATGCTTGGCAAAAGGGTGCACAGTATAAAGATAAAGATACAAGATATGCGATTGCAACAGATGCTTTAAACTTACTTGCGGTGGATGCGGCGGCAAATGAGAAAAAATCGGATGGCGATGCAGCGACTTGGCTACCGTCTAACAAGAAGTTTCGTTGCCAATATGTGGCCAGGCAAGTGTCGGTAAAATATAAATATGGGCTCTGGGTGACCGAGGCGGAGAAGGAAGCGATTTCTAAAGTGCTTTTGAATTGTCCAAATGAGCCGGCGCTTGGTGTATAATATAATCATGACAAGTGGAGGAAATATGAAAAAATACATTACTTGGGGGTCTATTGGCACGATTTTAATTGCGATTTTGGTATTTTGTCTTGGTAGATTTGTTTTTCCAAATACGGCGCCGGCGGGTTTGCCAAAGCCAGAGCTATCGGCGGGTGAGCGTGGACAACTTGGGATTGATAAAAATATCAATGAATCCACAATTGATAAATATCTTGGGCGTAGCGACTCGGTGTATCGCGATATGCGTATGTTAGAAGATCCAGGGGATTATGAAGCGATTGGTGGGGATTCAAAGCTTTCTGGATTTGTGAATGGTTTTGAAGTGGTACCTTTGCCATATATTATGAACGTGACTGGGCTCCCGGCTGCGGTGGGACAGACTTATACTGGGCCAACGTTATTTACCGAGAAGGATGGCAAATATACTGCAAACTATCGTGAATCTTTTGATATTCTTAAGGATTTGTTCCCGCAAGACAAGATTATTTTCTTGATGTGTGGTGGCGGTGGTTATGCCGGTATGATGAAAAACCTATTGGTCTCGCTTGGATGGGATGGCAGCAAGATTTATGTTGTGGGTGGTTATTGGTATTATAATGGCGAGAATAATGTAAAAGTTATAAGGACTAACGCAGACGGCAAGACAGTTTGGGATTTTTATAAGGTAGCTTATCATGATATTAATTTCTCTACTTTGACCCGGGAGTAGTAACTGGTGGTAGCAAAAAAAAGCGATAAAAGTAAAAAAATTTGGCTACTTATCGTAGCATTAATTGGGGTGGTACTTGGGGGAGTGCTATTTGTTGGCGCGGTGAGCGGGTGGTTTTCTGGGCCGGAGATGGCTACAATTGATGCTGAATATTATTGCTACGATAAATGTGAACTTGAATTAGAAGTGATAACTCCAGATGAATATGAGGAGATGATTCAGAGTGATAAATCTTTTGTAGTATTTATAGATGAAGGAGGATGTGTTACGGCGAATAAGATGCGTGATTTTGCGGAGAGTTTTTCTAACGTAAATAGGTTTACGATTTTTAAATTGTTTTTTGAAGATCTCAAAGAGATCAGTCTTGGCGAATACGTAAAATATTATCCTTCGGTGGCAGTAATATCTCGTGGTAGAGTAATAGCGTGGCTAAGGGCGGATAGTGATGAAGATGCACCAGCATACAATAATTTTGCAGATTTTGAAGAGTGGATGAAAAAGTATATTAAGTTGTAGTTGTATCTGTTTTGCCTGTGGAAAACTTTTCTGAATTAAACCATAAAAACTATTGACTTTTTGATAATGTTTATGCATAATAAGAAATGTATAAGGTCATAACACCTAAAACAAAAACAAATTAATTTCCACATAGAGTGGAAGGAGAAAAATATGAAAAAATCATTAATCGCAGCAGCTGGGGCTACTCTTGCTGTTGCTGCAATGCCGGCTGTAGCCGTATTTGCTGCAACAAGTAGCTCTTTTGTTGATTCGCTTACCGTTACTGTTAACGGTGGCTGTACTATGGAGACTAGTGCTACTACTACCGGTGAATATGAAGACCGCCAGTTTAGCGGCAGCCTTGATGCTGGTACTAAAATTGAATTAAACGGTGGAGAAACTCAAACTGGCCCTACCATGACTGTTTCTTGTAACACTTCTACTGGCACATGGACAGTTCAAGCGGTTGCCTCAAACGGTGGTAATCTACAAGATACTAATTCCCACACCATTGCTCCGGGTGTAGCTATTACTGGTGCAACTTCTGGTTGGGCTATCAAATCCAATGCTACGAACGCTACTACTAACCCATATTCTGCTTATAAAGCTTATGTGGTAGATAGCGGTAAAGAATATTCAACATTCTTGTCGGGTAATGCAAGTGGCACTGCCGCAACATTTAACCCATCTTATCAAATCTACGCTTCTCCAACCCAAGCACCAGCAACTTATACTGGTACTGTGACCTATACTATTGTCTTAGGTTCTTAATCTTAGACGAAATAAAGGAGCCTCTTTAACGAGGCTCCTTTTTTTTGTGGTATACTTTTATAAAAGGAGGAGAATGATAAAAGAAAAGAAAGGCTTAAACAGTAGTTTTTATTACATTTCTGCTATTTTTTTGATACTTATAGCAATAGTTTTAGTAGTACTGTTTTTTCTTCACGGAGAGACTACATATATAAATAATGATGGGTCTGTGGATTTATCTCTGTATTTGTCTTGCGAGAGCAACAAGGTTGATTATATATATTATATCGATAAACAAGCGAGCGAAAAAAACTTAAGAATAAATGCAACTTTTAAAAACAATGAGATTAATAGTATTTCGCTCATTTATTATTTGAAATATTCAGGCGATTATTCTATAAGAGAAAAGGAAGCAGTAATGCACGCTGCCATGAATAAAGCATTCGACAAATATAGTTTAGGCGCAGATGCTTTTGGAGCAACTTACTCAAAGATAGAAAACGGGGTACAATTGAGTTTATATGCGGACAAGGCGGACATCAATGGGATTTCATTAGGTTATTTTATGTTAGATAATGTTAGCGGTGTGTATACCAGAGATAAAGTCACTAAACAACTGACAAGTAAGGGATTGGATTGTCTCATTAATAATTAATATGATAGAATAGATAAAAAAGAAGGAGGTAAATGAAAAAAATTTTAAGAGTGGTTGGGTTGTGGGCATTTGTTCTATTAGTTCCAGTAATGGCTGGTGTTTCTTTTGGTTATGAAAACGCCATAGCAGAAGGTTATGGGGTGACGATGTCACCAATGAATCAGAACGTGATTATCAATCCTGGTGGTTCTCGTACAGTTTCTTTAAGGCTCTCAAATCAATATCTTGCTACAGAAAATGTTAAATATTCGCTATCTGTAGAACCATTCTTTGTAGACGAAGATGATGCAGTTTATTTTAATGCTGAAGGTGATAGTAGTGAAATTACAAAATGGATTTCTTTTAATGTTCCGACTACTGGTATTTTGGAACCAAACGAAACCAAAGAAATACTTTTAACCATTAATGTTCCTGAAAATGCTCCAGCTGGCGGTCAGTACGCTTCGATCATCGCTACGCTGGATTATGAAAATGAAACCGAAGGTTTTAATGACAATGATGGCGTAGTTATAAAAGAAGTAAAGAGGATGGCACATCTAATTTACGCGGAAATATCTGGTAATACTACCAAGAGCGGTGAGATCACCGAAGCCAATGTGCCAAGTTTTATGTTTGGTGGCAAGATTACGGGTTCTTCTATAATTAAGAATACTGGTAATGTACATGGTACAGCAAAATATACTTTGCAGGTATTCCCACTATTCTCTGGTGAGGAAGTTTACACTAACGAAGAAGAACCAGAGACTAAAACTGTGATGCCAAACAGGACAGTTTACCGTGAGACCACCTGGGAGGAAACTCCTGGAATTGGTATATTTAATGTAGTATATACTGTGGAATTTGAGGGTGCTACTGCCCAGGTTAAGAAAATGGTAATCATTTGCCCGATTTGGTTACTGTTTATTATTGTCTTTGCAATCTTGTTTGCGATCTTCTATGTAATTGCTAAACTGAAGAAACGTAGCAAAAACTAACATATATATTATATATAGTAAATCTACCACCCCTGTTATACAGGGGTGGATTTTTATTGGCGAAAAAAATCGAAGATTTTTGAAAAAAAGTGTTGACGTAGAGTTTTTTCTTTGATATAATGGGGGAAGTTTAAGCAAGTCGGCATTTCCGACCTCTACAAAAAGATATGGAAAGCGAGGAATCTTTTGAGGTCGCTTTGACGGCTTCAGGATACTTCTTTAAGACTCTCCAATTAACAATTTGAGATTAACGATGAAAAGATTTTAAAGACGGAACGAGTAATCGAACTTCGATTGCTAGTTAAGTCAATGCATAAAAAGGTAATTAAGGGCACTGATAGTGGAT
>CAMZIV010000026.1 GCA_947307355.1 uncultured Candidatus Saccharibacteria bacterium
CACCATAAGGCGATTGATTTAGATACATCGTAAGGATTTCTTCCTTAGAATACATTTTTTCTAGCTCAACCGCGAGAATCAGCTCCTTAATCTTACGGGAAAGACCACCACGGTCTGCGCTTTGAGCTTCGTCAGCAAAGTAAACCTGCTTGATAAGCTGTTGAGTGAGAGTAGAACCACCCTGAACTTGCTTACCAGTGACAGTGCTAAAGAAGGCACGAGCAAGACCAAAGAAGTCTACGCCCATATGGTTATAAAAGTTACGGTCCTCGATTGCGATGGTAGCCCATTTCATATATTCTGGGATGTCTTCGGAATCTACCACGAGACGATAGTTGTCGCTACCAGTATCTTTCCAGAGGACTTCACCATTACGATCTAGGTATGTGTTAACAGTTTCAGAGATATTCATCTCATCGAGACGAATTTGGTCGAGGTCTTTTTTGTAATAAAGGAAGAGACCGCCAATAAAAATGATTAAAAGAAGGAAACATGCGGCAAAGAATTTGAGAATGGCTTTTTGGCCACGCCAAGAAAACCACCATTTGAAAACACGTTTTGGATGAAGACGAGCGAAAAATCTCTTGATTGGCTCTTTTGGAAGAGTAGCGAGATCCTCGGCCTTACGACGAGCTTCGGCTTCCTTTTTTGCTTTATGTTTATAACTAAGATTGGTGTATAAATTCACCTTTCTTTTCGCAGTTTTTTTAGTCTTTTTTTCCACCTTTTTCTCTGATTTAATATCCGTTTTAGATTTTTTCGATGGCAAAATGACTTCCGATTTCTTTTTAACCATATATGTATTATAACACGTGCTATAATATAATGTATATGAAAAAATTTAGATTTAAGTCGGTAGTTCAACTAGCAAATATGAAGCTGTCCGTCAAAAATGCGGCCATCGTTCTAGCTACTTCTACCCTTATATCTGCCTTACTCGGTCTCTTTCGTGACCGTCTTTTAAACTCATACTATCTAGGTACTTATCCTACTGGGATTGATGCTTATACAGCCGCATTCACTATCCCAGATTTCATGTTTTTCATCTTAACTTCGGGTGCTTTGTCAGTATCGTTTATTCCAGTGTTTAACCAGCGCCTTGCTAGCGGCAACAAAAAGTCCGCGTGGGAAATGTCTTCGAGTCTACTAAACCTTCTCGCAATCTTGACACTTATTACTAGTATATTAATTATGATTTTTGCGGATCCTTTGATTCGCTACATCGTGAGCCCAGGCCTAGATGAGTCCGGTATGATTCTTGCCGTCAACATGACCCGCGTAATTGCAATTAACCCATTCCTCTTTAGTATCGCAACTGTTTTGACCTCTATGCAACAAGCAGTGGGCCGGTTTGTATTCTACGCATTCGCGCCTGCTATATATAATATAGGTATTATTATTGGTATTACTTGGTTTACCAACGGCATCAATCTATTTGGTGTACAACTGTTTGAAGGTGGCATCATGGGCGTAGCTCTAGGCGTAATCCTTGGGGCAATCATGCAGCTGGTTGTAGCCTTGATTGGTTTGTTTGGTCTTGGTTTTGATTATGATTTTAAAATCCGCTGGAAAAACCAAGGTTTCCGCACTATTCTAAAATTACTGCCAGCTCGTTCTTTGGACCAGGGAATTGATTACGTAAACTCTATCGTGAGCACAAACTTGTCTTCTCGCATGGGCGCTGGCGCAGTACGTTCATTCGACCAGGCTACCACTTTGCAACTCGTGCCAGTAAATCTAATTGGTGTAGCAATCTCTACGGCGTTCTTCCCGAAACTCACAGAAGAGCTCGGCCAAGGTGACCGTCGCGAATTTTATTCAACTTTTAGAAAGGCGCTGAGAGCCATCATTTGGATTTCTTTGCCAGTTGCGGTAATTGCATTCTTTGCCCGTGGTTACGTAGTAAGCTTTATTTCCAACGTAGGTAACAACGACAGTAACGGGACTATTGCGTCTGTACTTGGTATGCTTTGTATCGCGATTTTTGCAAAGTCGGTATTTCATATTGCCTCGCGTGGGTTCTATGCTTACCAAGATACCAAAACTCCGTTCCTTGTTTCGATTTTTGCCATCGGCCTTACTATTCTTCTTGCTATTTGGTTCTTCTTCCTAGGTTGGGGTGTAGATGGGCTCGGTCTCGCGCAATCGCTAGGTGCAATTTCCGAAATCATTGTTTTGCTTGTGATTTTGCAGCGACGTTCAGAACGTCAGATTCTTACTAAATCTTTCTGGAAGTCCGTCATCCGCATGTTGATCGCTACAGCAATTTCTGCTTGTGTAGCCTTTTCGATGGCGAAATTCTTCCCGCTCATGGCTACGGATAACTCACTTGTCAGTACCATACCAAAATTCGTACTTATTTCGGCGGTTTCTTTGGTAGCTTATGTTACGGCTAGCTTCTTCCTAAATATTGAGGAAGCCGAACCAATTATAAATTATGTTAAAAAAATACTTTTTAGAAATGTCAAATAATCTAAATTGTGTTATAATTTAAACCATGGAAATCAAACGCGAGGACATTCTGCATCTAGCTAATTTGTCTAATTTTTCGTTGTCCGAAGCAGAAATCGAGAAACTCGGTGGCGATTTACAGGATATTATTAAATATATCTCTCAGCTAGACGAGCTTAATACCGATAGTGTCGAACCAACTTATCAAGTTTTTGAAATGGAAAATGTCTGGCGCGACGATGAGATTTTGGTTCAAGATGCAAATCGCGAAGAATTACTTGCGCTTACCAAAGAAGAAAAAGATAATCAAATTAAAGTGCCAAAGGTATTGTAATGAAAATCGCAAACAAAACTGTTACCGCTACACAACTTGTGAAAGATGCTCTTGATAAAGCTAAACATTTTGCAGATTACAATATTTTTACTTATGTAAACGAAGAGGGCGCTCTTAAAAAAGCTGCTGAAATCGATGCCAAAATCGCTCGCGGTGAAGAAGTGGGGAGACTTGCTGGCGTGCCTTTTGCTATGAAAGATAATTTCCTAAGCCCAGAGGGCGAAACAACTGCCTCAGCGCATATTTTGGAAGGCTTCACTTCGCCAATTACGGCTACAGCTATAGAAAAATTAGAGAAAGAGGGTGCAATTATGATTGGGCGCACCAATATGGACGCCTTTGCACACGGTTCCTCTACCGAAAACTCGTACTTTGGGCCAACTTTAAACTCTCACGATCGTGAACGTGTATCTGGCGGTTCATCCGGTGGTTCGGCTGTGGCAGTGGCACTAGATATCGTGGAATTCGCAACCGGCACCGATACTGGTGGCTCAATTCGTCAGCCGGCATCCTTTAACGGCGTTTATGGTCTGAAACCTACTTATGGCACCATCTCTCGTTATGGTGTTGTAGCGATGGCTTCTTCTACAGATTGCGTTGGTTTCTTTACCAAGACTCCAGACGACATGAATTTGCTAATGGAAGTTGCTTCTGGCCAGGATCCAAAAGATCTCACGACTTTGCCAGATTACTACAATGAAAGCGAAGCAAAGAAAGTTAAAAAGATTGGTATTATTAAAGATTTTGATAATGAATCTGTCGACGCCGAGATTAGACAGGCTCTCAAAACTAAATGTGAAGATTTGAAAGCTAAAGGTTGTGAAATCGTTGAGCTAGAAATGCCGGCTCTAAAATACGCACTTGCCGCATATTATATTATTGTACCTGCAGAAATCGCTTCAAACCTATCCCGCTACGATGGCGTTCGTTATGGTTTTCGTTCTGAGGACTCGGCAAACCTCGAGGACCTTTATCCAAATACTAGAAGTGAAGGCTTTATGCCGGAGAACAAGCGCCGCATTATGATTGGCAACTTTGTGCTATCTTCTGGTTTTTATGACGCATATTTCCTTAAGGCCGCAAAAGCCCGCACTCTCATTGTAAACGAATACTTAGAAGCCTTCTCTAAGTGCGATGCAATCCTTACTCCAGTAGCACCAAACCCAGCCTTTAAACTTGGCGAAAAAGTAAATGATCCAGTTTCGATGTACCTAGAAGATGTGATGAGCGTGCCTTTGAACCTTGCTGGCGTTCCAGGTCTTACCATTCCAGCAGGGGAAACTGCTTCTGGTCTTCCAATTGGTTTACAACTCGTGGGCCCACGTCGCAGCGATAAAACCCTCATTGAATTTTCAAAGGAGCTCATGTAATGGGTGGCGATGTTGTTATTTTTATAATTTCAGTCCTAATAATTGCGGTCTTGATTTTTATATCGATTCTATTGACCGGCAAGAGAGTATATCATTTTGACAAAGAAGATTATCAAGCAAAATTCCTTGCAATTGAAAATAAACTGATGAAAGAAAATGTTTCTAGTTATAGCATGGCGGTAATTGAGGCCGACAAATTGCTCGACAAGGCTCTTCACGAAATGGGTACACCGGGTAAAACTATGGGGGACAGACTCAAACGTTCTGGTAGCAAGTTTACCGATATCAATTCCGTGTGGCGCGCACATAAACTACGCAATGCTATCGCGCACGAATCCGGACTCGAGATTGGTTTTAAGCAAGCCAATACTGCACTTAGCATTTATAAGCAAGCATTAAAAGATTTGGGAGCAATCTAATGAAATATATTCCAACCATCGGCATTGAATGTCACGTACAGCTTTGCACTAAAACTAAGCTTTTTTCTGAAGTCGATAATGACGCGCGTGGTAAAGAGCCAAACTCTTGTGTTTCTCCAGTCGATTATGCTCTTCCTGGCATGCTTCCTAGATTAAATGGCGAAGCAATTCGTCTTGCAATCTTGGCTGGCCGCGCAATGAACTGCAAAATTAACGCTTCTTCTAGATTTGATCGCAAACATTATTTCTATCCAGATTCCCCAAAAGGTTTTCAGATTACTCAATTCTATCATCCAATCATTGGCGAAGGTTATGTAGATTTACCAAGTGGCAATCGCGTTCGTATCGAACATGCGCACCTTGAAGGCGATGCTGGTAAACTTACTCACTTTGATACATATTCACTTGTGGATTTGAACCGTGTAGATACCCCACTTATTGAGATTGTTTCTATGCCAGATATTCATTCGGCTAAAGATGCACACGATTATTGTAAAGCCCTTTGGAGACTCATGTGTTTTGCTGGAGTCACAAACGGTGATTTATATAATGGTAACATGCGCTTTGATGTAAACGTTTCGATTGCCCCTGAAGGTTCTGACAAACTTGGCACTCGTGCCGAAGTAAAAAACCTCAACTCATTTAGAAGCGTAGAACGCGCTGTTGAATACGAAATCAAGCGCCAAAGCAAATTGCTAGACGCTGGTGAAAAAGTTGTTCAGGAAACTCGTGGTTGGAGCGATGCTACCGGCGAAACTACCGGACAACGTAGTAAGGAAGAAGCAAAGGATTATCGCTATATGCCAGAACCAGACATCCCACCAATTAATCTAACTCAAGAATTTATTGACGCAGAATCCGCAAAACTACCATTGATGCCGAAAGATTATCGTGAGAAATTCGCTGGCATTATCGCTGACGATACTTTGGAAGTATTGCTAGACTATCCATCTCTCATGGGCAAACTTGGCGAAGTAGACACTAGATATGTAAAGAATCTTTCTAACTTGTTTGCTTCTGTACTCCTTGCCGAAGAAAAGTCTGCAGAATACCTAAATGATTTACCTACCGCCATGGAATTATCCGAGCTTTGTGAAATGAACGATAAAAAAGAGCTTAGCTCTACTGCGACAAAAGAAGTATTCCTTCGTCTCTTTGATCCACAAATGAAAGGTCGTGGTGCTAAAAATATCGCTAAAGAACTCGGTCTTATCCAGGAAAATGACCTTGGCGCGCTTGAAGCTATTGTAGATACTGTGCTTGCCAAGCCAGAAACAAAGAAGGCTCAAGAAGATTATAGGAACGGGGAAATGAAGGTAATTGGCTTCCTCGTCGGCCAAGTGATGAAAGAATCTCATGGCAAAGCAAACCCATCTGCCGTACAAGAAATTTTAAAAAAGAAACTTGCTTAAAACCTAGGGGCGTAGTCGCCAACAAAGGAGTTGGTGCTGCTGTTGTTTTTTGCGCCTTGTCCATACCTAAGGATGGTGCCACCTAGTTCATCTATGGTTTTTTGCCTCTCCTCAATTTGCTTTAGCTGCGATTCGCTTACTCTTTTGATAGTTGAATTACCATCACCACCTTCATCAACTAAATTATTGATAGCAGCAATCGCTTTGCGACGCTCATCGTTAATACGTTGCCAAGCCGTTTCGGCTTTTTTGTTTCTGTTTACACAATTTCCTTTAATCAAAACACCTTCGGCGCGATTGTAATTTGCAATTGCCGTGTCGTAATCGTTGTTTTTCATATCGTCTAGAGCTTGAAGTTCAATCGTATAAGACAAATTGCCGTAAATATTACAAAGCATCGAATCCGTTGGATTATATTTAAGGCTTTCGCGAAAGGATTTCTCGGCGGCAGTTAAATCGCTACGAGTTGAGGCATTTACGAGCTTAATATATCCATCATTATAATAAACAATATACGGCTCGATAAAGTTAACGGCAGATTGAATGTTATTCAGTAGAGAAGAGGTAGTAAACAGTCTATTATTATTTTCCTGTGACAGAACTATATTATATATACCGGTTTTTAGGAAGAAGAACGCGAAGATGAGAAGCGCTGCAACCGGCAGGGCACTAATCAAAAGTAGTTTCTTTCGTTTCTTGAAACGAATTTTGTCTTGGTCTAGTAGTGCTGGATCTAAATTAAGCATGCTTATCCTCCTTTTCGAGCAAAATACTAATGAGTAACTCTTCGCCTTCCCATAGTAGCAAAGCTAGAAGGACTAAAGCAAACAAATAATAGATTTCGCCTTTGGTGCTGGCATTGGATTCTTGTTTTTCGTTAGTAACCGTGGAAATCTCTTTTAGGCTATCCGTAACTTCAGTTGGGACTTCTCCGCTCCGGCGATTATAGTATTCACCACCTAGAGTTCTTGCAATGCTAAGTAAATTCTTTTCGTCCAGTTTTGAAATCACATTATGATCTGAGTCGACCGTGACCCGATAGTCATTGCCAATATACCTTACGTAAAATGACTGACTGGCCAAACCTTCTTCTTCGAGAAGGTGCAAAGAATTCACGGTTTCGATTAGGCTTC
The DNA here is from genome assembly GCA_947307355.1 of uncultured Candidatus Saccharibacteria bacterium. Lineage (GTDB taxonomy): Bacteria > Patescibacteriota > Saccharimonadia > Saccharimonadales > Saccharimonadaceae > Nanosyncoccus. The sequence goes on from CAMZIV010000026.1 coordinate 7,120, forward strand.
CTTCAATTGAACCGTAGCCAAGCACAAAGGCAGCGTCTATTAATGGAATGTCTTTTAGCCTCGTGATAGCGCTATCAGTAAAGTCCTCGCCGTCGCTCATGAGGATAATCGCATTTTTTCGTTCTGGATTGGCTTTTGAGTAATCTGAGATTCGCTCCAAGGAATAGTCTATTAACTCACTAAGGTTTGTTGGCTGAGCATAACCGCTCCATTTTGGTGAGAGATACGTTTTAGCCGCGATAGCAGCGTCTGCATTATAAGTAAGTGGTAAAACATTATAGTTTGCAAAGTCTTGCATAATGATGCCATACTTTGCGCCTGGCACGGCTTTGACGATACTCGCAACATCCGACTGAACTTTTTCGTAGCGTCTAGTAGCGCCAGCGTCCGCGTCTTTTGCGATCATCGAACCGGTAGCATCCACCACAAACCAAATATTGAGATTGATGGTGGCGCGGTTTACTTTTTCAAAATCCATATTCGGGCGAATAAAGATTATGATGAGGAGTATTATTATTCCGAGCCTTCGCCAAATCATAGTCCTAACCTCCAAACTGCGATAAAGAACAATGTAAGACAAATCGCCAGAATTAAGGTCGCGGTGAGCGGAGTATCTTTGTATATAAGGGTGTCCGTGCCCTCAAAGCGGGCGGCTTCTTGCGCCAAAATGTTGTCGGAAATTTCTTTGGCCATGTAGGCGTCGTCGCTAGCGTCGTTAAACACGTAGTACGCACCGCCAGTGGCAAGCATAGCCTCGCGGAAATCTTTGTCGCTATCAGTGAAGTTGATCCCGTAAACCGAAATGCCTTTTTGTTTGGCATAACTAGTGGCTTCAGCGAGGCTCACAACCGGGTTTTCCGGAGATTTGTTTTCGGTAATTAAAATAATTGTACGCGAACGTTCTTCTTCGTTTAATTTGTCAAAACCATTTACGCAACCAACTAAACTAGCACCAACTTCGGATTCGCCCATTTGATCACCGGTGTGCGGGACATGAATAAACGAACTATAAGTTTCTGGAGATTCTTTAATGTCGAGGAGCAAATCGGAAAGCGCTACATAGTCATCGCTTAAGGGGCTCAGCATAATATAAGTGTCACCAAACAAAGTCATACCTATTCTTTGGCCTTGGAGATTATTCATGATTTCGGAAAAATAAACCAGCATGTCTTTGGTGTAATTATTGGCGATACCGTTGTAATCAACACAAAACATGATGTCGCGATTCTCGTAACTTGGCTTTGCGATAGTGACGGAAACCGGACGAGCAATCAAAACAGTGGTAGTGACAACCGTAGCAATAAAGATAATTGAAAGAAGCCCGATCATGAGATGATATTTTTTCTTGGCGGAGCGATATTCTGGCAGATTTCTAATATCTATGGTGTTCGCAAATGGTTTAACTTGCTTTTTTGGTTGGCGTTCTTTGGCTTTTTTGATTCTGGCGAAAGCGATGGCGAGCATCGCGATAAAACCAAGCAAACCAACACTAAAGGCAAAACTATTAAGCATTTTTGTCCTCCCCTAAGCTAATTAG
>CAMZIV010000027.1 GCA_947307355.1 uncultured Candidatus Saccharibacteria bacterium
AATAATAATGGAGGAATACAATGAAAGTAATGGTAGTAGAAGATGACGCGGCGCTCCGTGAAATCTACAGTATTCGTATAACCGCGGAAGGCTATGAAGTAGTTTCTGCGGGCGACGGCGAAGAAGCCCTTGCAGTGGCCGTTCGCGAAAAACCAGACCTAATTTTGTCCGATGTAATGATGCCGAAAATTTCTGGTTTTGATATGCTTGATATTTTACGCTCCACTCCAGAGACCGCGAACATCAAGGTTGTAATGATGACGGCTCTCTCTTCCGACGACCAACGTGCGCGTGGCGAACGTCTCGGTTGTGATAAATATCTAGTAAAATCTCAAGTTGGCATTGAAGATGTGGTTAATACTATTCATGAAGTTCTAGGTGATCGCGCCAGCACTGCAGAAGCTCCAGCTGAGCCAGCAGCTCCTGCCCCAGCTCCTACTCCAATTGCTGCCGCACCAGCTCCTGCTCCAGCCGTCCAACCAGTAGAGGTGCAAACAAATGAACAACCAGCCGAACCAACCCCAGCAGCTCCGGCTCAATAAATTCTTAGCCGAGCGCCTTGGTCTTTCGCGTCGTGAAGCCGACGAAGCTATTGCTGCCGGCAAAGTTTTAGTAGATGACAAACCTGCTGTATTAGGGGCGCGAATTGACAAAACGTCCAAAGTGTGCTATAATAAAAAAATAGTACCGTTTGATACGGAATTCTTGTATATCGCGATGAATAAGCCGGTAGGCTATGTTTGTTCGCGCCGCGCGCAGGGTAATGCCCCGACCCTTTATGATTTATTGCCAAAAGATTATCAAAAACTCAAAACTGTTGGTCGTCTAGACAAAGATTCTTCCGGCCTGATTTTACTAACCAACGATGGCGATTTTGCCTTTCAGATGACTCACCCAAAATTCCATAAAGAAAAGATTTACGAAGTTGAATTAAATAAACCTCTCGAGCCACTCCACCAGCAGATGATTTCAGACTTTGGCGTGATGCTCGATGACGGCCCATCAAAATTCACAGTGATTCACGAAAATGATAAGTATACCGTGATCCTTTCCGAGGGCCGTAATCGCCAAATCCGCCGTACTTTTGCGGCGCTTGGTTACGCAGTTAAAACCCTTCATAGAACTCAATTTGGCAAGTACCAGCTTACAGATTTGCAATCTGGAAAATATGTTATAATAAAACCATGAACACTATCCTTGGCCTAGATATTGGAACGGAATTCGTAAAAGCCGTGATTGCTCGTCCCAACAAAAAAGGCAAGCTTGAGATTCTTGGTATTGGCAAGGCCAAACAGTCCGAGGGCAGTATGTATGATGGTGGCGTGGCAGATATTCCGGCCGTAGTCGCTACTTGCGAGAAGGCATTAAAAGAAGCCGAAGATCAGTCTGGCGAGCGCGCCGAAACCACAGTTGTGGGTATCGCTGGTGAATTAATCAAAGGTAACACCACTACCGTTAATTATTCCCGCAAAAATCCAGACAAACCAATTACCGACGCCGAGATGAACGAAATCATCAAAAAAGTTCAGCAAAAATCCGGCGAAGTAGCTAGGAAGACCGTCGCAATCGAGACCGGCAACGACAATGTCGAGGTCCGTCTAATTAATTCTGCTATCGTTTCCCTTACAATTGATGGCTACAAGATTTCTAACCCAATTGGTTTCAAAGGTTCAGATTTAGTAATTCAATTCTATACCGCTTTTGCGCCAATGATTCATGTGGCGGCAATCGAAAAAGTATGTGCCGAATTAAACCTAGATTTACTTACGGTAGCTGTGGAGCCATTTGCGGTTTGCCGCGCCTGTCTTGGTGACGATGCCGATTCAAAATTCTCTGGCGTGGTTATCGATATCGGTGGCGGCACTACTGATATTGCCGTGGTAGAAGATGGTGGAGTAGAAGGTACGCGGATGTTCTCGATTGGTGGTCGTAGCTTCACTCATCAAGTAGCCGAAACTCTTGGCCTCGATTTTGGAGCCGCCGAAGAAAAGAAACTTGCCTTTGACTCTGGCGATCTAGACGACCGCGAAAAGTCAAAAGTTGAATCTGCGCTTTCTCATAATATTAACGTCTGGCTTACCGGCGTAGAAGTCGCGCTTGAAGAATTTGGTGCCGATGGTTCCTTGCCGCGCAGCGTCTTGCTTTGTGGCGGCGGCGCTAGCCTATCACTTCTTCAAGAAACTCTTGCTATTTCGGATTGGTACACAAACCTCGCCTTTTCTCGCCGTCCAGTTATTCACCTAATTGATGTTCACGATTTGCCAGACTTGATTTTACCAGAGAAAACCAAACTCGATCATTCCTATGCTACTGCACTTGGGCTTCTTCGTGTTGGCGTAGACACTCTCGCCGGTGCTCCAGAAGAAAACAAGCTCCGCGCTAAAATAGCCAAGTTGTTACAAAACTAATTATTCTAACACAGCTTTAATACGGCGAATGCCGGCTGCCGAAGATTCTTCTTTTTTGATCACAAATTTACCAAGCACGCCGGTATGCTCCACGTGTGGACCACCACAAACCTCGCGGGAAATCGGGTTATCAAAATCACCAATTGTGTAAACTTTGAGTACATCAGGATACTTATCCCAAAACTGTCCGTGCGCCTTCAAAGTGTCGCGCGCATATGCTTTGTCATATTCATCAAACATCACTGGAAGATCAGCAGCAATCCATTCGTTGACTTGGTTTTCTACCGCTGCGATTTCTTCGTCGGTGAGTTTATGATCAACGTTAAAATCAAAACGTACTCTCTCGGCAGTAATGTTAGAGCCTTTCTGGCAAATGTCAGGAGAGACAATTTTCTGTAACGCAGCAAGCAATAAATGTGTCGCAGTGTGGTATTTTACAGTTTGTTCGCCGTGGTCCTCAAGACCACCTTTAAACATACCCTTGGATGCGGTCTGTGAGCGTTCGCGTTGCTCCTTAAGAGCGGCTTCAAATTCTTCACGGTAGTTTTCGGAGAGTTTAATTCCCTCACGGAAACATTCCTCTACAGAAAGTTCAAATGGGAAGCCATAGGTGTCTTGGAGTTTAAAGATGTCGTTCCCGTTTAAAGAATCGCCCATCTTGTGTAGTTCTTTGATGCCTTTGTTCAAAGTCTGACGGAAAGCATTTTCTTCTTTTAGCATGACCCTAAGTGCATCTTCACGGTGAGTGAGGATAGAATCTGGAAGATCTGCGTAATTCTCTGCTACGATTGGCACGATTTCGGCTAGGAAGTTTGAAGAAATACCAAGGTCAAGTGCGCGAAGGATTGCACGGCGGAGAAGTCTTCTCATCGCATAGCCGTGAGCCTTATTGGAAGGAACTAGACCTTGGGAAGCAAGGAGATATGCGCCACGAATGTGGTCAGCGATTACGCGCATTTCGTCGGTATTATTATCGTAAGATTTACCAGAGATCTCCTCGAGTTTATCAATGATAGGTTTAAGCAATGACACCTTGAATACATCAAACGAATTAATAGAAGCAGCAGCGATGCGCTCGAGACCGCCACCAAAGTCTACGTTCTTTTTCTCGAGTTCAACAAACGAGCCGTCTTCAGCACGACGATATTGCATGAACACTTGGTTGCCAATTTCCATAAATCTAGCGCCATCGGATGCTGGATGAGCGAGGCCGTACTTTTCTACGTCCTGCTTGTCTTCGCCAAAGTCATAGAATACCTCGGAATCTGGGCCACATGGATCGCCGATTGGCGTAGAATCACAGCCACCGCCACGGCTCCACCAGTTTTCATGGTCATCGTAGAAGAAAATATGTTCACCTTCTTTAATGCCGCGCTTGTCACCATCAGAAGCGGAGCCAATATCGGCAATTTTTGCATCAATACCAGACTCCTTAAAGACCTTTTGCCAAATTTCAGCGGCTTCAGTATCTTTTGGAATGCCATATTTTTCGTTACCAATAAAACAAGTGACATAGATCTTATTTGGGTCTAGGCCGATTTCTTTAGTTAAGAATTCAAAGAAATTGCGAATCTGCTCTTCCTTAAAATAATCACCAAGGCTCCAGTTGCCAAGCATTTCGAATACGGTAGTATGCCTAGGATCGCCTACGTCCTCAATATCCTGCAAACGAAGGGACGGTTGAGAATCGGTAAGTCTGGTGCCATCTTTGTGCTGTTTGCCAAGAAGGTACGGCAAAAGTGGCTGCATGCCAGAGCCGGTAAAAAGCGTGGTTGGGTCATTCTCAAGCACAAGTGGTGCTGGTTGAATCACCTTGTGACCTTTTTTCACTTGAAAATCTAAGAATTTTTGTCTAATTTCGTTTGCATCCATAGAGAAAATTATATCATATATTGCAAAAATAGCCAAAGTGTGGTATAATAAGAATATAGCGTATTTATACGCTTATTTCTTTTGTCAGGATTGGAGGTGGGATAAAATGACTGAAGAAGAAAAAAGAATAAAAGCGGCAAAAATCGAAGAGGAAGCCGCTAAATTAAAAGGGCTACACCCGGACATGCCAAGTGAATTGGCTAAATTAATTGCAGACTGGAATTATGACAGAGTAATTAATGTAATTTCAGCTAATCACTTGGAATATGTGGAGAAAATGGTTCACAAACGTCGTAAAGACGAAGTAAATTATGACAATTTGTTATCGGAAGATAAGGAACTCGCCTACGGTACAATGGTATCAATCATAGGCAGAGATCTTGCAGAAGAAATCAGCAAGACCCCCGAGATAGAAAAATATTTTGCAAAATATATTTATTTCGCGGTCGGATAGCCCCAGCCCCGCAAATGCGGGGCATTTTTTTGTCCGCAAAAACATAAACGTGATACAATATTATTAATATGGCAAAAAGGAGGTTATACATTTTGGTTTTGGCGCTGGCAAGCTTTAGCGCCAGTAAGTGTGTTTTTGCTGCTGACCCCGTTTCAAAAGACACCGTTTTTCAGGCGGTGGTTGAGGATTATCTTACGCTCACCCTAGACGACGCCAATATGAGCGTCGAGACTACTATGACTAGCACTTTTGGCTCTGGCTATGTGACTGCTTCGGCCGCCACCAACAACGCCTACGGCTACACACTCAGCATGCAAGATTCTGATAGCCGCAACGGCCTCGAACGCGAGGGCTACGCCACCGCTTCCGAAGAAAACAAATCAAAATTCAATATTCCTTCCGTTACTGCCGACACGGCCTATGCGGATCTCGCTGGCGATTCTTGGGGCTATTTCCTTGGCTCTACCGCCGCCGACCAAGCCACCTACAAACAAATCCCACTTGAAACTACTGAAATTCTCTCCTCGAATAGTAACACCTCTGGCTTAGAGACCGCGAGGGTAAACTTTGGCGTAAAAATCTCCGAATTCCGCCCAAGCGGGTTATACGAGGATGAGATTACATTTACCTTAGTAGCAAACGGTCCGCCACCTGTTTCTCTGGAACAGGCATACGGCGCTGCAGGCAAATCAAAAGTCACTGTATCTGGTAATCAATATTATGTGATGCAAGATATGACCCCAGAAATTTGTTCAAACACCACCGAAATCCCAAGCAATCTCCAAGTAGTAGATATTCGTGATAATACTATATACCTAATTGGTAAACTCGTAGATAATCGCTGCTGGCTCTTAGATAATCTTGCCCTAGACCTCGTAGCTCAAGACGCCAGCACAAATATTACTGTCTCGAATACTAATGCAGACCAAGCTTCGCTCACGTCATTGTTTTATGGGAATCGCCCAAACGGTGGTCAATATGCGACAGTAGGTGTGTCTATAATGAGCAATAACGAAATTAATAATGATAATTATTATTATTCTGCTCCCAAAACCTATAATAGCTATAAGAATGCTACCAGAAGTTCTTTCTCGAACCCAAAAGACCCATTGAATGAAGCAGACGAATGGAAATTCGGTGTCTATTATAACTATTGTGCTGCATCTGCTGGCAGTTTTTGTTTTGACACTGATGTGTATCCAGAGGATAGACCAAATACTGCTATTGATGTTTATGACATCTGTCCGTCTGGCTGGAGAATGCCTACTGGCGCGGAAAAAACGGAAGGAGCGGATAGTGGATACCCAGATGGCGGAGAATACAAGGATTTATACGATCTTTTCTCTAGTAATAATGGGGTCGAGAGTCAAAACACGAGTTTTAGAAAAGTTCTTCGTCTTCCTCTCCCTAGTACTGTCCAATATGGTTTTTATGATATTGGGCAATATGGCACTTACTGGTCAGCTACAATGAATGGCACCGAACATGCAATGACCTTATATTTATATAAATCAAACATAGATCCTGGGCATGGTAATACTAGACGAAATCGACTAGACTCAGTGCGTTGTATAGCCAAAACCGGTACTGAGCCTGCTCCTTCTGGGAACTAAATCAGTCGCTTGACTTTCCGGTCAAAACATAATAATATATTCATAAGCATTTTATTAAAAAAGGATTTATTTATGGCACAAGCAAAAAAGAAAATGGCTACCAAAACAGCCAAAAAACCAATGGCAAAAAAGGCTGGCTCTTGCAAAAAGAGCTGTGGTTACAAATCTGTTAGCGGCGCAGAAAAATTTCACATGTTCTTCATTTTGGCGATGGCGCTAATAGCCGGTATCCTTCTCGCTGCAAACGTCGCAATTGCAAACGCTTAAAAAAGACCCCTCACGGGGTTCTTTTTTATGCAATAATTCCACCACCAATACATTCGTCGCCGATGTATAATACTGCGGACTGGCCACTGGCAGGACGCTTAATTTCGCTTTCAAAAACTAAAGATTCACCATTGAACTTGGCCGGAATTAGAGGGGCACGATGACGGAGGCGGACTAATACGTCCAAGCTCGGGGTATTTCGGAGCGCGGCAGCGCGAGAGTTAGCGCCAGCCGCCCGTGGCGACGGGCCGGCTGGACGCGGCCCCGAGTTGGATGTATTAGTTCGCATTACAACATCATATAACTCTAGCTTGTCTGTCCAAATGTGGGAGTCGTTTAAGTTTTTGGAAACGTAAACGATATTTTTATCAAGATCCTTGTCTACTACATAGTATGGCAAACCATCATTTATTTCGCCAGCGACGCCAGAAAGATAGAGTCCGTGGCGTTGCCCGATAGTATAGAAAATCGCACCTTCGTGGTAGCCTAGCACTTTCTCGGTCTCCACCTCGCGGATTTCACCGGGTTTAATATCTATATATTCTTTCAAAAAATCCTTCATCCCCACTTCGCCCACAAAACACACACCCATAGACTCTTTTTTGTAAGCATTATGAAGACCTTTTTCTTCGGCTAGCTTTTTTACGTCTGGTTTTAGCATGTCGCCAATTGGGAAAAGAGTGTGTTTCAAGGATTCATTAGAAATTCTATAAAGAAAATAAGTCTGATCCTTATTCTCGTCTGCCGCGCGAAAAAGCTGGCCGTCTTTTACTCTAGCATAATGGCCGGTGGCAATATAATCTGCGCCGCGCTCCATTGCCTTTTCAAAGAAGAGTTTAAATTTAATCTCTTGGTTACACATTACATCTGGGTTTGGGGTGTTTCCCTTTTTAAATTCGTCGAGCATGTACTCTACGACTTTTTCACGGTATGCATCCTCAAAATCCCAAACTTCAAATGGAATGCCAAGCTTTACGGCCACGCGTTTAGCATCGGCAAGGTCCTCTGCCCAAGGACATTTCATACCCGGCAGGTCTTTGGACCAGTTTTTCATATAAACACCAGTTACGTCATAGCCTTGTTCTTTTAAAAGCAAAGCCGAAACGGACGAATCTACCCCGCCACTCATACCGACAAAAACTTTTTTACCCATTGATGCGTGCCTTTTCTGAAGCCACAGCTTCATTAATGAGCTTGGCTGCTTCATGGATCTGTTTTTCGTCGTTTGTCTCGCCAAGAGTTAAACGAAGTGATCCTGCGATCTGAGAATCAGAAAGCCCAAGCGCAGTAAGTACATGAGATTTTTGGCCCTTAGAGGCAGCACAAGCTGCACCGGTCGAAACGTATACGCCCTTGTCTTCCAGCAGGTAAATCAGTCTTTCCGCATCGATGCCGTCAAAACAAAGCACCACAAAATTTTCTAGCGCATGCTTTTTATTTACAAGTTCATAATCTTTAATTTCAGAAAGTAAAATTTTACGAAGCGAGGCGTACTTTTTGCGGTTTCCGTTTAAGTGTTCTTTAGCCTCGGAAATAGCCTTGGCAAAACCAATTACGCCTGGCACGTTTTCGGTACCGGCGCGAAGGCCCTTTTCTTGTCCGCCGCCGTAGCTAACCGGCGACAACTTAACATCATGAGAAACGTACAAAGCGCCCACGCCTTTAGGGCCGTAGATTTTAGCTGCATTTAAAGTCAAAAGATCTACGCCGAGTCTAGCTACACTAATGTCAAGAAGATTTAATGCCTGCGAAGCATCAGAATGAAGATATAGTGGAGTTTTGACGCCGCGTTTTAGTCTATCGAATTTTGTGTCGCGAATCACGCCGGCGATTTCGGACAACGGTTGGATTACGCCAATTTCATTGTTGGCAAGTGCTACAGAAATTAGAACTACATCGTCAGAAATTTTGGCTTTCAAATCA
>CAMZIV010000028.1 GCA_947307355.1 uncultured Candidatus Saccharibacteria bacterium
CCACAAGATTTTGAGTCTAGCGCGTCTACCAGTTCCGCCATTCGCCCATAGAAGTATTTTAGCATATTTTGTCTCTTTATGCTATAATTTAGACATGAATCCAGAAAACGGTGGGCAGACTTCTTCTGACATACAAAGACAAACCGCCGCGGCAATTGCGCGCAGGAAGGTTATGTCTGCGTATATGCAAAAATCCGCCCCTGTTTCGGCAAAAGTAACGGCGCCTGGATCAGCCCCAAACTCAGCACCAAATCCAGCCGCAACCCCAGCTCCAAAACCTGTCCAACAGACCAAGCAGCAGATCGATCTTGAAACTTGGAAAAAATATCACGCCGCTTGGCAGGAGTATTACCAAAAGTATTACAGTGCTTACTATTCAAACGCAGCCAAAAATTATGTAGCAAAAGAACGCTTGAAAGATGCTCGTGAAAACGCTGAGGACGAAGAAATCCTTCACGCATTAGCCCATTCTAACCCGAGGAACAGCAAAACAGGGCTGGATCTAAACACGCCAAATGCCGCTCCAGCAGACAATGATAGTATTCGCGAAAATCTCAGAAAAACCATCCGCGCCAAGGCCGCAGTAAATATGAAAAAAACCCGCCGCATGCGCAAGTTTATTCCGATTTTCGCCGGCGTGGCCGTTGTGCTGGTAATTTTGTTCTTACAATATAACCGTTTAATCTTCGCGCCAATCATGGCTTACATGTCTCCTGGTAATGTGCCGGCATCACAAATCGAGGCACTCGACCCTACTATCACGCAAACCGTTTCGGCAGATCCACGTCTAATCATTCCAAAACTCAATGTAGACGTGCCCGTAAGCTTTGGCATCCAAGTTTCCGAAGTGATGAGCGCGATGAACCACGGCGTGGCGCATTATCGCATTGCAGGCGCTAGCGCATATCCTGGTGAAATCGGTAATCTCGTAATTACTGGCCACTCGGCCGGCGACGTTTACAGTTCTAATCCGTACAAATATATTTTCTCCGGGCTAGAGCGTCTCGAAAATGGCGATCTGATTTATGTGAATTATAATTCCGTACGTTACACCTATAAGGTAACTAAAAAAGAGGTCGTGGAACCAACCAATGTTAGGGCTTTGATTTATGATACTGACAAACCAATATTAACGCTTGTAACTTGTACTCCACTTGGTACTTCTAGGTATCGCTTGCTCGTGACCGGAGAACAGATTTCACCAAGTTACGAAGGTGCAGCCGAATCCCCAACCGCCGATGTCACCGTGGATGAAGGCATCGAAATGCCATCCAACGAACCAGGATTCTTTGAAGGAATCTGGAATTGGCTTACTGGCAATTAATCATTAATCTTTTCGCGAATCAAATTATCGTCTGATGCGTAATAAAGCCATTTTTCTCCTGCGATTGTGACAGGGAAATGACTAGAGACGTTTTTGGCGAGTACGCGGCGGTTGAGACCGTCAAAGTCATAAACAATGAGTTCACCATCATTAATCGAATAGAGCATGTCGCTATCTAGCCAGCCGTAATAATTAGATTCTGGGCTCCATTCTCGCACTTCTTTTGCTTCCATATCAACAGTGGCAATTTGTAGCCCAGCCGTCATAGTAATAAATTCGCCTTCATGCCCGACCTTAAGTGTCTCTGGAGCGAACCCGAGTTCTTTTTTGATATATTCCGAGTGGTCTTTTTTGTTGTAAACCGTAACAACATTAGCATCGAGCGTGGTGATATATTTCTCGTCATAAAAACGACTAACACTAACCTTTGGGGCTTTTTCTAATTCTGAAAAGATTTTATTGATCTTGTTATCCGACATCAACTCACCTACATAAAAAGTGTTTGCGTCGTCTTGGGCAGAGAAGACCACATCGGGACCAAGGTAATCAAAACTTTTGACGTTTTTGACTAGCACCGCAGACACTTGCTTGGATGGGAGACTGATTTTATGAAGATTGCCATCAAGAACCGCGAGCAAAGTGTTGGCAGATTGATCTTGGATTTTGATATTTGAAAAATCTGCATTGAAATCTCTGGTAAGATTGACGCTTTCTTTAGGATTTTTGACGTTTAGAACTACCCATTCTTTGGCAGTGTCGCTCTGAACCTGCATCAAGACATGCTCGTTGTTATAATCCCATTCTGCGCTGATAATTTTAGCCATAAAGAGACCTTTTTCGGCGCCTGGTGCGAGACTAATATAGGAAAAGACCGTAGAAACATCAATGTCCGTGCTGGCAATTTCGTCGTCGGTGAGTTTTAGAAGCTCCCAACTAGTGGTATTGTTGGCGGTCAGTGCATATTCACGGTTTGGCGAAACAATCGCAAAATTAGTATCACCAACTGACATGACCGATTCTTTTTGGCGTTCAAGTGGGAACAATCTTGGATAGTGCACGCGGTAAAGTAATCCTTCTGCGATATTGATGGTACGAGACCAGGAATCGTAACCTTCCTTCTTTAGTTCAATAGTATGTTCTCCGCTAGACAAAACTTTGCTAGTATTTGTACGTTGGTTCCAGGCGGATTCATTATCTACAATTACATCGGCGCCGGTAGGAAGGGAAGAAATCTGAAGCATACCTTGGCGTTCAACCTTAAAATCCGAACCGACCCAATATCCAGAGACGACAAGCGCTAAAATAGCCACCGTAACAATAACGGTGAGCACCATAAAACATTCAGAAACGATGATGCGAAGACTTTGGCGCCTTGCGCGTTTTTCTGGATCCATAAATATATTATAACATAATTATTATCTTTTTTAGCTCTTGCATTTTGGGAGAAACACAAGTATTATAGATATAAGAATAAGCGAGGTAGAAAAAATGCAAAAATCCGATAGTAATTCGTCAGCGACCATGGCCCACCGCAAAGTGCAGTCTTCTACGACGTTGAATCGGAAATATGTATCACGCCCTATGATGGGTCGTCAGATGGACGGCATCAGGGTGCGTCGTTCCTCCAGCAACCCAAGCGTCACCAGGACGCCTATCGATATGACTCGCGTTTCTTCCCAAATGAAAGCCCGCACCATGGCGCCAGCTCCAGTCAAACAAATGTCTGCCCAAGAGCTTAAAGAGCGCGCTATTGCAAGAGCATTAAATAACGCTTCGAAACCAGAAAAAAGCGAATCATCCGAAAAACACGCTAAGAAAAGCAAACTTCATTTTAGCTTTGGTCGCGTATTCTTGGCTTTGTCTTGTGCCGCTGCAGCCGTATTTGCAATTGTATACTTCGTAAATCTCAACATGCCAGACATTTCAATGCGTGTGGCAGCTATGCAAAGTGGCATCGATCCAAAATACCCTAGCTATGTACCACGTGATTTCAGCGTAAATGATATGGTTGCCGAGGAAGGTAAAATCACTTTGAACTTCAAGAATTCTCAAACTGGTGACAGTTTCGCACTTATCGAAGAAAGATCTTCTTGGGATTCTAACGCACTTCTTTCTAACTATGTAAAAGGCGAGTTCGGCGAAGACTTTACCACTATCCGCGAACAAGGCCTCACGGTTTACATCTCAAATAATTCCGCAGCTTGGGTGAACGGTGGCATGCTCTATAAACTCAATATCACCAGTGGCACGCTCACCAAAAAGCAGATTCGTTCGATTGCTACATCTCTATAATTGTGGTATAATTCGGCTATGGAAATAGTTACTCGTTTTGCGCCGAGTCCAACCGGCTACATTCATATTGGCAATGTTCGCTCTGCGATCTATCCTTATCTTTTTGCTCGCCAAAATGGCGGCAAAATGATTCTTCGTATTGAAGATACAGATAGAGAACGTTATGTAGAGGGTGCAACCGAGTTAATTGAAGACACTTTAAAATGGCTAGGCCTTGATTGGGACGAAGGCCCAGTTGTAGGTGGGGAGCATGGCCCATATTTTCAAAGCGAAAGACTAGAGAACTATCACAAGTGGGCTCGCAAACTGATTGCAGAAGGCCGTGCCTATGCCGACCCAACTCCAGCAGAGAAAATCGACGAGTATCGCCGCGAGTGCACCGAGAAAAAAGTTCCATTTCTTTATCGTAATTTCCGCCCAACCGAAACTCCGGAATGGGAACCTGGTATTCCTCTACGGTTTAAAGCTGAACCAAAAGACTATAGTTGGAACGACGCCGTTATGGGCGATATGCATACCGGCCCAGAAGTTTTGGATGACATTATTCTGATCAAAAAAGACGGTTATCCAACCTATAATTTTGCACACATCGTAGATGATGCCGAAATGGGTGTGACACATATTATGCGCGGTGTAGAATACCTTTCTAGCACTCCAAACTATCTAGCGATTTATGAAGCTCTTGGCCTAGAACACCCAGTTTTCGTATCGTTACCACACATTCTCGCACCTACCGGCAACAAGAAGCTTGGCAAGCGTGACGGCGCTAAGTCCGTAACCGAATATCGTGATGACGGTGTTTTGCCAGAGGCGATGATTAATTATTTGGCAAGTCTTGGCTGGAATGACGGCACCGAACAAGAAATTTATACAAAAGAAGAATTAATCTCTAAATTTAGCTTGGACAAGATTCAAACATCTGGCGCACGCTACGATGAGACCAAACTCTATTGGATGAACGGCCAATGGATTCGCCGCATCTTTGATGAACAAGGCTGCGCCGCACTGTATGACCGCACTGAAGGTTTTTGGCCTTTGTCTGCCGCAAATTATTCCGAGGATTATCGCAAAAAAGTACTTGCTATTATCTATGATCGTTTGAAAGTGCTTTCTGATCTTCGCGAGATGACTGCATATTTCTTTGAAGAACCAAAGATTGATTTAGATATGCTCATAAATAATAAATTCCTAAAGAAAATGTCTGAATCCGAGATTGAAAGCCTACTAAAAGCCGCCGTGGCTAAACTTACGGTCGTAGAAGACTGGAATGCAGACAATCTACAAAACGCATTAAACGAACTACTTGCCGAAACCGGTAAAAAACCAGCAGAACTATTTAGCCTAATCCGTATCGCAGTAAGCTTTGCGCCATTCTCCCCAGCTTTGAACTTAACGCTTGAAGTTCTAGGAAAAGACGTCGCGTTAGCAAGACTCAATAGCACAGCAAGAAGCATCTAAAATTTAATCTCCGGGAGTGTCCGGAGGCTACGGCCGAGGATTAAGGGCGCGAGCCCCGTAACGACGGGCGCGAGCGACCCGTCTCCCGGAGATTGATTTTAGATACTGCTTATTGTTGCACTGGTGGTTGTTGCTGGCCGCCGGCTTCTTCTTCATCTTCGTCTTTGCGACGTTTGCCTACAATAAAGAATACAAAACCAGTGGCACCAGCTACGGCGGAGGTAATTGCAAGGCCAGTCGCTAGACCACTATTGTCGCTAACTTCTGCGCCAGTAGACGTACGTACACCATGTGGGTTTGCATATGAGCTAGTTACATCACCAGTGGCTACTTCTGTAGTAGTGGTAGTAGTGTTATCTTCAGTATTTGGGACTACTGTAGTATAGGTGGTTTGGTTCGTAGTTGGGTTATAAGTAGGAGTGTTTGGAGTAGGATTATCCGTAGATGGATTTACAGGAACAATCGGGTTGTAATCTGGGTTTGGCTCGCCGTTAGTAGTTTCGTTTTCGTCGATAACGCCAGTAACTACACTAATCACAACCGTGCTGGCATACGTACCAGATGCAATTGTGCTATCGGCTTTTGCGCCAAAGAATACATCCTGAGTGTAAGGGCCACCCGGGTTAGACTCAGAAATAAGTAAGATAGGGTTGGATGGACCGCTCATTGGATCGTAATCCACGTTGCTATCACTGTCTGGTGAGGATTCAGAATCATTGGTAGAATAACCCCAACGGTTTACTGGGAAATTATTTTTGGAAATGGAACCGCTAAGGGTATGAATTAGATAAGAACTAGAGCGAGTATTTGCAAGGTCGGTATTTGCGGTTTTGGTATACATGGCTGCAGTAACACCACCAGCAGCGTTAGTGGTAGCAGTTACAACAATATGATTACGCAAAAATTGATTAACATCGCCGGTAGCCCAGGCGTCTGGCGTAGTTACCGACACCAAAAGAGCGTCACCTACATTAACTTGAAAGTTGGTATTTCTGGTGGCAGTCGTAGCTAGTGCGGAAGATACGCAAAGTAGTGGTAAAGACGCAAAAGAAACAAGAGCACCAAACATTTTTGTTTTTGATGATGACCTTAACATAAGCTCATTATAACATACTTTTAATTTTTGTGCTAAAATTATATTAAAATAATGTGGATTTTATAATGCCGGACGAAAAAGAACTCGAAAAGAAACAAATAACAGATAGCGAACGCCTCGCAAAAGCTTTTTCTAGCGAGGGCCAATCCGAAGAAAAAGTAGACAAAATGGCCGAAACTGTCGAAAAAATCGACGAAAAATCCGGCAAAAGTAAGGGCGCTCCAATCGGCAAGAGTTGGATTGCTTTTCTAATCGGTGGCATATTGGCTTTGCTTGGTGGCGTGGGTTGTATACTAGCGATTTTCCTTTTGCCAAAAGAAGTTCTGCCAGATTTGGAATTCCCAGAAATCCCAACTGTTAAAACTGAAGAAGGCAAAGTTTATAGCGACCTTACCGGTCTAGAGCTTGCCGATGCAAGCCTAAAAACCGCTCCGGCTTATTGTATCCAAACTCCAAATGGCAATGATGGCGCAAGGCCTCATTCTGGACTTACCGATGCTGGCGTAGTATTTGAAGCGATTGCCGAAGCTGGCATTACCAGGTTTGCAGCAATTTACCAAAACCCTACCCAGGCTGTGATTGGGCCAATTCGTTCACTACGTATTTATTATTTAAACTGGGATACGCCATTTGATTGTGCGATTGTGCACGCTGGTGGCTCTTCCGATGCGCTTGCGGCCGTCCGCAATGGTTACAAGGATTTGACCGAGAATTACACTTATATGTATCGCGGTTCTAAGGCCGTAAGGCGCTGGAATAATCTGTTTACTACTAGCCGCTATCTAGCACAAGTATCTGCAGATAGGGGATGGGGAACATCAAATATCAAGGGTTTTACCAGGATGACACCGGCCGAGTCCAAGAAAACCCGCGTGGATAATACCGCAGCCAAAAAGCTAAACATCTTGGAGGCCACCACTGCAAATACGTCTGAGTTTATACCACAAACTACACATATTGCGTTTAATTATGGCTATTCACCAACCTACAATGTAGTATATGACTACGACGTAAATGCAAATGTCTATCGTCGTAGCTATGCCAATGGGGATGCGCACAATTCATATGTTTGCCCAACCGACGATCAAGGCGAGAAAAACCCGGAGGATATTTGTACTTTGCAGCAGGTTTCTCCATCCGTAGTGATCGCCATGATCGTGCAAGAACGCCGCGCATCGGATAATTATCACGAGGATATCACTACTTCTGGCTCTGGCGATGCGTATGTATTCCAAAACGGGCAAGCGATTAAAGGTAGGTGGACTAAGAATACCAAAGAAGACCAAATCAAATTCACCGACGAGTCTGGGGCCGAGATTAAACTTGCGCCTGGCCAAACCTTTATTTCGGCAGTGCCAAACTATGGCAGTGTTGCGTATTAAGCTTTTTTATGCTAGAATTATAAAAGTCAATACCTCTGGTCTCGTCGTCTAGTGGTCTAGGACGTCTGGTTCTCATCCAGAAAATCGCGGGTTCGACTCCCGCCGAGATCACCAATATTGACTTTTTTTGTAAAATGTGCTATAATTAAGGTATAAGGCTGTTCAAGGCCTCTTTTTTATGTTATAATATTATTATGAAAAAGTTACCTGTAGTGGCGCTAATTGGCCAAACCAATGCTGGAAAATCTAGCATTTTAAACCGTATGGCGCATAAAAACATTGCAATCGTAGCGCGCGAAGAAGGTACTACGCGTGACAACGTGATTGCCCGGATTGATGACCGGTTTATTTTGATTGACACTGCAGGTCTTAAAGACCCTAATGATGATTTTGAAGCGTCGATTCAAGACCAAATTCAGGACGCGATTGAGTCTGCCGATATTATCCTCGTAACTCTTGATTCGACCAAATATTTTGATCATCGCGACGCCAAAATCGCTAAAGACGCGCTCCGCTCTGGTAAGCCGGTTTATCTCGTGTTAAATAAATGTGATTTGGCCGAAAGTTTACCAATTACAGAATTCCG
>CAMZIV010000029.1 GCA_947307355.1 uncultured Candidatus Saccharibacteria bacterium
CCAAAGTTACCTTGGCCTTCTACGAGGGTGTAGCGCATCTTCCATGGTTGAGCTAAGTTCACCATAGAGTCATAAATAGATGAATCGCCGTGTGGGTGGTATTTACCCATTACTTCACCGACGATACGAGCGGACTTAACTGTGGCGTGTGGAGCCTTCCAGCCGTTTTTATTCATTGCATATAATATACGGCGGTTTACAGGCTTAAGACCATCGCGAACATCCGGGAGAGCACGATCTACGATAACGGACAAAGAGTAACGAAGGAAGTAATCCTCCATCGTATTCTCTACAGTACGGAGCTCGATACCTTTCTCTGGTACGATTTCTTCTGGTTGATTTACGATTTTTTCGTCTTCCATATTCCTCCTTAAAAGTCCAAATCGTCAAGATCAACAGATGCTGCTCTTGCCTGGATAAAGTTTTTACGAAGTTCGGCTTGGTCACCCATGAGTTTGGAGAAGATGGCATCGGCCTTTTCTGCATCTTCTATATTAACTCTGACCAAGATACGATTTTCTGGATTCATAGTGGTTTCCCAGAGCTGGGCGGCGTCCATTTCACCAAGACCCTTAAAGCGCTGCTGGGCAGTATAGCCGGCCTGCTTGAAGCGTTCGGACTCTTCGTCTATCTTAACGCCTTGAGCCTTGCGCTCGGCAATTTTCTCGGTGAGGGCCTTTTCCAAAGCTTCCTCATCATATATATAATCGATTTTACGGGTGTTACCTGTGCCTTTAATGAGACCAAATAGAGGTGGTTTGGCTAGGTAAACGTGCCCTTCCTTGATGACATCCGGCATATAGCGGAAGAAGAATGTAAGAAGAAGTGTAGAGATGTGAGAACCATCGACATCGGCATCGGTCATGAACACAATCTTGTGATAGCGAAGACCGTCGATGTTGAATTGATCACCAATACCTACGCCTAGGCCCTTGATAAGGGAGACAAGCTCGGCGTTAGCAAGCATCTTGTCTAGACGGGCGCGCTCAGTATTTAGCACCTTACCACGAAGAGGTAGAATGGCTTGGATGCGGGAGTCGCGACCTTCCTTGGCGGAACCGGCAGCGGAGTTACCCTCTACGATAAAGAGTTCGCATTCTTCGGCATTTCTAGATGAACAGTCGGCGAGTTTCGAAGGAAGGTTAAGACCTTCGAAAGCGCCTTTTCTAATTACGTTGTCACGAGCAGCACGAGCAGCTTTTCTAGCACGGGCCGCGAGAGTAGCTTTACCAACGATTTTCTTGGCAATCGCTGGGTTTTCTTCGAGATAATAACCGAAGTATTCGGTCATAACCTTATCTACATAACCACGAACTTCTGGGTTACCAAGCTTGTTTTTGGTCTGGCCCTCAAACTGTGGATCTGGGAGTTTAACCAAGATAACAGCGGTGAGGCCTTCCTTGATATCGTCAGCTGTAAGGTTATCTTCTTTTTCTTTAAGAAGTCCGTTTTTACGGGCATAATCATTAATAGTACGGTTAAGACCAGTACGGAAACCTACTACGTGCATACCACCATCAGGGGTAAGAACGTTGTTTGCAAATGGCTTCATGATTTCAGCAAAGGTATCGTTGTATTGGAGAGCGATCTCAATGCCAGTGTCTTGAACTTGCTTCTCTACGTAGAAGATATCATCAGAGAGAACTTCCTTGCCATTATTGAGGCGTTTGACATAGCTCTTGATACCGCCTTCGAAGTAGAAGGATTCGTTGGCATTGGTGCGCTCATCAGATACGGTGATTAGAATACCCTTAGTAAGGTAAGCTTGGTGGCGAGCATAGCTCGATACCCAGCTGTAATCAAAGGTAGTAGTCTCTTTAAAGATGGTTGGGTCTGGGTAGAAAGTAATAGATGTGCCAGACTCACGTGGGCTACCCTTGGTAACGATGAGTTCGGTGGTTGGTTTACCGGTGTCAAACTCAATATGGTGAGTTTTGCCTTCTCTATAAACCTCTGCTACCATGCGAGTAGAGAGAGCGTTTACTACAGAGGAACCTACACCGTGGAGACCAGATGACACCTTGTAACCACCATCGCCGAATTTACCACCGGCGTGGAGGACGGTAAGCACTGTCTCAAGAGTGGATTTTTTGGTTTTTGGGTGAATATCTACAGGGATACCACGCCCGTTGTCATCAACGCGGACGCCGCCATCCTGTAGAATGGTGATGTCGATCCTGTTCGCATACCCAGCAATTGCCTCATCGATAGAGTTGTCGGCAATCTCTTTAATAAGGTGATGCAAGCCATCGTAGCCTGTAGAACCGATGTACATACCTGGACGGAGACGAACTGGTTCTAGACCTTCGAGCACGCGAATCTCGGACGAATCGTAAGCTTCAGCTTTTTCGGCCATTTTTATACCTCTTCTTAATATACCCCTCTATTATACACCGAAAAGCCACCAAATTCAAGATAATAATCAGGTTATTATCTTATTTTGAAGACTACTTCGTCTGGATTTTGAGAAGCTGGGGCAGGTGTAGGAACTGGCTCTGGCGTAACTGGCGCTGGGGCAGGAGTAGGTTCCGGAGCTGGAGCAGGAGCCGGAGGTTCAGGTGCTGGAGCTGCTGGAGCTGGGGCCGGCTTTTTAGACAACCAGTTATCCAAAAATCCTTTCTTTGGCTCTTCTTCGGCGCTAGGAGCGGCGCCTGGCCCAAAACCAGCATCCATAGCCGATTTTGTAGAAACCGGGCTTGGAGCGTCGTTAGTAGCCTCAGACGAGGCCTCTTGTTTGGCTTTTGAAGCCGCCGTCCAGCGGTCTTGAATCTCTTTTTCGACTTCGGCGCGGGTCTTAGCGTACTTTGTAGCAGAGTAGGCTTTAAGCGTCTCCATGAGCTCGTCGTTTGGTTCTCCCATAGGAGCAGGAAGGCTCATTGTAAATGGCGCGGACGGCATGTCAAACATCATCACCTTAGCCACAGCGGCAAAGTTTGGCGTTTTGGTTAGATCTTCCGCTGTAAATGTAGGAGTAAAGGCTTTTACCATGAGCTCCGCATCTGTTACACCGATACGACCACAGATGATGGTACCAACGTTACCGAGGAGCGCTTCCCTGATTTTATCTGTAAGCTGAGTCATAAACTGATTAGCCACGATAAGATTCAGGCGATATTTACGGGCCTCAGATAGGATTGATTCAAAGCTATCTGTGGCAAAGTTCTGGAACTCATCTACATAGAGACAGAAGTCTTGACGCTGATCTTCAGGGATATCCTGACGGCTCATAGCGGCCTGTTGGAATTTCATTACGAAGATCATACCGAGAAGGTTGGCATTGATATCACCGAGACGACCCTTAGAGAGGTTTACGAGGAAAATCTTCTTATTATCCATGATTTCACGGATATTGAAGCCGGATTTTACCTGACCGAGGGTATTTTTCATGATAGTGTTAGCGATGAATGGTCCCCATTTACTGGCGAACCAAGTGATAACTTCACCGGCGTCGTTGGATTTTTGGGATTGCGGGAATTCCTTAGTCCAGTAGTCATAAACAGCCTTATCGGTGACATATTTGAGCTTGGACTTAACGAACTCTGGGTCGGTGAAACATTGAGGAATATCAATAAAGGTAGCGCCGGCTGGGTCTGACATCAAGAGAAGGGCGGCATTTCTAAACATATGCTGACCGCGCGGGCCAAAGAAACCTTGGTTTTGCGGGTCAAACAGAGATTGGAGCATACTAATTCCCTCTTGGACGATGAAGTCTTTCTGGTCTTCGGTGGTATGCTCAAACATATTCATACCGACAGGATGCTCGATGTCGGCAGGGTCAAAATAGATAATATCATCGATACGTTCTTGAGGTACACGCTTTAATAGCGCTTCTACAGCATCGCCGTGCGGATCGATAAAGGCAAAGCCCTTACCGTCACACATATCCTGGAAGGCCAGGTTCTCGAGGAAGACGGACTTACCCATACCAGTTTGACCTATTACGTACATATGGCGACGACGGTCTTTTTCTTGGAGATAAATCGGTTTTTTGGCGCCACGGAACTCATTTGTACCGAGGAAGAGACCTTCGGTAGCGAGTTTGGCCGGCCCATCTACTTGCTTAGTGAGCTGACGCTCAACGCTAGAGGTAGGAATGGCGGTTTGCTCTGGTAAGTGGAAGATTGAGGCGAGCTCCACGCTGTTTAAAATGTTTTCGGTGGTTTTTAGCGGGAAGGTGCGGTAAGCGTAATCTATCACCATCTTTTTAGGGTCTTTTAGAGTGTTTACCTTAAAACCATTGAGCTCTGGGGAGTTAAATTGAGAGAAGGCCGAGATAATGCCCCCGGTAATCGCCTCTGAGCGCTGTTTGGTCGCAGAGCTGGCTATCACCCTAATCAAGGTCTCAAACGCCGGATAGCGCATCTTGTTATTAATAGCGGCCATTTCATCTTGTTTTACCTGGGAAATTTGGGTGGTTTCCTCGTGTTTTTCGTGTAGTTCCGGTACTTCCCAAGGGGCGCGGACAATATCCATCAATGTTTGGCCAATGCCCGCACCAACGGTTTTGGTCTTTTTACCCTTTTGGATTTCGTCGATACGAGTTTTGCTGCCTTCAGACCAATTATTTTGTGCAGGGCGGAACAAAATTTGAACAGCCGCACCTTCATTTTTGGTCACGGTCGAGAGTGTGGTGAGGATGGCCGTTTCGGCATCACGTTTGGTATCCTCGTAGGTTGCAATAGGGAGATAGTAGTCTTTGTTTAGGGTAAGCTCGGCGCCAGCTACAGCGTCTACCCCTGCTCCACCCTCAAAAATGTTGTCTTGTCTCTTTTCCTCGACACGAGCTGTCGGGTAAGCAGACTGGATAGCTTGTTTTACCGTCTCTGTTAGAACGGCCGGGACAACAGCGTAATACTTGATAAAGCCGTCTTTGGCGACGATTTCCATAGAGAAGTGACGCTGGCCGTAAAGTTTGGTTTTAAATCCCTTAGTAAGAGTGGAAGAAAGGATGGAGTACATCACTTGAGCCTTAGAGATAGCCTCGTTGACGATGTCGCGTGTATCGCGGCCGCCAGCCTGGATATCATCAGTAGTAGGCGGAAGATGAATAAGGAGTGGGATCATCTTGATCGCCCTCTCGTAGCGCTTAGTACGGCGAAGTATCGAGATTCTAGAAGAGATTACAATCACTGCGATTACGACTACCGCAAGTATTACACAGATTAAAACCGCCACCCAAGATTCCATCACGATGCTCCAAATGTCCTGTTATAGGAGTTTTTTAGGTTGTCTTCCTTAATACTGTCGAGGGTATTCAGAAAGCTAGCGGCGTCGCCAGTCTTTTTAAGGGTATTTTCGTTGTCGGTTAAGATATTAACGGCTTCTGAGTTGAGGGAGTCACCTTCTACCTTGATAGCGGTGCTATCGTAGGCGAAATCTGCAGCTGGTTGAGCTGGGGCCGCAGGGGCAGGCTCTACCTCAGTAATCTGACCAAGTGGTTCTGGTTCTGGGCCAAAATCTGGGCCCGGCATCTCTGGAGCCATCATGTTTTGCATCATCTCTGGAGTTGGAGCAAACGCCTCAAGATTAACTGACTCTGGATTTGGGTTTTCTACCAATTGACCATTAATGGCGTTGTGACCAAAGTTCTGGTTTTGTTCTCTAGAAGGAGTGGCAGTGTATTCGACAGACTGGTTACCAACACCTTCCGTGAAAAAAGGCTGATTTACTTCGTGTTGATTGGTCTGACCATAGTCCATATGCTTATTTTACCACAACTATAAGCGTTTTGCTACTAAAAATTCACCTAAAAATATGAAAATTATGATTAAAGAGATAGTCCAGAGGTTAATTGCACCAAATGAACGTGCCATGAGAAGCATAATTGGGCCAAAAGCCATCACTGCGGCGTAGAGATAATCCTTATTTCGGAATGTTTCCCTCTTGTAGGCGAGGCGATAAAAAATTTGTAAAGTAAGCGCAAAGATGGAAAATAGTGTAATATAAAGTGTTGTAAAAAATAATAAAACCCCGAACGGACCGATTTCCGTCGGAGATGTAAAATTTAGCATAATTAGTATTGCTGCGAGTCCGATTATGCTGATAGTTCCTATAATGCGGTTATGCTTCATTCCCTCATTATAGCATAGCTAGTAGTTTCCCCCAAGTATTTTTGAAGCTTATATATGGAGGAAGGCGGGGGTTATCCGGCGCTTATAAACATAACTATTGACCGCAACCCTGATCCGCCTAATTCCTCTTTGACCGCTTCACATTAAGTGAAGCATTGTCCTTATTAGTCTTTTCTTCTAATCTTGTTTATGGATCTTAAATGTGCTATTAGAAGATTTACTAATGCGCTCAACGCGATTTAGCGGAGCTCTAGGTAATTCCTATTTGTAATTTATGGCTAGAAATTACCTTTTCGCCCGCTAAATTTTATGGTTTCTTTTTCTTCATTTTTTAGCCTTTTATTTTTAGTTTTTGTTTTAGTCATCTCGACTACTTTCATCCTACCACAAAGCATAAGAAAAATCAATAATTTATTCAACAAATTTGTTGTAATATTTACAACGTACTTCTCTATTCGTCTCTGTATTAATTTATTGTTCATTTTGTTGTATTTTTTACAACATATGTGTAATTTTTAGGGCAAAATCGATCCTTTTTGCCTGTACAAATTTGTTTACACTTGTGTTTTTGCCCCACCTCTGGTATAATAGAGATAGTTGGGGCTGACAAAGCTTAGACGGGATATTAACAGCTAGGATGCGTGCCGATTGAATACCGTAAGTATTAATAAGTGTAAAAAACACTAAAACTGCGCATGTAGCTTACATGCCAGCTTATGCCTAATTATTTGTAGGCTGGTTTCGGCTCAAGGTTCCGTAAAGTCGAAATTATCATACAACGGAAATATGATTATTTAGTTGGCGTGAAATAATTAGAAAATTTAGCCACGGCTTTTGTTAGTTTCGTTTTCTGCAGCTAACAATATCAGCCAAAATTAAAACAGAAAACTATGCGCGTAGATTCTTGGCCATGTGGTATTTTGGACCCGGAGGCAGTATCCGGCAGCTCCACCAATTCAGAAAAATCAAGAACCGTTTCGGTTCTTTTTTGATCCAAATTTATATCGTCAGCCATAGAAAAAGACCGGTAACTGCGAGGAAAACCGGTCTTTTTGTAGAGTGTGGAGTTATTTTGGCTAAATTTTTGTTTTGACCTTCTGAACAATTTTATTGTTCGGAAGCTATCTCTATAATATCGCGAAAAAATGCTAATGTCAATACATTTTTTGAACAATTTTTTTGTTTTTTTTGTGAGTTTTCCACAAGCATTTTCTGAACAAATTTTAGCACAAGTGGTAACGAAAAAGCGTAGGCATGATGTATGGCAGACGGTGGGGGTTGAAATACATTTTTGTGTATGTTACTTACGTGAACATGACAAGCAAAATACATTCCATAGTACCCTACGGCTTTTTTGGAAAGCTGGTTGAAGTCGAGGGCGACATGAATCGTGGGCT
>CAMZIV010000030.1 GCA_947307355.1 uncultured Candidatus Saccharibacteria bacterium
ACTAGACTTCCTACAAAAAGTTTACTTTGTATGGCCATGATATATTTATTATAGCATAAGCTAAAAAGAAATATCGATAATTCTTCCTTCAATTGAACGGACGCTTCTGAATTCGTTTTCGGTTGGGCGGAATAGGATGTCGTGAGGTTTTTCTGTATCTACATTAAGCCATTTTTCGGGAGCGTAAAAGGCGACAAGTTTAAGTTTGTTTCCCTTTTTGTCGGTAATGTCTAGGCGGAGATGATTTTGATCTGCGCCCATTTCAGCTTTACTTTCTATGATGGCGTCTTTAATACAAAAGATCGGATCTTCGTTACCTGGACCAAATGGCTCAAGAAGTTTTAGATTCTCTATGAGCTCTGCATCTATATTAGACAGGTCTTCTACATCTAAATCTGCGGCGCATTTTAGGTATTTTTCTTGGTCTTTTAGCTTTAGACTATCGTAGTAGGCATTGATTTTTTCGCGAAATTCGTAAAGTTTGGCCTGTTCCAAACGGACGCCCGCAGCGCCGGCATGGCCACCGCCGCCAATAATAGTATCATTTAGTTGTTCAAGCGCATCCGCCAAACTAAATTCGCCAAAACTGCGGCCGGAGCCTTTTAATATATTATTCTCAAGCTCAGTAAGCACGAATACCGGCTTTTTGTAGGTCTCAAGGAGGCGGCCGGCAACGATGCCAAGAATACCTTCGTGCCACTTCCCTACTTCGATGATCACTGGGTCGTTTGAGATGCCACGCTGGTCTATTTCTTTGGTGGCAGCGGTCTGCTCGGTGCGGCGCTTTTGATTTAGTGCTTCTAATTTGGAAGCTAAAGCGGCGGCTTCTGGTGCGGATTTAGCGCGAAGAAGATTCAAAGCAATGTCGGCGGTTTCGAGGCGGCCGGCAGCGTTCAAGCGAGGACCGAGCTGAAAACCAATACTATCTGAGTTTATAGTTTTAACGTGGGCAGTTTTCATGAGCTCCACAAGGCCCTTTCGGCGGGTCTTTTCCAACACTTTAATACCGTAATAACAGAGGATACGGTTTTCACCGGTGAGTGGCATACTGTCACAAATCGTACCAAGTAGCACCAAATCTAGAAGCCATTTTTCTTGGCCGTCTGGGATTAGTTTTTGTTTGTTTAGCGCCTGTGCCACCTTAAAAGACACACCAACGCCCGCAAGATTTCTTAATGGTTCTTGGTCTTTGGCGTCTTTTCGCTTTGGATTGATTACAGCAAGGGCGTCTGGGAGAGTTTCTTCACATTCATGATGGTCGGTGATAATGGTGTCGATTTTAAGAGCGTTTAATTCCTCAACGATGGCGTGATTACGCGAACCACAGTCTACAGTGATTACAAGTGTAACATTTTTCTCTTTGGCACGTTCAATGAGTTTTGGACTCATGCCGTAACCGTCGGCAAAACGGTCTGGCAACATGATGCTGATATTTTTAGGATTAAGGCCAGACAGAGCAAGAGCTTCTTCCATCAAGGTGCTAGAAGTCACGCCATCCACGTCGTAATCCCCGTAAATGAGGACATTTTCTTGGGAATCAACGGCTTTTTTGATACGCTCTACCACCTTTTTCATATCTTTTAATAGGAATGGATCTTTGAGCTTTTGATAATCCGGATGCAAAAAATCTTGGTCGATATGACGGGTTTTTAGTAGCTGTTCAAATAATTTGTTCATTTTTAACAGGGGTTATCCAATAGTTTTGTTTGGCTTGCTTCCCTTTTGGCTTTTTATCACAATGCTTTGAAGTTCTTTTAAAATTGGGAATTGTTTGTTGGTTTGGTAGATTTTGGTATTGCCTTTTTTGGTACAAATGAGGAATTTACCATCCACCATATGAGTGAGTTCTCTCTGGATATTGCCTGGATCTTCTTTAATAAGCTTGGCTAGGCCACGGACATGGGTCTTGAAATCTGGATATTTAGCAAAAACAACGATGATCTTGCGGCGCACCCTGGATGTAACGAATATATCTAACATATTTCCTCGCTTAGCTTTCTCTATTATAGCATGTATTCGGTAAATTTTACAACAATGTTATAATTAATCTATGTATTATGAGGTGATGCCGGCAAAGAGGTACGGAAGAGAGGGCGTGCTGACGTACGAGAGCGATGATTCCCTTTTGCAGGGACAAATCGTGGAAATTCCTCTGGGGCGTGGAAAATGTGTAGGCATCGTTTCTAAAAAAGTTGCTCAACCTGATTTTGCTTGCAAAAAGATTTTGAAAGTTTTTTATACAAAACCTTTGCCAAAGCACTTGATGGAAGCTGCAAAATTTATTGCAGAATATTATAAGGCGCCGTTGTCTAATACAGTGGAGCTTATATTACCAAATGGTGTCGAAAAACAGAGGCGGAAGCGTAATACCGAACAAACCGAACAAAATAGTGCAAAAACCGAACGTACCGAACACGTTTGCTCTAAGCACAAAATCGAGCTCAACTCCGCGCAAAAAATGGCCCTACAAGGCCTTAAAAAGGCCCCAGGAGCCACGAAACTACTGTGTGGCGTGACTGGAAGCGGAAAAACTAATATCTACCTTAGCGAGGCTCACAGGGCCCTTTCCGAGCAAAAATCCGTCATACTTTTAGTGCCAGAAATTGCTTTAACCGGCCAACTTGTTCGGGTTTTTGGCGAATTCTTTGGCGATAAGATTACCGTGATTCACTCTAAACAAACAGAGGCGGAGAGACATTTGATCTTTGAGAAACTCCTTAATGGCGAGGGGCCTAGAGTGGTAATTGGGGCGAGGTCTGCCCTGTTTGCGCCGCTAGATAACCTTGGGCTGATTATTATAGATGAGGAGCATGAGAATAGTTACTACCAAGAGAACGCACCAAGGTATTCTGCCGTCCGCGTGGCGAGTTTTATAGCTAAAAAACAGGGTATTCCTCTTTTACTCGGTTCCGCTACACCAGCAATCGAGGATTATTATCTAGCTAAAGCCAATGATTCCCTGGTGATCTTGGATAAAAAAGCCAAAACTGGGGCGTTTAAGCCGGATATTTCCGTGGTGGACTTTAAAAACAGGGATAATTTTAGCAAAAACAAGTATTTTTCGGATGCTCTCATCCAATCTATCCGTAAAAATCTAGAAAATGGGCACCAAACTCTGATTTTTCACAACCGCCGCGGCTCTTCCCCTCTGACGATTTGTGAGTCTTGTGGCGAGGAAATTCTCTGTCCAAACTGTTATCTTCCTCTAACTTTGCACGCCGATACTTATCAGCTAGTGTGCCACACCTGTGATTATAAATGCCGCGTGCCATTTGCCTGTCCAAAATGTGGTTCACCGGACCTGATTCATAAGGGATTTGGGACTAAATTACTCGAGAGCGAGCTAGCCCGCCTCTTCCCTAAAGCAAGGATCAAGCGCTTCGATGCAGACACGAAGAAAGGCGAGGGGCTAAATGATGTTTACGATGAAGTAAAGAGAGGCGAAGTAGATATTATTGTAGGGACACAAACGGTGGCCAAGGGGCTGGATTTACCGCTCCTCGCTACTGTAGGGGTAGTGCAAGCCGATGCAGGGCTTTCTCTTCCGGATTTTGCCGCCGAAGAAAGAACTTTCCAGCTAATTACCCAGGTAATTGGGCGTGTAGGACGTGGCCACATCTCTAAAGCAGAGGTGTTTATCCAGACTTTCCGCCCAGAACATCCAGCAATTTCTTATGCGATTTCCGAAGATTATTTAAGTTTTGCGGAGTATCTATTAAAGAGGCGGAGGCTATCGCATTTCCCTCCTTACACTTTTGTATTAAAGCTGGATATTACGATGAAAACAGAGGCGACAGTGGTGAGAAAAGTGCGAGAACTCTATAAAAAACTATCTGATGATAATAGACTGATTGTTTCCCCGCCACAGCCGGCGTTTCATGAGCATACTTCTAGGGGTTACACTTGGCAGCTCGTGGTGCGCGCAAAGTCCCGCAAGATATTAACAGATCTCTGCGACGAGCTTGATCCGAATTTCCATGTTTCAATTGACCCACCTGGGTTGTTATAATCTATCGCTAGGCTTATTTGGCAACGCAGCGAACGGATAAGCCAAGAGGACGTTCTGTATAGGTTGTTGTATTAAACCCAGGAGAATAGTAAATGGTGCCTACATCCATAATCCACATGTAACTATATGGTTGGTTGTCATTAAAAGTAGAAGTCCAATATCGTGAATTGCTTTCACGGCTCTTTACTGATTCGTTTTGAAAATAGCCAGATTGAGGAAGACGAAGCATGGTACGGAAAGCTGCATAACCACTGTTATACCAGGTTAAAACATGATATTCGCCACCATTTGCTCCAGTTGGGATTCTCCAGTTTGATGGACATATGTCGTGTTCCAAATCGATAGAAGAGCTTGGGTTTGTATCTTTGCCTGCACCATAACCGTAGCAATATGTGCCAATGCTTGCTGCGCAGTAATTATAATACACGCCCACTTTCCAGCCTCCATTCAAAGCGTCACTTGCCATAGTGTCGCTTCCTTGTGGTATGATGTTTTTCTCGCTTGCGTACACGCGTGGTTCGTCATATGTACTCCACCTAGTCTCGTATGAGACCGCACTAGAAGTCCAGCCAGCGACACTATCAGGATTGCCACCATTTATAAAGTTCGTGACGGCGGCATCAGAAGCGTTGGTGTTGCCTATAAGTTTAGCTTGAACTGCTGGGAGTGTTGGGTCGAGTGCAAGATTATCTAGTAGCCAACATTTGCCATCTACTAGTTTGGCAATATGATAAGAAGTAAAATCACGTAAATCTAGCACGTAAGCACCGGAGCCAATTACGGTTGTACGTTCACAAACATTTTGATCCCCTACGAGCAAACCAATATCTTGAATCGCAAATCTTAAGTCATTAGCTGGGATACCTTCGTAGTCGCTAGCTTTTGTGGCTTCGAAATAATTTCCTGTATAGTTTCCAGTGACTGGATCTTTCTCTGGGACATAAAGACCGTGCTTATCGTTATCACCTTCCTGGAAAGCTCCATGATTATACACGTATGCTTCCTCGTAAGCGGCTTGAAGAGTTCTACTAATACCACCGCCACCTTGGCCTGTATCCTGCACCCATTGAGCGTAAAGGGTCTTAGTTTGAGGAGTGTTTATTACATTTGGCGCAGTAACGCTATCCTCATTGCCATATCCAACGCCCGTAGCATTGGCTTTTTCGTTCCAGCCATTAAAGTAATATCCAGACCTCGTAAAAGTGTTCACTGGCAGATTGGCCGAGGCGCCTGGATAAAGAGAGAATGCGTTCATTGTGCCACCATCTGCGCCGTTACCATCAAAGGCAATAGTAAGTTTTGGCGAATTTGGATTAGCCACAGCCTGGAATGTCAAGGTGTTTGTATAAGTGCCAGAAGGTTTGGTGCCATCTACCTTGGCGGCAAAGGTCATGGTGTGATCGGTGCCGTTAGTTGGTTCTTCTACCATCCAGGACGCTGGGGAGTTGGTAGCGAGAATCGGGAGATAATTGCCATCTACAATTCTATAGCCCCAAGCATTGGCTGGGAAGGATGATTCTGGAGTGGAGCTGGACAGAGTAGGGATTACAGTGTTTGACAACGAGCTATGAGTGAGATTTGTGGATGGTACGGACATGGTAAGAGTGTAGCCAGTTAAATTATTGGTGGCCACATTAACGGTCACGTTGGCAGTGCCAAAAACAGCGGATGAAGATGTAGGGTTTAGTTCTATACTGGCAGTTGGCGGTACGGTTAGTTGCAACGCCGCACTAGATACATCGAGAGAAAATTCGGTTGAATTATCGGCAAAAGTAACGGCGCCTAAATTAAGCGCAAAAAGAGTAGACACAGCACAGATTGCACCTACCACTTTTTTATTCATAAGTTTATTATAGCACAGGCTTATGCTTTTAAGAATAGGCATTTTATGCTATAATTACAGATATGAAAATCATCACTACACCAGATCCAAGACTCAGAGAAAAATCTGAAAAAGTTGGCCGGATTACTCCGGAAATTCTTGATGTAATTGAAAATATGCGGAAATTGTCCCTTAAATGGGAGAGCGAACATCCTTATGAGCTATCTGCAGCGATGGCTGCGCCTCAGATGGGCGTAAATAAGCGCATTATTATTATTCGTGATGATATGGAAGACAAGAAAAATGCTTCTTTTACCGCTTTGATTGATCCAGAGGTGATTCGTACCGAAGGCAAGACTATTACAGATTACGAAGGTTGTCTTTCGGTACCAGCGATTTATGGTAAAGTGCCACGCGCTTCTAAGGTGAAGGTGAAGGCTAAACTCGAAGATGGTACAGAAGTGCGTATTAAGGCATCTGATGAACTCGCGCGCACACTTCTTCACGAGATTGACCACCTTGACGGGGTTCTCTTTATTGATCACATTCGCGACGAGAAAGATGCATTTTACCACATGAACGACAAAGGTGATCTTGAACCAATTACAGATTACGAAAAAGAAATTCGTGACAATAAGGAACTTTGGGGTGATGAATAAAGTTATCTTCTTTGGCAATGGGCCGCTTGCAGACTATACGCTTGCTGTACTCGAAAAGCATTTTGATGTGATTTTTCATGCCCGCGACAAAGAAGATCTTGAAACCGTAAAACTACTCAAAGCCAAAAATCCAGATGCCCACGGCGTTCTAGCTTCGTTTGGCGTAATGATTAAGTCTGACGTACTAGATATTTTTGAGCCAGAAGGAATTCTAAACATTCACCCTTCCCTTCTTCCAAAGTATCGCGGAGCTTCGCCAATCGAATCTGCGATTTTGGCTGGCGACACAGAATTTTCTGTATCTGTAATGAAACTTGTAAAGGCAATGGACGCAGGTCCGGTATATTATCAAGAAACATTAAAAGGCCTTCCGATTTGTAAAAATGAAATTTACAAAGCATTAGCGGAATGCGGCGCCAACTGGTTATGCGAGCATATTGATGATTTGTCAGAATCGGTTTTACAAAATGAAGAGGAAGCTACTTTCTGTGGCAAATTTGATAAGTCTATGAGCGAGCTTACACCTGACGTTGATACTGCCGAAAAGACCTTCCGTAAGATTGTGGCCTTCCAAGACTTTCCAAAACCAAAGTATACTTTCTTTGGATTAAAATGTATCGTAATTGAAGCTCATGTCGCCAAAGACGACGAAGCGCCACTACTATTTATCGAGTGTGCAGATGGCAAAAAAGTTGCCATAGAAAAATTGCAGCCCGAAGGCCGCAAAGTGATGGATG
>CAMZIV010000031.1 GCA_947307355.1 uncultured Candidatus Saccharibacteria bacterium
AATGGGGTAGATTATTATGATGACAGCTTTTCGGCTTCGTATCCATCTCTAGAAGTAGCGGTAAAGGCTTTTGCGCCGCGCCCAGTGGTTTTGATTGCTGGCGGCAAAGATCGTGGGTTAGATCTTACTCCGATTAAACGGGCTATCTTTGATGCGCCAAATCTTCAAAAAGTGATGTTGATGGGCGAAACTAGTAAGAATCTTGCTAAAGACGAGGACCCAAAGAAGTATGTTTTGGTGGAATCTCTAAAAGAAGCCGTAGAAAAAGCGAGAGAAGAGGCCGAAGATGTGCACCCGTACCTAAAGCCGGTAGTGTTGCTTAGCCCTGGTGCAGCTAGCTTTGATATGTTTAAAGATTTTTATGATCGCGGTGATCAATTTAAGGCGTTGGTTCAGGAGCTAAAATGAGTTTTAAATTTTTAGACTATGGATTTGATAAGCAAAGTGGTCTCGCTACTTTTAGATATCAAAGCGAAGAGACGGTTTTTACCGAGAAGATTCATTTTGCGGTTTCGGAACTAGTTGATTATAACGAAGCAGTTCTAGATAAAGCTCTGTTCTTTGCTTTTGTGGTACTCGGAACTTCTTATTATAAAGTGCGTGCTGGCAAAAATATTGAACTTTCGCGCGCGATTACTGTGCGTCAAGCGGAGATTTTCAATAAAATCTATCAGGAGGGGATGAGCCAATTTGCGTTTGAAAATAATTTAAAACGCAGTGATTTGGCAGAATTTGTTGGTGAAAATACCGAATCTAATGCAGAAGAAACTTTCGTGCGTGGCGCTAGCCTCGTGACCGTAAGTGGTGGCAAGGATTCCTTGCTTGCGGCGGAAATGACTAGAGGTAGCGGCATAGAATATAAGGTAACTTATATTTCTGCACAGGAAAGTTATCCAGAAATTATCAATGAATTTGGTGAGCCGATTATCATTCGACGTGAAATTGATAAAGAAAACCTAAAAAATGCCGGTGGCTTTAATGGGCATGTGCCGGTGACCATTATTAATCAGGCTTTGGCTTTGATCCAGGCGATTTTGATTGGTTATTCTAGAGTAGAATTTGGTATTGGCAAGGAAGGCTTTGAGCCACATGCTTGGATTGATGATTTGCCGGTGAACCATCAATGGTCCAAGACGGCGGAGGCGCAAGGTTTGATGGATGAATATATCCGGACTTTTATTACGCCAAGTATCAAGATTGATTCTCTACTTAAAGATTACAGTGAACTTGAGATCGCTAGACTATTTGCGGACAGGTGTTGGGCCAAATATGGCGATAAGTTTTCGTCTTGTAACGTGGCAAATTACAAACAAGATGCTAACAACACGGCTCTCAAATGGTGTGGTAAATGCGCGAAATGTGCCAACTCTTATCTGCTTTTCGCGCCATTTGTGTCTCCTTCTGAGCAACTCAAGATTTTTGGACACGATTTGTTTTCTGATCCAGAAATGACAGAAATTTTTAAAGGTTTACTCGGCGTGGATGGCGTAATGAAACCATTTGAATGTATCGCTAGCATTGAAGAGCTCCGCTATGCCTACAAAAACAGATTACCTGGATATGGTAATCTGCCGTTTGAAATTAATTAGTTTTTCGTTTTGCTTCAAAAAAAACGCACGGTACTGCTGGTGGCGGGGTAAAATCGTTTGGTTTTAAAGGTAAACGAATGCGGGTTTCGTAGTCTTTGGTTAGTTCAAAACCCAGTTGTGAAGTGTAGTGGCGAGTGTTGTTTAGGAGTTTGAGGGCAAATTGTTTTTGCAGAATGAGGTAAATTGCCTCTGGTGGGTTTTTGGATTCGATAAGTTTGTGAAAGATTTCGGAGCTAAGATGAAATGGTGGGTTGGCAAAAACTTTGTAGGGTTCATCTGGTAAATTTACCCCAAGAAAGTCTTTTTCGATGATTTCGACGTTGGTGATTTCTCGTTTTTTAAGGTTTTCACGGAGCTTTTCGGCAGTAGTGTGATCTGGTTCGATAGCGATAACGTTCTTGACGCGGTGTGCTAGGGCACTAGTAATTACGCCAGAACCGGCGCCGATTTCTACTACAGTGTCGCGTTTTTTAAGATTGGAATGGCCAATTAAAATGAGGGCAAGGCGCGGAGAACGAAGAAAGTGCTGAGAGAGCCTATAATCACGCATCTTTTAAGACCTCGCGGGCTTCCTCTACGGAATGGGTTTCCATTAGTTTGGCGCGAAGTTCGGCAGCGCCAGGGAAGTTGTTGACGTAGATTTTGAAGAAATGTTTCAAGGGCTCAAATGAACCATATGGATGTTTTTCAAATAAATCTAGATGTTTATATAGCAGATTCATTAACTCTTCGCGAGTAGCGATGTGGTCGGTGAAGCAATAAGGATTTGCGAAAACGCCACGACCAATCATAAAACCGTCTACTTCTGGGTATTTTTCGTAGAGAGCGAGGGCTTCGGCTTTGGTTTTGATAT
Organism: uncultured Candidatus Saccharibacteria bacterium; assembly: GCA_947307355.1. Classification (GTDB taxonomy): domain Bacteria; phylum Patescibacteriota; class Saccharimonadia; order Saccharimonadales; family Saccharimonadaceae; genus Nanosyncoccus. The sequence goes on from CAMZIV010000031.1 coordinate 2,443, forward strand.
CACCATTAATAATTAGCTTAGTTTCTGGACTAATTTCGTTGCGAAGTTTGATTATTTCTGGAATTAGTTCATAGTGGGCCGGGACTTTGCTCATCTCTTTTTTGGTGCGAAGGTGCACGGTGAGGGCGGCCGGATGTTCCGCGAGCAGGGTGGAAAGCCAGTCCTTGTACTCTTCGACTTTACTCCAGCCAAGGCGGGTTTTGATGGAGACCGGTAAATTGGTAGATTCTTTGGCTTTTCTAAAACATTCTACTGCGAGCTCTGGAGTGCGAATCATAGCGGCACCGCCACCGGCGCGGTTTACATTTTTGTCTGGACAGCCCATATTAAGGTCGATTCCAGAGAAGCCTAAGGATTCAAGCGCGCTGGAAATTACCGAAAAATGCTCCGGATTTTTGCCCCAAATTTGGGCGATGATTGGTTTTTCGGCTTCACGAATCTCAAGCCTTTCAAGAGCATTGGCACGGCCTTTTTCGGACGCATAAGAGGAGACATTGGTAAATTCAGTATAAAAAAGATCTGGGCGGCCAGCAGTGGCTACGATTTCACGAAAAATAATATCCGTGACACCTTCCATTGGCGCCAGAATTAGAAACGGCCTCTTTAATTCGTTCCAAATCATAATTATTATCATATCATATTTTTGGAATTTTTCAATTTCAAGCGCTTATGGTTAAAATATGGTATAATAATGGCAACTCGTGTTACACTTCGGTCACTGACACTGAGAAAAGTTTAAAGCTATGTGGTATTGTCATTTATGCCCTTAGCCAAGAGCCGAGCACACATTAGGCTCACATAAATGACTCTAAAAAATTTAATTTTAAGGAGTCTTTATGAAAAACTTTAACAAAAACCAAACCGAGCAAGTCGAAGTAATGGCACTTTTCGGCTACGAGATGACCCCGTGTCAGCCTCTAACGTTTAGAAGGCGTGGGGAATCTGAGACCGAGATTACGGATCTGCTTCGCACACAAATCCGCTTTGCGGGTGGCGTAGCGTTCCATATCTTCGATGTGCTCGTAGGTCGGGAAAAAATGACACTCGAGTTTAACTCGCGTGACCTTTCCTGGTCTATAAAATAAAAATAGTCCCCCTTACAGGGGGACTTTTTGTTGTGATATAATATGAATTATGCAAGATCTCGAAAAGAAATTAACAGAGCTAGAAGCCGATTTTTTGAAGGTTTATGAACGCCTGAACATTGCAGATAAAATCGTGAAGGCTTCGGAGCTTGAAAAAGAGGTGGCAAACCCAGAGATTTGGCATGATGTGGATGCGGCAACGCGCAAAAACCAGGAACTGGCATCTTTAAATGACGAGATTCAGCCATGGCAGTTGCTTGGTACGCAGATAAAAGATCTTGGTGAGTTGATAGAGATTTCTGACGATAGTTTGAAAGAAGAATTTGAAGAGCAAATTACCGCGATGGAAAATAACCTCGTAGAGCTCAAAAAAGCCCTTCGTTTTAATGGCCCATATGATGAAAAAGATGCAATTATTAGAATTACTTCTGGTGCTGGTGGTACCGAGGCGATGGACTGGGCCAGCATGCTCGAGCGCATGTATCTGAGATTTTTTGAGAAAAAAGGGTTTAAGGCGGCCTTGATCGAGCGGGTTGAAGGGGAAGAAGCTGGGATAAAAACCGCGGTTTATGAGGTGAATGGCAGCCATGTGTATGGGTTACTTAAATCCGAGCACGGCGTGCATAGGTTAGTAAGACTTTCTCCGTTTAATGCAAATAATTTACGCCAGACTTCTTTTGCGTTGGTGGAAATTCTACCAGTGATAAAAGCAGATACAGAGGTGGAAATTGACGAAAAAGACCTTAGAATTGATGTTTATCACTCTGGCGGTCATGGTGGCCAATCTGTAAATACCACTAATTCTGCCGTTCGCATTACTCATATTCCAACTAATACCGTGGTGGCGATTCAGAATGAACGCTCTCAGCTTCAAAATAAAGAGAAGGCAATGGAGATTCTTAGGGGTAAACTAGTACAAATGCAGCTAGAGCAACACGCTGCGACGATTGGGGAACTTCGCGCTGGTGAATCTGCCGGTTGGGGCCAACAGATTAGAAATTATGTTTTGCAACCTTATAAATTGGTAAAAGATACTCGCACTGGCTACGAGGAAACTGACCCAGATGCAGTCCTAGATGGTAAAATCGACGGTTTTATTGACTCTTATCTGGAAAATGTTGCCTAGATATTGACTTTTTAAGGTGTTTATGCTATAATTATGGAAGGTTTGAGGTTTTTCTCGACTGCATATTAAAAGTTCTAGTGAAGATGAGATTTGGAGGTGTAACTATGAGAAATATTGACGACATTGTTAAGGCTCGCAGAATTTATCATTTTGGAACTCAAAGCGAATTAAAATTGCTTTGTAACCAAGAATTGATCGCCGATATTGATAATGCTGGTTTAATTAGGCACGATCTTGATGACTATAGTTTTGCCTTAATGAGGCTTTATTATTATATCAGTGATCCTATTATCAGCGGAACTGAAAGGCAAAAGCGTATGGACTATCAGTATCCCAGAAAAGTGTTTAAAACAAATAGACTCGGTAGAAAATTCTTTGGTCGTAACTATGATAATTTTCAATGCCCTTATCCGCAGGATGAAGTCGTTTGTTTAGTAAAACAGTTTATAGAGAGCCACCTAAATGATGACGAAGCTAAACTGATTGAGTTGTTGTTTGGTCTTTATGATGGCACCTTCTATAATGACAAGAGCTATATCCGGACGACTATGAATTTATCTGATATTGAGATGCATAAGCTATTCTCGGTAGCGATGTCTAAGCTAATTGTCGCTGTAGCAAAAAATGATACCCTTCCGTATATTGGATATATTCCTGAGCATTGGCCAAGAACTATTGGTAGTCTAAATACGATACATTTAGTCTATACTGGTCTTGGTATAAATGCGTACTGTATTTTAAAGGAAATGGGTGTAGAAAATGTTTCTGGCATATCTAAACATAAAAAAGATATCATTGAAATGAAACAGCCAGGTAAAAACTGGAATTGCAAAGGTGATGCAAAAGAGAGAATCGAGAATGTGATGAAAAACTTAGGTTTTAATAGTTTTAAAGTAACAGAATGAGGTACTAGAACTGAAAGCCCCGGCACGTCCGGGGCTCTTTTTGACAAAATTTAATAAAAATGCTATAATAGTAATAGTTGTTAATGAAATCAAAGTACTTTTAAAAGGGGGTAAAAAATGACTATTTCTGAATCACTTTGGGAGTCTGCTTATCATGTTGATCGCTATCTACCAATAGAGGAAAATATCAGGGCAAAGTATTATAAAACCAAATACTGGAAGAATTTTTCTCATTATGATGATTACGACAATGTAGATCTGTCAGGTTTGTCCCGCAAAGAAATCGAAAAACTTATTTCGGTTCCGAAACTGTCAAATATAGATGCTTTTTATTTGGCTTTGAACCCGGTTTTACCGAGTGTTACTTTCAGTTTAGAGGCTTTGTTTCCAAAGACGAAGCCGACGTTTTGTTTTGTTCGCCAGAATGAGTCATATAATCTCTATCTTGATAGAAAAAAGATTGTAGTAACCGAGATTGCGCACATCTTTGTGCGTTACGACAATGACAAATTCAGAAAGAAAACAGTTGCTGATGCAAGATATGTTTTGGCTGAAACTGAGGATACGGCTCAGCTTTTGATTGTTTTGACTAATAAGCTACCTGACGGTATGGGCAAAAACGCCTACAGGGACGTCATGGCTATTATTAGAAAAGCAATAATGATGTATCTTTCAATCCAGTTTGCTATGTGGTATAGGCCTAAAGCTATTTACAGCGTAACGGTCAAAAACAACAAAGTAAAGCAACTCACGGTTGACGAAAGCAAAAAAGAAGAACTTTTGGAAGTAATAAAAACAAAATCAGATCATCCTGCTTGGGGTGGCCCTGGACGATATCGTCATTACAAAGACGGTCATGTTGTGTGGGTAAAACCACGCGAAAAGAAATAAAGATGCCCTGGCATAAGCCAGGGCTTTTTTAGATTTCTTGAGACAGATTAATGCTACGAGGTGAGAATCCGATTTTTTCGTAGAATTTGACGGCGTTTTCGTTGGCGGCTAGTACGCTGACATTGACGCGCGAAACACCTTCGGATTTGCAATATGTCTTGAAATTGGCGAAGATTTCGCCGCCGATATTGGCGCCACGCACAGATTCAGAAACATAGATATTTTCAAGATAGGCTTGCTTAATTGGGCGAGCAGAATCCGGCGAAGCGTCGATGATTTTGCCAATCAAATATCCGACTGGCTCGCCGTCTTTTTCGGCGATAATTGTGTATTTATTGCGAATAGCAGCGAGGTATTTTTGCTTACCCTCCTCAGTGAAGGGCCACTTGGCATCGAGTGTCGGATCCCAGTTTTGGCGTTCAAAATCGAGCAGCTCAAACCCAAATCTTTGAATAGTTTCGATGTCTTCTTCTGTAGCACGACGAATCGTGATGTCGTATTTTCTTTCCATAGCTTTATTGTAACAGATTTTTATGCAAAAATTCCTCTTGTAATAAGAGAAAAGATGTGGTACAATAGAAATGTTATCTAGACATAAGGAGAGGTCCGTAAAACTCACGAGCGGAAACCGGCCTAAAAGTCTAGTTATTTACATGTAAAAAATATTA
>CAMZIV010000032.1 GCA_947307355.1 uncultured Candidatus Saccharibacteria bacterium
TGGCTAGGGCGGAAGGATTCGAACCCTCGAATGGTGGGACCAGAACCCACTGCCTTACCACTTGGCGACGCCCTAAGCTTTTATTATTTTACCATGAAAAAACCGGCACTGCAATAGCACCGGTTCTAGGAATAATGATTAACTGACAAGAATTGGGCGACATTTTTCACCAAAGGATTCAGCGAAATTATCTCGCTGTATTCCGGCAACTCTCCCCAAACGGTTTATGATTAATCTGGTCTCGTCTCTCATGCTAATCCAACACACAAATACGCGTTCGGATTCTCGCTCGGAGCGGTTTTTATGCCAATTGATGGTCACGAAGTTACCGTCCTGTTTGACCACTTCGCCCGCAACCGGCAGCCCATCGATGCAAATCCCTGAAAGGAGTTTGGCTTTATATGGTTTAATCTCTGAGCTAGCAAGCATTTTTAAGTATTGATCTTCAGGCATATTTAAATCGCCTTCACCATCAAAGATGTACTCTTCGCAAACTGACCATTTTACCACAATCGGGACTTCGTCCGTTTTTGCTTCGAGCATTTCTTTGTAGTCTGGATTCATTTTACCAAGTTCATATTCGAAACCATATTCGGTCTTAATCGTATTGGTGGCCTTGTCATATTCGACGATTGCTGGGGTGCATTTTCTAATGCCGTTAGTAACACCTACAGCAGTTTTACCTTTGAGATTTTCAATGTCGAGCGATGGTATTTTGTCTTTGTCTTGAAAGTAGTAATCATCAAGTTTCATAGTCTTATCCTCCCGTTCACTACGAAAATTCCTATTAAGATACGTAGCCAGATTTTACGGCTAACCTTCTAATTATATCACACTTACGCTTTAAAGTCAATCTGTTAAATATTCTAGTTGTGCTATAATGAAGTTATGGCTAAGAAGAAAATCTTTACTAAAAAAGAGCTCGCTACTCTTTCCGCAGAAGAAATCATTGATAAAATACAACACGAAAATTACTCACTTCTTGCGTCTCTTGGTGCAGAAGATCTAAGAAAAGAAATGGTAAAAGTCGGTAAGGTTTGCAATACTGCTGTTAATTACTTTTTTGCTTCTACTGGGCGTGGTGCTTCAAAAAAACACGATTTAGCCGCCCAAAGAAAGCTCGTAAAAGTACTTTCCCGCGTGGCGCCTGGTGATTACAAGGATTTACCGAAAATTGGCGAAAATGGATTAGTAGTTGGCTTTAATCATCCGTCTCTGGGCGAAATTGGCCGCATTATGATGATGAAAGTCGATAAAATGGGCGATAAACTAACCTGTTTCCCAGTAAACCTTCCTTGGTATGAGGCTCTCGCACCAAATTACGAGCGTATTAAACGGCTAGGGTTCATTATTACTCCTACTATTACGCCTGCTACCTGGAAGAAAATGGATCTAAAAGAAGGAACTGAGTTATACGAGGCGGGGAATCGTATCAAACGTGAATTCCGCGACCTTTACACCGATCTTTCGCGTCAGCTAGTAAAAGACGGTGGCGTAATCTTTGTAGCGCCTTCTGCGACCCGCCAAGCCAAGGTATTTAAGACTAAAGATGTATATGAAAAGAAGGAAGAAATTATTCCGACTATGGCCATGCTTGCCTTGAAGCTTTACGAAGACCCAGAAATTAAGTGTGATTTTCTTCCGCTCGCGATTTTGCCGCCAAAAGATTACAAACGCGGCTTAAATATGCGTAAAAATTACAAACTTATTCCTGGCGAACCAATGACGGCTGATTATATCCGTAAAACTTATTTCAAGACTGAGAATCCAAAACGCCTTGATGGGTTTGACTATGATTTTCATATGCGCATAGCAGAAAAGCTGCCAAAAGAATTCTGGTATTAAAATTCTTATGCTATAATAATTGCATGGACGATGGGCAATTCTTTTATCATCCTTTGGAAAACATCGAAGATACCGAAGATTTTTATGCGGCGATTAATCGTGAGCATCTTACTAAATCTTTATCCGATGAACGCCCTTACACCTATTGGACGATTGAATTATATGACCAGAAGAATGGCATTCGCGGTGGCGGTGGGCTAGGTATTCTTGCGGCCGATACTCGCCGTGTAGCCGAGCAAATGGGTGTGCCACTTACTCTAATTACTCCGTTTTATCCATTTGAGCCACATCAGAAGCTTGAAAATGGTGCTGTAGTTGATGAACATATTCCGGTAGATTACCATAAATTCGGTTTTCGTTTTGTAGATACTGTAAATGTACGCTGTGATGGCAATCTTTGTAAGCTTGATGTAATTGAAAAGAAATTCGATAAGACACGTATTTTAGCTATTACTGAGCCGAATTTTGGTGAGCTCTATTCTGGCATGAGTGGTGGTGATCATCGTCTTTACCAAGAAGTATCGCTTGGGTTTGGTGGTTATGCCGCTTTGAAATTGCTTGGTCTTAAGCCTGCGATTATGCAGCTTAATGAAGTTGCCACCTTTTTTGCCGCCCTAGCACGCCTAGACGAGCTTGCTTCAAATGGCATGGACTTTTACGAAGCGGTGGTTTATACACGTAAGCACACACTCTATACCAACCATACCCTTGTACAGGCGGCTGAAGCGGAGTTTCATCTTTCACAATTTGAACGCTTTGTTTTCCCGAATCTTAAATCTCCGGCAGTGCGCAAATGGCTCGTGGATAAATTCGTAAATGATCGCATCAAATTATCTTCTGTAACGATTGAGATTGCTGAACTTCGGAGCGGTGTGTCTAAATTACATGCTAGAGTCGCAAATTATCGCGATATTGCAGGCAATAAAGTCAAATTCAAGGCTGTGACCAATGGTATTGATATGGAAACTTGGGTGGTGCCAGAAATCTTGAATTATTACCGACGAATCGGCATTATTGATAAATTTGGCCTGCCTACCGAAGATTATATTGAAAAGTTATCTAGCATTAGTGCCGAAATTATCCATGAAGCCAAGCATAAAGGCAGGGAAATCTTAAATTCAGTGCTTAAGGGTCGCCCGGATCAAAATGGTAAGGAATTATCCTTTACTGATGACGACTTTGTCTTTGATTTTAAGCGTAGATTCGTGGACTACAAGCGCCCAGAATTGCCGTTTTCGGACCCGAAGAGGCTAAGAAAGATACTTGAGAGTTGTAATGGACATTATATATTGGCTGGTCGTGTACATACTGGCGACCATAATATGTCTGGGAAACTTAAAAAACTCCTCGATACTGTAGCGCACGATGATTATTTAAAAGATCACGTGCATTATATTGCCGATTATGACGAAAAACTTGCCTACGGGCTTTCTGCAGGTAGCAACGTGGCTATCAATGTCCCAATTGTGGGGCTTGAAGCTTGTGGCACGTCTTGGATGAAAGATATTGCCAACCTTAACATTCTAATTTCTACCCATGATGGTGGCGTGGCGGATGCATCGATGGATTCTTATCTCTGTGTAAGCGGTGGTTCTGAACCCGAAGAAGTTGATTCGCTTTACGATCGTATGGAAGAAGCCGTAGAAGCGTACAAAAATGATTTTGACCTTGAATACTTAATCCAAAAGCAGCTAGCCGCCTATTTACCAGTAATATCAGGTTCCAGAATGCTCAAAGATTATCTTGCATTTTTGTTCAAGGCGTAGTATACTATTGACAAGTCTGGTATCAGACTTTTTTTAATATAAGGAGTAAAATGGCTAAAATAACCAGAATCAAGGCAAGTGACGGTCCTCGCAAAGAGGAAAAATCCACTGAGCCGACAATTACTCGAAAAAAAGTTGTTGTAAAAGACAAAAAAACTGAGAAAACCAAAAAGGTCGCAGAAAAAAAGGCTAAAAAAGCTAGCAAAAAGACCGATGGGAAGAAAACTTTCATCCTTTTCCGCCCATTCATAGCTTTCTTCACCTATCTACGCGATTCATGGCGTGAAATCCGCCAAGTCCGCTGGCCAAACCGCAAAGCCACCTGGAAAATGGTGCTTGCCGTATTGGTATACACAGCATTATTTATAATTATAATCTCGCTACTAGACCTGTTCTTTACATGGCTCTTTAGCTTAATCTTAAAATAAAGGAGAAATTATGGCAGTAAACCGTTATGATGACACTCGTGCGTGGTATGCTATTTCCACCTACAGTGGCTACGAAGACAAGGTAGCTGATTCTATCAACCAGAGGACCGGCACCGTCGATATGGCCGATAAGATTTTTGAAGCTATCGTGCCAAAAGAGAAGCAAATTGAAATTAAAAATGGCAAGCGCAAAGTTGTAGATCGCAAGATTTTGCAAGGCTATGTGCTTGTAGATATGAAACTTTCTGATGAAACTTGGTACATCATCCGCAACACCCCAGGTGTGACCGGCTTTATCGGCACCGGTACTCAACCAACCCCAGTTTCTGAAAAGGAAATCACCAAGATTAAGAAACGCATGGGCGTGGAAGATCCAAAATTCTCCGTCAAGTACGAGATTGGCGAAGTTGTATCTATTACCGATGGTCCATTCAAAGGCTTTGATGGCACTGTATCTGAGATTGACGCCGCTAAAGGCAAGCTCAAAGTTATGGTATCGATGTTTGGTCGTGAAACACCAGTCGAGCTTGATGCTCTTCAGGTAAAGCAACTAAATAATTAAGCACGAAAATAGGAGGCCGAGATGGCCTCCTTTTTTGTTATATACCGTTATAAGTTACTTAATTATTTTTTTGGGGGTGTGGGGATCGATCCATAATACCCCCTCCTCTTGCTTGGCTGTTCTTTCTTTACGATAGCATTCCGATAATCGACTATTTTGTTTTTTAAAGTCATATATATCGGGCTTTTTACACACAACTCGATCTTGTCGCAAAGTGAATTGATCTGTTTCGGATTTAAATCCATCAGATATTCCTCCGCAGTAAGTTTATCCTCGATGTGTAAAAAGTGAATGTACTCCAAGCGATTGATTTCTTCTTTGTCAACCGCATAAAGAGACATTCTTAACTCTTTTTTGCGTGCGAGCAACTGCTCGTATTCTGGGATCAAATTATGATATTGTCTTGCATACATCTCCCAGAGATTCATCGCCTTTTCAAAAGCGTCACTATAGACATTTTTTTTCGTTAACGTCTGTCCCATGCTATTCCCCCTCTCTTCGAATTTGGCCTAATTATTAAAAAACGGTATATTCTATTGTTATATCATACTTTTGCTTATTTTTCAAGGCACAAAAAACAGCCCCTTTTTTAGAGGCTGTTTTTGATTAGTCTACTACTTCTACGCCCATGGAGCGAGCAGTGCCGGCAACTACCTTTACTGCGCCTTCTAGGTCGATAGCGTTGAGTTGATCCATCTTTTTGTTTGCGATCTCTTCAAGCTGAGCGCGGGTGATTTTGCCAACTTTTTGAGTATTTGGCTTACCAGAACCCTTGTCGAGCTTGATAGCTTCGCGGATAAGATCATCTACTGGTTGGCCAAGACAAGTCCAGTCAAAGGTGCGATCTTCGTAAACTTTGATGTGAACAATTACGTTCTTGCCCATGAAATCTTTAGTTTTCTCGTTGAATGGATTAATGAAATCCATCATATTTAGACCCCATTGACCGAGGGTAGAACCTACCGGAGGGCCTGCGGTGGCCTTGCCACCTGGGATACGGAGTTTAAGATTTCCGATAACCTTTTTTTCTGCCATAAAATATCCTTAGTTTAAATTATATTTTAGAAGCATTTTGCGTAACAAAAATATTATACCAAAAACTCTGGTAATTGTAAAGAATTTGTGCTATAATACTGCTATTAATATTTTTAGGTTGGGAGAGCACCCGCTCGCTAATACCACAGAAAGGAAATTATGGCCGAAGAAGAGGTCAAAACTACTACTGAAGCAGAAGTTATTGAAACTCCTGTAGAAGAAAAAGAAGAGACTTTTGCAAAATCTGGCAAAAAGTCCAAAAAACACATTGAAGAGGTTAAGGCAGAAGAAGAGCGCCAAGCCCGCAAAGAGGAGCGCAAAGCTGAAGAAGCTGTCGTAAAACCAAAAGGTGCTAAGCCTGTTACTCGCCCACGCATTGAACGCCGTGGCAAGAAATATCAAGAAGCCGCTAAGCTTGTTGAAAAGGGAAAAACCTACTCTCTTAAAGACGCTATTGATCTAGCTCTTAAAACTACTACTGTTAAATTTGACGCCAGCGTAGAAATCCACGCTCGCCTTGGCGTAGACCCACGTCAAGCTGATCAAAACATCCGTACTACCCTTGTACTTCCAAACGGAAACGGTAAGACTGTACGTGTAGCTGTATTCGCTCCACTTGATGTCTGTAAAGCTGCTAAGGCCGCTGGTGCTGATATTGCCGAAGATGAAGAATTTGTTAAACAACTCGATAAGGGTGTGATTGACTTTGATATCCTTATCTCCACCCCTGCATACATGCCAAAACTCGGTAAATATGCACGTCTCCTTGGCCCTAAAGGTCTCATGCCAAATCCTAAGGCTGGTACCGTTACTATGGACGTAGAGAAGGCTGTAAAAGAAGCTAAGGCAGGTAAAGTTGAATACCGTGTTGATAAGCAATCTATTGTACACATTGGCGTAGGTAAAGCTTCCTTTGGCACTGATAAGCTTCTCGAGAACGCAAACGCTTTCTTTGATTCTTTGAAAGCTCAAAAACCAGCTTCTCTTAAGGGCACCTATGTAAAGAGCGTATTTATTACCACAACCATGGGCCCATCGATTGCCATCGAAAATCTTTACAACTAATAGTAACAAAAATAGTACTTTTCGGGGACGCTTGGTCCGGCCCATCGTTATGGGCGGGCCGGCGCTCACTCGCT
>CAMZIV010000033.1 GCA_947307355.1 uncultured Candidatus Saccharibacteria bacterium
CGGATGCCCCGAGAAGAGACATTTTCGCTCTCATCCACGATATTCTGCACGAGTCGGGAAATGTTCCAGAGTTTGTTACAGAGGTTGCGACCGGCGATGACGGAGTTTTCAGAGAAGGCTTGGTTCATGCCAGCGGAGCGGCCTTTGATAATGCCAAGGCGGAAAGCGTCGGAACCATATTCGGTGACAAGATCCATTGGGTTGATTACGTTGCCTTTGGATTTGCTCATCTTTTTGCCATGAGCATCAAGTACCATACCATGCATGTAAACTTCTTTAAATGGCACCTCACCGGTGACATAAAGGCCCATCATAATCATACGAGCGACCCATGCAAAGAGAAGGTCGGCGCCGGTCTCCATCACGTTCAAAGGATAGTAAGGGTTGAAATTGCCTTCACTCCAGTCTGAACAGATGATTGGCCAGTGGGAAGAAGAGAACCAAGTATCAAAGGTGTCTTCGTCGCGAACGTATTTTACGCCGCCTTTTTCGATTTCTTTGAGGTTGGTGCGGCGGTCAAAAATCCAATCTGGCTCGTCGGTGGCGGTATCGTCTACTTTTCTAAACATTGGGATAGCGATGCCCCAAGGGATTTGGCGGGAAATGTTCCAGTCTTTCAAGTTCTTGAGATAATTGATTAGGATACGCTTTTTGTTCTCTGGGTAGAATTTAATTTCGTCTTTTTCGAGGTGCTCGATAGCCATGGCAGCGAGTTTTTCGACATCTACAAACCATTGCTCTTTGAGCATCGGCTCGATAGTGGTGCCACACTTGTAACAGTGAGCCACGTTGTGAACAATCTTTTTCTCGCCACGGAGAAGGCCTTGAGTTTCTAGATCTTTCAAAACTTTTTTGCGACATTCGTCGGTAGTAAGGCCCAAATATTCTTCTGGAACATTGGTCATTTTGCCGTCTTCACCGATAACTTGGACACGTTCGAGATTGTGGCGCTCGCCCACTTCAAAATCATCAAAATCGTGAGCTGGGGTGATTTTTACCGCGCCAGTGCCGTATTCTGGGTCGGCGTGTTCGTCGGCAATTACAGGAATTTCGCGGTTGGTAAGAGGAAGGTGAACAGTTTTGCCAATAATATCTTTGTAGCGAGCATCTTCTGGGTTAACGGCTACAGCGGTATCGCCAAAGAGAGTTTCTGGGCGAGTAGTAGAAACGATAATTTCACCACCATCATAAGTGTAAGCGATGTCCCAAAGGGAGCCTTTTTCATCTTCATGATTTACCTCGATATCGGCAAAGGCGGTTTGGTGCTTTGGGCAGAAATTTACAAGCTTTTCGCCTCTATAAATAAAGCCGTCGTTCCACATTTTTTCAAAAGTGTTGTAAACGCGGTCGATGACGTTTTCGTCGAGTGCAAAAGTAAGATCATCCCAGGCACAGGAGGCGCCGAGGGCGCGGAGTTGTTTTTCCATGTTGCCACGTTGCTCGGCGACGAAGTCCCAAACCATAGCATAAAGCTGGTTGCGGTCGTATTCAAAGCGAGTATGGCCCTGTTTTTCGAGGTATTTTTCATAAACTACCCACGTTTCAAAGCCGGCATGGTCGGCGCCTGGAACATACCAAGTGGATTTGCCATTGAGACGATAGTAACGGGTAAGAGAATCTTCTAGCGCGATAGTGAGGCCGTGGCCAATGTGAAGATTGCCGTTGGCGTTTGGTGGTGGCATCACAATAGAATAAGTGCTGCCTTTTTTGGCTTCGCGGTCGTCGGCGCCGTTATCGTCGTCATCTGTTGGGACGGTTGGCACGGTCGGCTGAAAAACCCCGCTGGCTTCCCAAGCCGCATAAATATCATTTTCAAATTCCCCCGGTTCATAACTGCTAGAAAATTTCATATTTATATCATAACACAAAACTCTCTGCAAGGGAACAAAGCAAAGCTAACTTTTATGATGCGTAGCGATCACCAAAATATGGATTTTCTTGCCACTGCCTGTATCTGGCAAGCTCTTCGGCGGAGATTTCTTGACTGTCAACATTCATTGGCCAAGCAGGGAACTCCATCTGTTGGTATTCTTCCCACTCATTGCGACCATTTTCTCCGAAGGCATTATAGTTTACAATGCTTTTATCACCGGTGCGTAAATATAGGAATGCCTTTTGATAAGTAAGGTCGATACTTTCGTCCATTGCTTCTTTGCTTAGATGATTGACTTTCACAACTCTTGGATCGGTAGCTGAGCGTTTTTTGGTTACATCGAACATATCTTTGAAGTCGTCGTCCAAATTGCCACGGAATAGATACATGCTCGCATCTAGGCTAAAGCTTTCAGCAATTACACATTGTTTGCCTTCATATTCAAACGAAAAACCAACATAAGACAAATCGTCATTTAACCTTATTCTATCTTCGTCATTGATAGCAAACGAGTCAATAAAGTATTTAGGGCTGGTGCCTGGATATGTATTTTCAATATGTTCTTTCCAGGTCTTCAGCATTTCTATTTTTCTAATGCCAAAGTCTTTTGGTGCTGTATTATAATACCCGTTGCCCTCATTATGTTTTTCTGGCGCGTCACTTCTATGGCCAAACGTTTCTACTTCCTCAGCGCCAGCCTCTTTTATTTCTTGAGATAGCTCTGAGCGCCTCTGTTTGATGATTGCTTCAATTTCTACGTCGCTTGCGTCTTTAAAGATATGCTTTTGATATGCAGCGGCGCGATTTGGTGCCTTAGCTCTTTTATTAAGTTCTTCTTGGAACGAATATTTCTTGTATTCTTCATTGATATTGGCAAATCTAGTAAATGCTCCTTTCAGACTGGCAGGGCAATCTGGATCTTTCCTCATGTTAATAATCATAGAATTAAATTTTTCTGGGTCTTGGCTAAATACTTTGTCGTAATACCATTTTGCTTCATCTGATTTTACGCCACCCTTACGTTGGATTCTTTCGACGAACCCGCTAAAACACTTGTCAAACACTTCACTCGATGACAAATCTATACCAAATCGCTCTACATCTTGTCTTAAAATATTGCCGTGTTCCAAGTTAAGTAAAATTTTTTCCTTGGCAATGGTTTTCACTTCTTCAGCGCCTATCTCCAAATGTTCGTTTTTTCTTATCCACTCCGCCGCAAACCTGGCTACGCCGGGAGAATACTTATCATTAAAATATTCCTTTAATTTGATTGGTTTGATATCAACTAGCTTATCCTTGAGATCGTATAAATAAGAGTTTTCTTCAAAATCTACTTTTGCGGTTTTCTTATCCTCGGCTAAAGCACTAGCAAAACGTTCGTCACCCCTGTCTTCATTTGCAATTCTTTCTCCAATCTTCTCTAGACATTTCTTTTTGATACTAAGATCCATCACCTTCTTTGCATCGAAGAAAGAGCCACTCGACTGTTCAAAGTGTATATTGAAATCCCAATTATAATTACTATATGGGGTTGCTTTTATTGGATAGTCTGTTTCATAGATTGTCGCTTCAGCGACCTTATCGGAAATTCCTAGATACTCATCGATTAATTTCAATTTCTCTGGAGCCATCTCCAACCACGGGCTTTTTCCAATAATGGATTGCACTAGTCTTGGATAATTGTTTATATCACACTGCCCAAGTATTTTTGGCATTTGCTCTTTAAACTCATCTAGATTTGTCCCCTCTAAGAAAGATCGATTGTTGATTGCGGAAACGATAATTTTGGCTCTGGCTTCTTCCGCTTCCGGGCTCGCCATATAAGCTTCAATAGACTGTCCCAAAGGCTCTCCGGTAACACTATTTTCTTTTTTAATTGCTTCTTCGAACAAAGGCTCTGCCATTTTTATTGCTATTTTATCCTCTGGCCAATAATTATTCATGAGCGCTTCTGGCCTATTTATAGTCAATGCTTCCTTTTGTATATTTTCTGCGGAGAACGGTATCCTGTTGCTATCTATGGACGATTCATAAACCTTTGAATAGGACATAACAATATTGTTTGAGCTAAGCAACCTTTCTTGAAATTTTGGACTTTCTAGGAAATCTTGGTATTTTTTAACCTTTGTTTCTATTTTTTGACGGAGCCCATTGTAATAAGCATATTTGTCATCTACCCCCAATGCTTCGAGAGTATTATCAAAATTATTTCTTTCCTCTCTTGTTAATTGGTTTTCCATCCAGTGGTGTTTGAGCGGACGATTAGGGCTTCTAAGAGTCTTCGGGGCATCTAACCAATTCTTATATTTTTGAGTAGGGTACGCCACCTGATATTCACCATCTTTTCTCTGTATAAAATCGTAGCCTTCTTTTTTGAATTCTTCAGGCTCAAAAGGCACGCCATTATCTCTCATCTCTTTATACAGCTCTGGATGATTTTCTTGTAGCCATTTTTTCTCATCACGAGGCCTGTCTGATGAGGTAGAGGAAGTATTGCTCTCGCTGTTTTCTGCTAAAACTGTATCATTTGCCTTAGCCCCAATTTCTGCATCGTTAATAGAAGCAGGCGTTTCTATATTTTCGGAGTTCGTTTCTGTTTTATTTATTGGAAATTCTTCCATTCTGGCCTCTCTTATCACCCCTTATTCGGGCTACTTTAAATATCAAAAAACTTATGCTTTTATGTTACCCCTCCCCAGAGGGTTTTGTCAAGAAAAGACTAGTCTTTGTATTCTAGCTTTGCGCGAACTTCTTCAAATTCTTCTGGGGTCATTTCGACCTCGCGGCCATAAAACCAAGTTTCGTCGTGTGGTTCTAGATGAATATGAGCGTGCGGGACATCAGTGCCGACTACTTTCCAAAGTGTACGGCGGCCAAGTACTTTTTCCATATTTTGAGAAAGCCTCTTGGCGGTGGCCATCAACGCGACGTAGTCTTCATCCGGAAGCTCGTAAAGTTTGTCGACTTCGTTTTTTGGAACTACCAGCGTGTGGCCTTTAGTTTCTGGATGAATGTCTAAAAAGGCAAAAGTCTTGTCGTCCTCGTAAATTTTGTAGCAAGGGATTTCGCCGTTAATAATTTTGGTAAAAATACTACTCATTTTCTGGCTCCTTTTTAGCTTTTTTGCGGTGAATACAGAAGTAATAGATTTCGTAGAAAATGAAAGCAAATGCCACGGCACCAATTACATCGATGTAAGAATGTTTCTCGGAAAGAATGCGGCCGGTGGCAGTGATGGAAGCCAGCGCAAACATCACGATATCAATAAGTGCGAGCGCGAGTTTGGATTTGATATATTTTGGCAAGGCAGCAGACACACAGAAGAAAATTGTAGCTACAACCATCACGTGAGTGGAAGGGAAAGATGGTTCGCCGGAACCGTCTGGACGAGTTGGCATAAAACTAAATCTTTCTGGCGTTAAAACTTTGTCACAAACAAGATAAGTGATAGCAAGAAGCACTACTGGCAAGATCATCCAAAGTAGCTGTTTATCAACTTTTTTGATAGATTTGCGTGAAATCCACTGGATGAGGCCAAGCACAGCAAAAAGCCCCAAAATTACGATTGATGAAATTAATATAATATCTGTGATTTTAGTCCATTCCATAGGTTCATTGTATCACATTATTTTTTAATACAACGGACCGCGAAGTTATCCCATTTATTCCAGTTGTTGGTCTTTGGAGTAACGTTGTTTGATTGCATACCAAAACGATAAGCATTCTTGGCGTTTGTAGCGGTAGCAGACCAGATACGAGTGTACTTGCCACGACTATCACCATCCGTATCACCATTGCGGTCACCGGAATAAACAATATTTACAGGATATTTCCTGAGCCCACTATCATTATTTGTTCTACCGCTATTTTCTTGGACATTCAAATTATTATATTCGCCATTATTCCCACCGGTAGGCAAGCGCCAGCCAGCAGGGCAGATATCGCCAGCAACGTTGCCACTCGTCATGGCAGACGTACCGTTACCAGCTGTTGCAGCATACCAGTTATATAGGACACCATAACCATACCATGAACTGCCACCATTATTCACCTTTGGATCTGGCAACAAACTTCGATCAATATTATTATTGTGATACTGAATCTGGTCTACACAAGCTGTTGTGTCTGTATTGCATGGATTTTGCGATGATGTTGCCGATGTGGCTTCGGTAACAAAGCTTGCTGTAGGAGAGTTAGTGTTTTCGCTCGTGATTTCAGCAGTAGTAAAATCTAGGCGGAGGTTTTCGATCATCCAACAATTGCCATCTGCGAGTTTGGCAATTGCATAGGTATTATTGTCGCGAGTATCGGTAAGGGCCGTTACGTCGCCAACTTGCATAGTAGAACAACTATTCCAAGTTTGCATATCTCCTTCGGAAGCAACCCACTGAGCGTAGACTTCTTTTCCTTCTGTGGACAAATCATCCTCGATTGTCATGGTGTCCTGTGCGCCATATTGAGTACCAGAACCATCCGGTTCAGTGTTCCAACCAATAAAGCCATATCCAGGACGTTCATAATCATATGCAGCCAGGTTGACTATTCCGGAAGACGGTGTGAAGTTTAGAGAAGAGCCTTCGGCTGCACCATTGCCTCTATAGCAGACCATGTCAGCCGGGCAGGTATCCATACTCCACACCGCGTATAACGTGTTTTGTGTTAGGTTTGTATTATAGGTGTCCCCAGCCACATACTGAGGGACAGTAT
>CAMZIV010000034.1 GCA_947307355.1 uncultured Candidatus Saccharibacteria bacterium
GAGAAATTTGATCCAGAAAAAGGCTTTAAGTTTTCTACCTATGCTACTTGGTGGGTTCGCCAAGCCATCACTCGTGCTATTGCTGACCAAGCTCGTACCATTCGTATTCCTGTGCATATGGTGGAGACTATTAACAAAGTTCTTCGTACCACTCGTAAACTTACCGCCGAGTTCAACCGCGAGCCTACCAACGAAGAAATCGCTAAAGAACTCGACATGGAGCCAGAAAAAATTGATTATGTTATGCGTATCAAACAAGACATCGCCTCGCTAGATGCCTCTGTCGGCCGTGAAGGCGACGACGAAGATTCCGTACTTGGTGATTTCGTCGAAGACGAAGAACGCGATTCTCCAGAAGACTCCGCCGCCAACCAAATTTTGAAAGAACAACTTTCTGAAATTATTGCTACCCTCACTGAGAGGGAACAAAAGATCATCCGTCTGCGTTTTGGCATCGGTGGTGGTCGTCCACATACTTTGGAAGAAGTAGGTAACGAATTTGATGTTACGCGTGAGCGTATTCGCCAGATTGAGGCCAAGGCTCTTTCCAAACTTCGTAAGAACAAAGACACTAAAAAATTGCACGAATATTTAAGGTAGGAGGAATAATGAAAAAACTACTTACAGTAATAATCGCAATAGTAATGGGCGGTTTTATGATTGCGGCTCCTGTTTTTGCCGATGGGTGCAATGAAACCCAACTAAAGAACGGTTGTGTGTCTACTGCAATTCTCGGTGGCGGTTGTTCATGTGACAATGGAGGGGATAGTATCTTCATAACGTTACAAAAAGCCATTGATATATTCAGTATTATAGTCGGTATTCTTGCAGCAATTGGTATTACGATCACTGGCATTCAATATCTCACCGCTGGTGGCAACGAAGAAAAGACCCGCAAATCCAAACGCCGTCTTTTCGAAATTATCATCGGTGTTGCTGCCTATGTTCTTATATATGCATTTCTAACTTGGTTACTCCCAGATTTCAAGGGTTAAATGATGCGCCGCATTCTTATCGTCTACAATCCACGCTCTACCCGTTTTGTTGATGTCGAAAAAGAAGTTTTGTCTAAAGCCAGAGATTTAAAAGGCTACATGGTAGGGAAATACGAGGTTGAACCTACCGACGTAGATAAAAATGCAGCTAAATTCGCTAAAATCGTAAAAGACGGCGACCTTGTTATCTCTGCTGGCGGCGATGCCACTGGCATTATTGCCAGTAATGGCATTATTAAATCCGGCAAAGACGCTAAACTTGCCGTACTCCCATATGGGAATTTCAACGACCTTTCTCGCACGCTAGGAATTAAAACTTTTGAAGATATATTTAGCAAAAAAGTTACCACCAAAAAGCTTTATCCTCTCGAAATCTATGTAGACGGTAAGTTTTTCCGCTATGCTTCTTGCTACGTCACCATCGGCATGACTGCTGAAGCTGTAGAATTGTTTGACGAACCAAAATTCCGTAAATATATGCAAAAAGGGCACAAAAGCTCTTGGCGCTCCTACATTGCGCTTGCAAAATGGTATTTCAAAAACCGCCACAAAAAGGAATTTATCCCTCCATTTACATTGAATGGCAAACCAACTAAGTCCAAGGTGAGTGATTATTGTGCGCTTTCTGGTAAATCTATGTGCCGCGTTATGAAGGGAGGAGATGATTATCTTAAGCCAAAGGTATTTCGTAGTGAAAACTGCCGCCTTACTAATTTTTGCCGCCTCACCCGCCTTATGACAAAATCCATTTTTGTTCGTACTCCAGGCACCGAAACTACTGGAGACGTACTAGAATTTTTAAAGCCAGCTACTATTGAGCTTCAAGCCGAAGGCGAATACCGTATCTTTAAAGATATTAAAAAAATTGAAATAAAGAAAGGTGACAAATGCCTGAAAGTGATCCACGCCTAATCAAAGTAATCTCTTATATGAGAGCTCACTGGCCAAGTGAAGTAAAGCCAGAATGGCAAGTCGGTCTCGCGGAATACCCAGGCATCCTCAAAAAAGTTGTAGAAGATTTCACTATCTCTGCTACCAGAAATCATCGCTTTATTCGTATTGCCGGGCTTTCTGGCTCTGGCAAGACCACCCAGATTCTCCCAGCTGTAGAAGCATATTGTGAAAAAAATAATTTCGAACCAATTTTAATGGCGGCTCGTCGTTTTGTTACTTATCACCCACACTACCAGGAAATCAAGGATTTTTATGGCGACGAAAACCTTCGCAAAATGACGGACGAGTTTGCTACTATTATGCTGTTTCTCACGCTTTCCGAGCTTATTAAGGGCGGCTACGACGTAGTTCTAGACGTAACTCTTCTTGACCCAGAAATGGAAGGGATCTTGTTGGAGCTTTTGAAGGCAGGAAACTACGAAGCTCTTATTTTGATGATTGCCGTATCCCCAACTGTCACCGAAAAGTATCTATCTGGCCGCGCTTGGCGCCATTCCAAAGAAACCGAGCTCGAATTTATCCGTGCCACTTCTAAAGCGCTAGACTACTACGCAACAAATTCTCCAGATCTTCGTATCATTCTTTGGAGCGTGTACGACAAAGAGCCAGTCTATGACGGTCCAATTAAAAATGTTATTCCAATTTTTGAAGAGTATTCAAATAGAGAAGACCTGCCTAAAAAAGACGACGACGAGCGCCGCGACGCAAAAATCAAATATCTTACAACTGATTTAGATTAATTTCTGGGAAATTAGTACGGATGTGATCTGCATATCCAGCATCGATATGTTTCCATGCGGTTCTCATGCGCTCAATTTCTTCTTTGTTAGCAAATTCTGCTAGAAAAGCTTCTTCAAATTCTTTTGGCGCCGGGCGAGAAAGCACTCTAGCTACATCCATATCTGGGTTACCGGTACCAGCGAAACAAAAGTCTATCACACCGATAACTTTATCATTCTCATCAAGAAGAATATTACCTAGGTTCAAATCGCCATGGACAAGGTTTTTGAGCTCTGTTTCTTTGATGTATTCGTGATCTTCATCAATATGCTTGGCATAGTGTTCGTGGTCTAGTTCGTACAAGAAATCAGACAAAGGATACTTCACCTTTTCTGGCGCACCTTTTAGATCAATGCTAGAAAGTTCTTTGATAAACTTTGCTACGTCATAAGCCGCGCCAGTAAGCGCTGTGTGGGACAAATGATAAATCCTATCACCAAGAGTGTAACCCTCAATCTTTTTATGAACAGAAAACGGACGTTTTTTAGAATCATAATAAAGCTTCATTTGTGGAGTGTAGTAGCTAGTTTTACCATCTACAAAGTTACAGACCGTAGCATCTTTTACAATCATCCTAGACCAGAACGGGTTACGTGGGAAACGGAAAAAATACGCACCATCATCGGTGGTAACTTCGATTACGATATTAGTCCACCCCGTCAAAATATGCTCAGTCTTTTCAATTTTCTTTTCAGGAAAAGTCTCTTTAATGATTTGGTCCAATGGATCATCAGGTGTAAAAAAAATTTTCATGTGCTACAATTATACTATGGACAACGTAAAAATTCTAGCAATCGTAGGTATGAGCGGCAGTGGCAAATCCGTCGTTGTGGATCATCTTACTGAAAAAGGCTATCCAAAGGTATACTTTGGTGGCATGATTTATAAAGAAATGGAAAAACGCGGCATTGTACGCACCGAAGATGGTGAGTCCGAAAAAGAGTTCCGCGAAATGATTCGCCAGACCGAAGGCAAAGACTGGGTTGTACGCCAAGCAATTGCCGAAGCGAAAGACCTTATCGCGGCAGGGCAGAAACGCATCGTGCTAGACGGTGTCTATACCTGGACCGAGTATAAAATTTTGAAAAAAGAATTTCCAAAATGCCTTACTTTTATGGCAATTGTTGTTGATAAACAGCTTCGTTACGACCGCGTAGCAGTTCGCCCAGGTCGCGCCTTCGATGCCGCCGCTATCCGCGAACGCGACCGTAGCGAAATCGAAAATCTCGAAAAGGGTGGTCCAATCGTTGCGGCAGACTATTTTGCTTTGAATAATGGCACAATAGAAGATCTAAAAAATCGCACGGACGAAATCCTAAAAGAGATTGATTTCTAATGAAAAGACTAGTTCTAATTGATGGCAAATCGGTATTCTACCGGGGGTACTATGCCATGGGCGCACTTAGCCTTACGGATGGTACGCCTACCGGCGGCGTTTACGGTTTTGCCGCCATCGCCATGGAAATTGTTAAAAAGCTAAATCCTACCAAAGTAATCGTAGCTTGGGACTCCCATACTTCTGGCGCCGCTCGCCGGGAGATTTACCCAGATTATAAGGCCGGCCGTGTAAAACCAGGTGACGATTTCTATGCGCAAATTCCACTGGTGAAAGAGCTGGTAGGGAACCTTGGTTGGTCTTTTGTTGAGCTAGACCGCTTTGAAGCAGACGATATTATTGGCACCTTTAGCCGCCAAGCAGACGAAACGATTGGCCCAGACGGTCGCTGTGAATACGAAACATTCATTATCTCTTCCGATCTTGATATGCTTCAAATCGTAGACGACAACACCCACATGTGGCGTATATTAAAAGGCTTCACCAATATTGAACAAATAAATGTCCCAGAAGTCGAAGATAAATATGGCATCAAAAAATCTCAATTTCTAGACTTAAAAGCTTTAAAAGGCGATTCTTCAGATAACATTCCAGGCGTTCCAGGTATTGGCGAGAAAACCGCTGCGAAGTTACTCAATGATTATGAGACCTTAGATGGCGTGTATAATAATATTGAACAAATTCCTGGCAGCACCCGTGCCAAGCTTGAAGCAGGGAAAGATTCTGCCTACTTGTCACGCAAGCTTGCTCAAATTATGTTTGACGCACCAGTAAATCTCGCCGACATTCCAGACTTTGAGCTTGACCGCGATCGCGTTGTCGCTGGGCTGAAGAAACTAGAATTCAACTCTCTCATCCGTAAATTTGGTGCAGGAGACGAAAAACTATCGTCTTCTCGGAGCGCGTCGCCTCGGCCCGTCGCCACGGGCGAGGCGCGCTCGTCCTCGCCTTGCCAGGCTCCGGATCTCCTCGAATCCGAAGTTTTTTCGTCTCCTGCCCAGATTATCGAATGGGATATCAAAGCTTCTATGCATAGCGACAAGAAAGTCGCTGACGAGATTCTTAAAGGTGAGTCTTTTTGGGATCTCAGCCAAGCTGCATTTCTATTAAATCCACTTGCCCGTGAGGTCCCGCAGCTAGTAGACGCCAAAGAAGAGTATCATCGTCAGGTTGCGGAACTAGAACGTACGCCGAAGCTACTCAATGTTTTGCAAACCCTCGACCTTCCTCTAATTCCAGTCCTCTACAAAATGGAAGAGAAGGGTATGTTAATTGATCGTGAGTATTTTAAGAATCTAAAAGCAGAATATGAAAAAATTGTTAACGGCCTCGAAAAGGAAGTTTGTAAACTTGCCGGCAAAGATTTTAATGTCAACTCCCCAGTGCAATTATCTGAGATTTTGTTTACAGACCTAGGTCTTCCAACCAAGGGAATTAAGAAAACTACCCGCGGTTATTCTACCGGTGCCAAAGAACTTGATAAATTAAAAGATCTTCACCCAATTATTCCAAAACTTATCGAGTACCGCGAAGCCGCTAAATTACTTTCTACCTACATTATCCCAATGCCAGACCTCGCGGACAAAACAGATAGAATCCACACTACCTTTACTCAGAACGTTACCGCTACTGGGCGCCTTAGCTCGCTTAATCCAAATCTTCAGAATATCCCAGTTCGTACCGATGAGGGCAAACGTATCCGCACCGGCTTCATTGCAGAGAAGGGCAAGACTCTCGTTTCTGCCGACTACTCTCAATTTGAGCTTCGTCTTGCCGCTATTCTCGCTGGCGACCAAGCTCTAATTGATGACTTTAATAACGATATCGACATCCACACCAAGACTGCGGCCGAAGCCTTCCATGTCCCTCAGGATCAAGTTACCAAGCTTCAGCGTCGTGCCGCTAAGGTCATTAACTTCGGCGTACTTTATGGTATGAGCGTTAAAGGCCTTGCCGATGCTACCGGCATGTCTGTCCCAGAAGCAAAAGTATTCATTGATAATTACTTCGAACTTCGCGCACCAATCAAAAAGATGCTAGAAGATATTTTGAAACAGGCTAGGGAAGAAGGCTATGTAGAAACCTATTTTGGTCGCCGCCGCCCTACTCCAGATGTAAAATCGCCGAACTTCCTAATTCGCCAAGCTGCCGAGCGTGCTGCTGCTAATATGCCAATCCAGGGCACCGAAGCCGATCTTATGAAGCGCGCTATGATTGCCGTAGACAAAGCTCTTCCAGAAGGAGCAGACCTTATCATGCAAGTTCACGACTCTCTCATTGTTGAATGCGATGAAAATAAAGCCAAAGAAGTTGGCGAGATTTTAAAACGCGAGATGGAAGCTGTGGCTCCAGAGCTCAAAATCAAACTCGCAGTTGAAGTCACCACTGGCAACAACTGGGGCGA
>CAMZIV010000035.1 GCA_947307355.1 uncultured Candidatus Saccharibacteria bacterium
TGCAAATGGCTTCAATTCTCGCCGTCAATCCTGACGCCAAAGTTTTCGCCATCTCCAGCGCCGCCCACACCGGCCTAACAGAGCTTCTTAGAGAGCTCGCCGGAGGGGTGGCCGAAACGTCGCGTCGAAGGGGGTTCGCTGTAGATGAGTCTCGAGCGAACATTGCGACCAACGGGGAGCTTCAAGCGAGCGAGCCCCGTAACGACGGGCGCGAGCGAAGCGGTTCGCGAGAGACTTATCTAAGCGAACTACCTACGATTTCGTTGTCTCAGGCCGAACTCACCGACACTTGGAACATCGAGAAAGATGAAGACGGCAAGTTTGTCGTAACTGGTGAGAAAATCGAGAAATTTGCTCGCCGTACCGATATGAATAACTATACTTCCGTCAACCGTCTTCGCGACATCATGAAAAAACTAGGTATCCGTGCTGAACTAACGAGCATGGGTGCTGAACCAGAATCCATCATCAGTATCGCTGGTAAAGAATTCACCCTAGTTGAAGATTATTAGTGAATAAAGTTTAATCTACCAACTTCATTAGCTGGGATGGTTGAGAATAGCACGCCATAGCAGCCTCTATAGTTTCGTTCTGAAACGTTAATTGAACCATCGGCGTTGACCGATTCAACATAACCAACGTGACCGTACCAACCAGCATCTGATTGGAAGATAGCCCCAGCAGCTGGTGTGTGGTTTACTTGAAGGCCAGCGGCAATCGCGAGGTCGTCCCATCTGTTGGCGTTTGCACGAATAAACTGCAAGTCTGGACGTTTGAGCCAACCCCAAGTAGTACATTGGCCTGCGCCAAGGCTAGCATTACAAACAAGATTAATCCTAGATGTTGAGCTGCCCAGGTATGTATAAGTACTTGCAATGCGAGGGGCTGGAGCCACATATTCTGGGCGTTCCTTTTCTGGCAAAGAACCATCTTTGAGTAGGATTCTCATACCCTCAGAAATACCTGAAATTTCAAGGTCGTTTAGCGCAATAATTTCATCGGCAGTAGAACCATATTTACTTACGATGGAATCGATCGTATCCCCAGATTTAACAGTGTAAACGATACCAGAAGTTGTAGGGATATAAAGTACGTCACCAGCGGCTACTGCCGTAGTCTTTTTGTTGTTAGACCAACGGATTTGGTCGGTAGAAATACCATATTTTTTGGCGATGGTTTCCATAGTTTCGCCGTCGCCCACTACATATTCCACGACACCACGCGAGACATCAACATTAGGAATGCTTGGTTTTTCAATCTTGCTTGAAGAGGCAATGCCGGCATTATAAAAGGAGGTCGTTGCAACGTAGTTTGACGCCACATCGGAAGCCGAGGCGAGCCCCAAAGCATCAGAAAGATCGGCCACTACGTATAGCTCAGACAACTGGTCTACGGAAATGCGATATTTTGGCGATGAGAAATCGGTAAAACTGAGAGAAGTTGCTCGGTCGCTCTTATCGATGGAACCAAAAATCACGACTGTCAGTGTTACTACAGCAGCCACAAAATACGGAAAAATTGTCTTCAATTTTTTCCAATCAAACTGTTTTTTCTTTTTTGTCATAATGAAATATTACAGAGGTTTTGACAATGTAGATATGCGTTACGATTGTGCTCTGCCTCTGTATAACTATAATACATCACTCCGTCGTCACCTGTCAAGAAATATAGATAAGCGCTATCTGATGGATTTGCTACGGCGAGCAAGGCCGAGAGGCCAGGATTTGAGATAGGGCCACACGGCAAACCGCCTCTTTTGCGGGTATTATAGCAAGAATCAATCTGAAGAGCTGCAGCGTTGTCTTTATATATATTGCGGTCAGGATCCACGATGTCTACTGCATAAGAAACCGTTACGTCGCTTCCGAGCGGAATGCCGTAACTGAGCCTAGTTAAGAAAACTTGCGCCACGGTTGGCATTTCAGCGGCCGGTGATTCTTTTTGAACTACGGAAGCCAAAGTAATTCCTTCATGCAAAGTTAATCCGCGTGCGTTATATTTGGTAGTCAGATCATTTTCACTAATAACGGTAGCCATGCCGTCTAAGTACTTTTTAATAATTTCTTCTACGGCAGCATCGCTATAAAATTCGTGGGTTTCTCCGTAAAGATAGCCTTCTAGACTAGAACCCTCCGGGCGATTGGCTAGAAAAACATAATCATACGAAGCATTAAAAGCATCGTCAATCTCTTCGGTGGTGTAATGTATTGGGATGTCGCCTTCGTAGTCTGCGCTGACACGCTCTACCGCGGCGAGAGATTTTTTGATATCAAAGATAGTTTCACCAGGACGAATAGTAAAAGTAAAGGTTTGAGCTTTCATTTCGGCTTCAATACGGGCAATTTCTGCTTCTCGCTCAGCACGGATATGATCACGGATTTTCAGCGCCACGGTAGCTCCCACGAGACCGAGCACAATTATAATAATAGGAATGCCAAAAAGAGTGAACTTTTTAGCTTTACTCATCGCCTTTTTACCGTTGAGCTTAATCTTATCAGATTCTTTCCTTGCGATTGCTTGTGCAGTCTCGGTGGCATTTTCAACTTTGCTAACAAGTACATTTTTTTCGGCAGAATTAACGGCGCTTGAATTATCGTTTAAATCTGATGGCTTAAAGCTTTCGATAAAATCTTGCAGAATAATCGAAGCCGCCTCAGCGTCAATTTCGCCCTTTTCGTACTTCTTTTTGCGAGCCTTCAGGCGCTCTTCAGCCATTACAGAGGTCAGAGACTCGTCCTGGAATTTAATACGGATGCCAGGAATCTTCTCTACGAGATTTCTGGCAAATTGGAGCACATACAAAGACTGCTTAGTTTGATTGCCTTCGTTGCTGCGCGGCATGCCCAGCACAATAAAATTTGTACCATTAATGCGGATGATTTTAGAGATTTCATTCCATTCCGAACCATCCACTTCCAAAGTGGTAACTGGCAAAGCAATCTTAGTAGAAGTATCTACCTTTGCAACGCCAATCCGTTTTTCGCCGACATCAAGACCAATGATTTTCATCTTATTCCTTGTCTTGGACGTCAGTGTCAAGGATTACAGTAATTTTATTAGTATCACTTGGAACCGACATTACCCAAGGATAAGATTTGTCGATGTGCACTTTGCTACCATTGATACCTTCAATGGAAGCGAGGTCGCGTTGTGCATCGCCAAGACCTTTGCCTTTTATGATTTCTACAATATCGTTTTCGGTGATTTTTGGACCGGAAACATAAGAAGTTTTAATTTTACCAGTGTAACCTTCGTTGGTTTCGATGAAGTTTTCTACGAACGGATCATTCATTTGATAAATCTTGAAGTTTTCACTTAGTTTGGCTTCTGCAGTAATATATTCTTCAACTTTAACTTTGTCGATTAATAAGATTGAATTTGTGATTTTGATTGTAATTTTTGGGGTTTCGCCTTCTTTAACCTCTTCGCCGACTGCCGGGGTAGAAATCACTTCGCCTACGATTTGCTTAAAGCTAGATTCGATTGGAAAATCAGTGTCTTCCAAAGTTTCCATCAAAGCATCTCTATTGTCTTTTTCGCCAGTAATGATGAGACCTTCTTTAGCATGGTCAATATCAGCTTGTGAAACGATAGTAATCGTCTCATCTGTACCGCCGGCCATAGCTGTACTTGAGTACGCAACAACCTTAGCAGTGGTTTTCCAAACGGTATTAGTTGCTGCAATATTGTATTTACTACCAGGCTCACTAGCTATTATTGAAACAGTGCCATTAATTCTACAACCATAATCAACCAAACTTGATGAGTCACCTTTATTTGCGCAACTTTCCTTCCCGTTACCATCATAATTAAGCGTCGTGGTTTCCGTTGCTATAAATGATAACCCGGAAATACTAAATACTTCACCCGCTGTGACCTGGGTTGTGCCACGTATATTCAATGGAAAATAAGCATACACTTCCAATGTGCCTTTGGCTTTCTCGCCGACATTCTTTTGGCCGGTAGCTTGGAATTCTACACTAGATTCTTTTTCGAGCTTCTTTTCGGTGAGGTAGAAGCGACCTTCGTCAATGCTTTCCTCTTCCAACTTAGTAGTAAAGGAAGCATTCTTCGAGAAGTTTGATGAGGTTGTGCGGACACGTACGGTAACAATTACTGCTGGAGCAATTGCAAATGCCCAAATAAGGAATATTATGACAATGAGGAGACCGACACCAGACCAAGCGACTAGCTTTTTGTGGGCCAAGAACCATGCAATAGAGAACTTTTTAGCTTCTCCAGCAACTTTTTTGCCTTTTTCTTTTGCTTTTTCTAATTTTTCTTTGCCAGATTTTTTCTTATCGGATTTTTCATCTTCTTCAGACTCTTCGTCTTCTTTTTCGTCTTTATCTTCGTCGTCATTTACTTCTTCTGCTTTTACATCGCCGTCTTTTTCTTCTACCAATTCTTCTTTTGAAGTGGTTTCAGTCTCTTCGTCATCAACTAGGCTTGGCACTTTTGGTGCGGTTTGCAAGTTTTTGGTCACAGGAATTTTGGTAGCGGCTGCAAGCTTGGTGATGGAAGGATCAGTCGTGACAAGCACGATAGTTTTGTCAGCAGTAAAACCAACTTTAGCGATTAATTTAATGTTTACGACACTACGAAACACCCCAGCCTTTTTTGGTGGAACAAGGGCGACAATTTTTTCTTTTGAATTTTCGATTTTGGTAATGATATCAGTAATATCATCCTCGGGTTCAATATAAATGACGTCTTTATTCATAAAACAATTTTAGCACATTTTATTAAGCTTGTGTTAAAATAAATATAAGATGAGTCTTTTTAATCGCAAAAAGAATCCAACTACTTCAGGCGGCCAGACTCTATTAGCTGAGATGGCCTTAAAATCCATTCACGATGGGGTTATTATTACTGACCGCAATGGAATTATTAAGTTTATCAACCCTGCTGCAGTCACTATGACCGAGTGCGGCATGGCCGAGAATGCGATTAATTTAGACTACGGTTTGGTATTAAAAATTGAGTCAAAAGAAGGTCGCGAATTGCCGCCAGCCGAAAACCCACTAACGGTTGCTATGAAGGCTAGTCAGCCACTAGAGCCGTATGCTTGTTGTTTGATCTCCTCACAATCTGATAAACGTATCCCGAT
The DNA here is from genome assembly GCA_947307355.1 of uncultured Candidatus Saccharibacteria bacterium. GTDB lineage: Bacteria > Patescibacteriota > Saccharimonadia > Saccharimonadales > Saccharimonadaceae > Nanosyncoccus. The sequence continues at coordinate 5,111 of CAMZIV010000035.1, forward strand.
TTCTTTGTCGGTGCTTTTGGCGGACGGTGGTCAAGGCGATCGCGTGATTACTTTTCGTGATATCGCCAAAGAACTGGCTGAAGAAGGCGAGCAGGCCGAATTTATTTCTACCGCCTCACACGAAATGCGCACTCCAGTTGCTACGATTGATGGGTATTTGTCTCTAGCAATCAACCCGCAAACCGCCACTATCGACGAGCGCGCCCGTGGTTATCTCACTGCAGCCCAAGCTGCTTCTAAGCATCTAGGCAAATTATTCCAAGATCTCCTTGATACTACTAAACTAGACGATGGTCGCATTCGTCCGACATTTGTACCAGTAGAAATGGTTGGTTTAGTCAAACAAATCGCTGATGCTCATGCTATGCGTGCTAGTGAAGCGAAACTTACTTATAAATTTGGTACCGAAGATTCTAGTTTTAGTAGTAGTCGCCGACTCGACCAAGTTGTCTACAGCTTTGTTGATGTCGACTTTTTGCGCGAGATTGTAGATAACCTTATCGACAACGCAATTAAATACACTCCAGAAGGTGGTTCGATCTATGTAAACGTGCGTGGCGATGGTGATCGTGTGCTGATTAATGTCACCGATACCGGCATCGGCATTTCGGCTGAAGATATCGGGCACATTTTCCAAAAGTTTTATCGTTCTGACAATTCTGATACCCGCACCATTGGCGGTACTGGGCTTGGCTTGTATTTAGTAAAGCAACGTGTAGAAGCAATGGGTGGCCGCGTTTGGGCCGAATCTGCCTTTGGCGAAGGCTCCACTTTCTTTGTTTCTTTGCCACGTATTTCCGCTGAAGAATATGAAAAACGCATGATCGCCGTCCGTAATCAACAGCAAATGGCAGCTAAAGCGCCAGCTCCAGCTCCGGCCTCAGCACCAGCGCCTGTTCCGGCTCCAGCTCCGGCTCCTACACCAGCACCAGCCCTAGCACCGGCGCCTGCATCAGCTCCGGTCCCTACACCACCCGCTCCGCCGACTGCACCCCCGGCTCCGCCGGCCCCGACCGTGCAACAAATCGCACAGCAACCTATACCACAACAAATTAACAATAATAATGGAGGAATACAATGAAAGTAATGGTAGTAGAAGATGACGCGGCGCT
>CAMZIV010000036.1 GCA_947307355.1 uncultured Candidatus Saccharibacteria bacterium
AATTCTTTGCCGTATTTAGCTTTGTTGGTAGCAGCAGCTTTCATGCCGCCAGCTTTAGTTCCAGACATTTTAGATTGTCTTTCTGCCCACCAAATTCTTTAATTATTAACAACACCACCCTTTTCAAGAGTGTATGCCTTAATTATACCATAGCGCTTCCGGTTTGTCAATATGCTTTTTCTTATTTTTATGTTGTAATATCTGTGGAAAATGCTTATATTTTGTGGAAAAAAGTTATTGACATTATGCGCCACGTGATATAAAATGAGGTTAGCTTGAGTAGATTAAACTGCGAGGCTACTTAAGCATGTATGACCTGAAAACGCTTCGACTTTGTCGGGCGTTTTCCTTTTTCTCTGTCTACATGAAAAAGCACCCTAAAAAGGGTGCTTTTTAGATTATTGGACATTCAGATACTCTGTTTCGATGCCTTTTAGTACTTTTACGATCGTTTTTTCATCATAATCTTCGCTACAAGACAAAACTTTGATCTCTATCGCTCCCTGGTTAAAATGCACGATGTCAGGAACGGCATACATAAACGGTGCTTCCTTGTCCTGGAAGAACCGTTCAGAGATATAATCCTCGGGATACATAGTACTATATGGTTTCTTCATCTTGCATTGTTTAGGGTTGAATCTTATCTCGATAATTGCGGGACGCCCCGTTACCTTATCGGAAATAGCTACAACCGAAAAGTTGAATTTATGAGCTTCCTTGATACCAACAATATACTCATCTAAAGTCTGGTTTTCCATTATAATCTTTCCCCCTTTCATTGTAAGGTGCTCTGATACTAAAAATCGGCCTTTTGCCGATCTGTTACGTGGTGGGGATATCAGGACTTGAACCTGAGACCTCGTCATTATCAGTGACGCGCTCTAACCAGCTGAGCTATATCCCCAGATTATGGTTGGTGGAGTAACAGGGATTCAAACCCTGGACCTCTGCCTTGCAAAGGCAGCGCTCTAATCAACTGAGCTATTACCCCGTGTATCTGATTTTACCAGAAAAGCGCTTTTTTTGCAAGGATTATTCTAAAACGTTTTGGCGGGCCCATTCGTACATGGCGATGCCGGCGGCTACGCCCACGTTTACAGAGCGAGTCGAGCCGAAACTTTCGATATAGCGGACATCATCTGCTCTTGCTAATAACTCCGGAGAAATGCCATTATTCTCTGAACCAAAGATCAAAGTGGTGTTCTCGGCGAATTTTTTAGTATGAAGTTCTTTGGCACGAGGGGTATTATTCTCAATTGCCACTAATTCCCTGCCTTTTTGGGTTTCTAAGAAGTCTCCCAGAGAGGGGTGGTGAACAATTTCGAGATATTTATCTGTACACATAGCACCACGTCGGTTGTATTTTTTCTTACCAATAATATGAACCTTACTAACATTGAAGGAATTGGCGTTTCTTACCACTGTACCGATGTTAAAATCGTGTTCAACATTCTCAATCGCCACCTCTAGAGAGGTGCGTTTTTTATCTAGAGCAGCAAAAACCTCCTCGTTAGAGAGGCCCTTATACTCATCGATCAAATTTCTGGTATCTTCCATAGGTAGATATATTATACCAGATTATGGCCACATGGCGGCGCCAATATTCCAGCTCGTATATATATCTTGGATTTCGTTGGATGGGTTATTTACAAAACCAACCTTTGCCGTAGCGGCAATGCCATTTGATCTTCCATTATCAATATATCGCTGAAGGTTATTACTCGTTTCGGTACTGGACGGGAACCTACCATTTATACCTCTATACAAAGCAGTAACAGCATCATTATCTGTATAAACCGCAAAACGGTTCTTTGCTTCTTGAGAGCCAAGGATACCCCCTACCGCTTCGTACATATAAGTTACGTTGTACCATTCCGACCAGATACTATTTACATCATCTATACTCATCCAAGAGTTTGATGTAACACTGCTCGCAGGCGTCGAACGGATTACATAATGAAGCTGCCATATATAAAGCTTTTTTGGAGTGACGTTGGTAGCTACAGTGGTGTTGGCACTTGGATTTCCTGCACCATCTACAGCCCGAACTACGATGTTTGAATATGAATCATTCGGGCCTGACAAATATCCTACCTCGCAATAGAAGCTGGAGCAATCGGTCCAGGATGAGCCACCATTTCTACTGACTTGATATTTACCTACACCGGAACCACTATCTGTTGAGCCACCGACTAGTACATTAAGCCAAGCCGCACCCAAGCCTATATATGGGCTGACGCTTATATCATTTGGCGCGCTCGGGTTGGTGGTATCTGCCCAGCGTGCATAAAGAGTAGTATCGCCAGTTTTGTTCCATGTCCTTGCGCTAGTACCATTTGCGTTGTAATACTTCGTGCCACCACTCTTTGCATCATAATATCCCTGGAAGGTCCATCCGTTCCAACTTGGGACATTGATACTTGGCATGTTGCTACCATAAACTGCGGTTGCAGAGCCCGAACCGCCCGAACCACCATTACGATCAAGAGTAATGGCATAGGAAATACCTTTGCCGGTAATTTTTACCGCCCCATTACCTACTCCTATCGTGAAGGTTGGGTTCGATGCGGTAGTGGAGGACAATGTGCCTGTTGATGAGGTCTTTTCCCATTTATCTAGCTGGTAGCCAGAGGTAAATGCTGGGTATAAATAATAAGTGGTATTGTACGGAATATTAGCTATGCTGCCGCCACTGGTAGAAATTGTTCCAATTAGATTTGAGCCACTACAGTTGCCGCTGGTTTTACAAACTTTTACACTAGATACGCCACTGCCGGCGAAAGTAACAGATAGAGAGAATTTCTTGATTGGGAAACTGATAGCACAACTAGTGTTGCCAGTTACATTACTAATAGTTACGGTAGTGCCAGATTTTGACACGGTTGCATTATCACAAGTAATCGAATTGGTATCATCGTACCCAGTGTTTGGGCCAACACCGGTAAATGTCGTGCCGGAGCCATGAGAGATGTTGTTTTTGGTGCCAGAGCCGGTACCGTTGGTAGAAGTTAGCGTTACTGAGTAAGTCTTGATTGGGAAATTAATAGTACAGGTCGTATCGCCAGTTACATTACTAATAGTTACGGTAGTGCCAGATTTTGTACCAGATTGACCATTAGAACAAGAGATCGAGTTAGTATCGTTGTAGCCAGTATTAGGACTGACACTAGTAAAGGTTGCATTGGTGCCACGAACTATAGTTTGAGTCCCAGAACCAGAGCCATTATTTGATACAAGTTGTACGCTATGAAGAGTTACATAGATTAACCTTACATCTACATAATCATCTCCCACCGTACCGGTGAGTGAGGAGCCAGAGACAAGACCATCATAACGTTTGCCAGAGGCAGTCTTGATGTCGTTAATCTCGTAAGTAGTGCCGTACTTGTAATACACAGCCCAGTCGTAAACGTCGTCTGCGACTTTTTCGCCGTTGATCCAAACATCTACCGTGCCGTAGCCATTGATATCAGTGGAATTAATGCCATCAAGCTTACCGTTTACATCTACGCGGTTTTTGTTGATATCCCACATGGCCTTAAGCGTGGTGGAGTTATTAGCAGTTTGATCTAGATAGAAATTGTCGCCCGGCTGGTAAATATCGCCGTCACAAGTGTCGGTGTCGTCTACGTTGGTGGTATTGCCGTCGCACCAACCTAGGAAGGTGTAGTGAGCCCTGGCAGGGGTATTACTACTTAGCACCATGTGGTCGTCGGCCGTTTCATTGGCTTGAGTCACCGGAAGATTCGTGACGGTATCCTGAGTATTAGCATCGTAAGCAATCATGTATGGAGTAGGGTTTGCCACTACGCTATACATGTAAGAATTGACGTATTCCCCACCGATTACAGACATATCTACCTTTGCACCAAGTGAAATCGTATAAGTATTGGCCGTATTATTGGCATTGGCAGTATTAGTGGCTTCAATAATCGTACCAGTAGTATCTGGTGCCGGGATAAAATTCGTGTTCGCCACGGAGTTTAATTTGCTAGGCTTGTAGCCAAATTTACCGATGAGAGCGTTGTTGCTCTCAAAATCCGCCTCAGAAGTGGCCGCAGTGATAGAAGAAAGATAAGTATTGGTAGACTCGTTGATGAGTTTATCGTAAGTGTCTGCATTTTCGGCAGCGATTCGGAAAGTGTAACCTGTATAGTTATCCGTCAAAATTTCTACGCTGGTGGAAGCCTGAACAAAGGAGCTAACACTGTTTGGAGTGACATCGATTACTATATCATTCGTGCTGACACTAAGAGTTGTGTCGCTTGCTACAGGGGCGGTGGCAGCGTTGGTATCTACGCGAGCGGATGGAAAGACCGCGACAGCAAAAAGCCCCATGAGTAGCCCCATGGCTGCATACGCAGAGGTGCGAAAAATTCTGTTTAGTTTGATTTTTGTTTTCATAGATAATGTATGACCTATCTACAATATTATTATATACCTCTTATGCTTAGATGTCAACAATATTGTGTTATAATTTAATTACGTTTAGGAGGTAATATGAAACTAGACCAATATCAGAAAAAAACCGCCCTGTATGACTTGGGGCACTCTAACGTGGGCGCAGTCATGACACAAAAATCTCTTAACATTCCGGAATTTATTGATAAAGTTCTCGGGCTCGTAGGTGAATCTGGCGAGTTTGCAGATAAAACCAAGAAAATTATCCGCGATAAATTGGGGCGTTTTAATGACGAGGACCGCGCTGAACTCTTAAAAGAACTAGGCGATGTGCTCTGGTATGTAGCCGAAGTTTCACTTTATCTTGATACTTCCCTTTCTGATCTAGCCAAAATGAATCTAGACAAGCTTGCTAGCCGCAAGAAACGCGGCAAAATTGAGGGCGCTGGAGATAATAGGTAGAGCTTTGAAATAAATTCCCCTGGTCCTACCTGACCAGGGGCTACTAGCTTAGTAACGGTCGTTTAATTACTTCTTTTTCAACATCGCCTGTGCGGCCGGTGTTAATTTCGCCTGTACCTTACCACTGTTTTCGCCCCTCTCTTTTTTAACCTTATTCCATGCGAGCCTTGCCGCATTATCATAAGTACCCCAATAGGACGCGTATTTATTTGGTGTAGGCAAAGATTTGTTTGCTTCTGCTTCTTTAAAAGATAATTGATGCCCAGCATCTTTGGTAGCTTCTACCAGGGCATTCATGATCGTATCGCTATAATACTCACTCATACTTGTCACCTCCTTATCGGTGACCGTCACTCACTAGTTTTTCAAATACTCCCATCCATTTGCCGATATTATACACTATAACGCCATTTTTTGCAAGTACACGAGGCAAGAAAAAAGCCTCTTAAATTGCAAGAGGCTTATAGGTTTGCTAATTGACGCTCCGAAGATCGGATTGTCATAGATAGCATCCTTCATGAAGGATTTATGTCGTGTTGAATGAGGGGTTGTTACGTGTAGAAAGTTTTTAAAAGAATTTGATTTAATAATCCTGTTGGCCCTATTTTCGCTCGTCACTATCGCCACTACTCTTTAGGAGAATTATTAAATGTGTTATTACAAAAGCTTTTAAAAACCTTTATTTATATTTATTCCTCTAGTGCAGGTACGTATTCAATTGTATTATTTGGTGCATAATTAAATCATTTTTTCATTGAAAGGGTTAAAAAATAATTTAGGACCAAATTGATGTTCTGGTTATACCCTGACTCAACACTTATTTATAAGGTGCACCTGACCATTGGAATGTATTTTATTTTACTACACCTTACAAAAAATTGCAAGGGATAATTTGCTTTTCACGAAAAATCCACCCTTTAGGGTGGATTCTCGTTTTAACAACTTAGTTGTGCAATTTTCATCTATCAAATAGCTTAGTTACGTCTGGCGAACCAGAACTGTTATGATTCAAGCTTGCATAATCATAACACGTATTCGACCTTGCTATACGCGGGCTAATGCCTTCGTACGCATCAAATCCTTCTCAAGAAAGGAGGTAATCCATCGACACGTTCTCGTACCG
>CAMZIV010000037.1 GCA_947307355.1 uncultured Candidatus Saccharibacteria bacterium
TGGTAGAGCCGACAGGAATCGAACCTGTATCGCAGACTTAGAGGGTCTGGGTCCTATCCGTTGAACGACGGCTCCACCTCGCCCTATTATACCTTATTCTTCAGGTTTTCTCAACTTATAATAGATAGATGGGGCAAAACGAATTGGTGCCAAAATCTGCTGTGCAGAATTTTCCATCTTCACAAGATTCTTAGTTTTTAGAACTTTCTTTAGGCCGCGACTACGAAAATTAGACACAGACAAAACTTTTTCGCGCTTAAAACCAATTTTTGCAAAAATCTCTTCCACATATTTTGGATGATAATTATAAAAACCATCCTTAGAAATCTCTTTGTAGTTTGCAACTTTTTTGTCGAATGGATTCACCTTGGAACGGCCAGTAATGAATCTCGCCATCTTTGGCAAAGTGCGTTTGTTCGCAACTTCAATCACTGCCACGCCACCAGGCTTCAAAACACGATAAAGCTCACTCATCGCTTTTTTCAAATCTTTAAGGTGATGAGTTACACGAATCATCATTAGGCCATCAAGCTCATTATCCTTAAACGGCAACGAGTAAATATCACCAGCTTTGGTTTCAATTTTGTCACCATAGATTTCCTTGGCTTGCTTTAGTTCAGTCTTGGAATAATCAAATAGATAAACTTTGTGTGCGCGCTTCAAATATTCATTTGCGAGCCTACCATAGCCGCCACCGATATCAGCAAATTTTTCCATGCGCTTTGGGAGCAACTTACGAATCGCCATTCTATCAGCCTGGTCTTCGTATTCACGGTCAACGTCTTCCCAGAATTCTTTTTTATAATCGTATCCGTTATAGTCAGAAATAACTTTTTCACTCATAGCGTCTATTATATCACACGAGAAACTTCTTCTAAAGTGGTTTCGCCACGGAGCGCCGCGAGCACTCCCTTTTGTTCCAACGTTAGCATACCGTTTTGCTTGGCAACTTTTTCAATCGCTTCAGTATTAGCATCTGCCACATCGCCGCGAATAAACGCCTGGATATCATCAGACACAATCAACTGTTCCATAATCACCGTTCGCCCGTTATAGCCAAACGGATCATCTTCCGTAGTTACCGGATCATAAAGAGTAATGTTTTCTAGATTCACCCCTGCCAATTTTTCCTGTGAAACGCCCGCCAAGACTTCACGGATATACTTGGCTTCTGCTTCCGTCGCCGGGCGCGCCTTCTTGTTGTCAGACAATTTTCTTACCAACCTCTGCGCAATCACAAGCCTAATCGAGCTTGCAAAAATCGGATTCACACCAATCAGATCAATCATACGCGAAAAAGCCGCCGAAGATGAATTAGCGTGGAATGATGAAAGCACCAAATGCCCAGTAATAGATGCTTGGATTGCAGTTTTGGCCGTATCCGCATCGCGAATCTCACCCACCATTATTACATCTGGGTCGAGACGAAGCACCGAACGAAGCCCCTCGGCAAAAGAGCCGCCATCCCCAGTATTAATAGGAATTTGCGAAATCCCTGTAATACCATATTCAATCGGATCCTCAAGCGTAATAATTTTGCGGTCGCTCGTGTTTAACGCGCTTAACATCGAGTAAAGTGTAGTAGACTTACCAGAGCCAGTCGGACCCACCATTAGCACCAACCCACGCGGATGCTTCACTACCTCATTAATCTCATTCTTTTCCTCGTCAGAAAGGCCAAGCAAATCCAAATTCAATAATGATTCGTCAAAGTTAAACAAGCGCAGAACCGCATCTTGCCCATACATCGTTGGGATCGTTTCCACGCGAATATTCAGCATGTGCGTAGCACCGTCACGTGTAATTTCCTTTTGCATATGCCCAGATTGCGGCTTGTTCGAGGCCGTCGAAACATTTGCACGGGAGCTTAGTTCCCCCATAAAAATACGATATTTATCCTTATCGATATCCGCCACTGGATGCAAAATTCCATCTACACGCATACGAATGCGAATTTCGCCACGCAAATTTTCGATATGGATATCAGATGCTCCCAATTTATCCGCCTGGTCAATTAAAAAGTCAAAAACCTTATCTGTAGAAACTGAATTAAGCGTCCTAGACACCGACGCAATCGTTTCAGAATCACCCTCGCCGCCAATCTTAATATCATCATAGTGAATCTCTTTTGGCGGATCATAGCGCAGCATAAATGCCTTATATGCCGAGCCCGAAATCAAGAAGAAATCGATATTTTCGCCATCATCGCGGTATTTCTGGCGCATGGTCTCAATCAAAGAACGCGGGGTCTGGCTCGTCACCATCAACTGGTAACGTACCTCACCACCACCTTTTTGCAAAGGAATGATGTAATCTCTGTGCATTTGCTCAATCGAAACAAATGGCTCTGCCAAAGGCACAGTCTCTTCAAAATCGCGCGTATCAAGATAAGGCAAGCCCAAAATCCGAGCACGACCCAAAGTGGCCCGCTCTTCATTCTCACGCCTTTTTTGCTGGATTTCTAATTCATCCATACACCCTAATTATAGCATAAGAATTTTACCCTAAACTATTGACTTTTTTAAGCATATGTGCTATAATATATAGTATAAGTAGTGGTTTTCCGTAGTTAAAATAAGGAGGAAAAAGGATGGAAAACTTGAACATTACAAATATTAAACCTGCTGAGGAATACAATAAAGCCGAGCAGGCAAGGTTAAAACTGAATATTGGCGAAGCTGAGTATCATCAGCTCAAAGAGGACTTCGGTATAGCTCATAAAGAACGCGAATTACGCGCAAAAGCAGTTAGAGAAGATTCTCATGAATTTGTTGATATGTCATTATCACCCAAACCGGACGATGATATGTCTATCAAATTCATTTCAGACATGCCATTCTCTTAATCAAAAAGCCGAGCGTTTAGCTCGGCCTTTTTTTATTCTTCAGTTGTCGTTACTTTTATCGCACCAATCCCGCCACTAATCTCTATTTCACGCGCACCTTCACCAAAAGTTTCATCAAAACCTAGGTCTTTATCATTAAACTTTGCGTCACCAATTCCCTTACTAATCTTCACTTTATACTCACTCGCTGGAGATGCCAACCCAATCTTTACCGAACCAATCCCGGCGCTAATTTTTGCATGCTCTGCCTCTAGAGATTCAATCGTAGCCTCACCTACGCCAAGAGACAACTCAAGCTCCTTAGCCTTCAAAGACTCAATATAAATCCTACCAGCACCGCCAGAAATCCCAGCCTTAGTAAATTCCATATCCTCCGGCACATACACCGTAGTGGTGCGTTTAGAATAATCACCAAAGATATTTACCTCCCCCTCAGAAATCACGAGACGATTGCCTTCTTGCTTGATTTCCACCTTGTCATATTCGCTTTCAGCGCGAAGCTCGTCACCTTTTTTAATTACGAGTTCAGACGCAGACATCGCAATCTGTAAGCACGGGTATTCATCTACTGCACAGCTAACTTCCACGTGGGAATTGTTTTTGATTAGCTTCGTCGCAGCGACCAAACCTAGCCCCGCAAACGCAAGACTCGCAATAATAGTAACAGATAGAAATACGGCAAAAGCGGTTGCAATATATTTTATAACCTTTTGCGCAGTATTCATTATTTAATCTCCACGCCACCAAAGATACCAGTACCATTTACATAAATGGCTGGAGCGCCTTCCTTTGGATTGTTGTTGGTTTTGTTGGAAACGCCACCAAAGATAGAATTAGATTTAGTGATTACAGCCACATCATCTGGTACCAAAATCTCAACACCGCCAAAGATTGCGCTAGCGTTGATTACAGCGTCTTCCTTAATCTTTGCTTTGCGAAGATCAAGTTTAATTCCGCCAAATACAGCACTCAAATTTTTACCCTTAAATTCTTCACCGTTCATGTTGATGTCTTGACCGGCAAACACTGCACCGATTTCATCTTCTTTGTTAATCTTTTCACTAAGCTTTGCGGCAGCTGCGTTAAACTTGTGTGCAAACAGATTTTTAAAAATCATGCAAAGACCCACAAGCACAATTACTGCTGGGAAGATAAGTTTCCAAAGGTTATCAAATGCTACTACATCTAGACAAGCAAGTAACAAAATTACGCCTACACCAAGACCAATCAAATGGCCGATACGTTCGCCTGGTTTTGTTAGAAAACCAATCGCACATGGCACGATGATAAATAGTGTCCACCAACCGTCAAAGAAGACGTCGATATTAAACCAGCCCATTGCGTTGCCGCCGAGGATTACACCCAGCGCCACAAGCACGAGCCCCCACATAATGCTTGAAAAGTTTTTCATTTTTACTCCTTAATTTATATACTTATGGTAACAAAAAAGACCCAGGTGGTCAAATGAAGGCTCATATTTACAAAATACACAAATTATGATATAATAATACAAGAGTAACGAGAGTTCTAGAATCTTAAAAAAAGGAGGGTGTTGTATGAAATATACAGCAAAATTTATTCAGATAGACGTGTGCACAAAAGAAAGAGATCTTGTTTTTGAAGATGAAAATGGCAACCAAGAAGTTAGTGATGAAAAATATGGCTTCCTTTTTAGAAAAGGAGAACAATTATTCGACATTAACGGGAAAGAGCTCACACTTCCAGAAGGAATCAAAAAAGTTGAAAAGTACATAGGAAGAGACAATGATGAACACTATGAGTACTTTTATGCGACAAAAGAAAATGGTGCGAAGACAATATTGGAATACGAGTTCAAAAGAAAAGGCAAAAACAGCCCTACCAGAGAATTCCGTCTTATAAACCATTACAAAAACGCAGAAATAGTCCCTATGCAATTAAAGGATACTTTGTTTGAAGAATGGGTAAAATACCCTAAATTCTCTGAGCAAAAGACTAAGTTAGAAGACTGGGTCGTAATAAAGTTTGCCTCTTTTTACAAAAATGTTGATTATTTTTACGCGTTTTACAACATCAAAAGTAGAGACTGTTTAGGCCATTTTGACTACAAAACCGACGCCCAGATGTTTAAAGATTTATCAATAGGAGAAGTACGGAGATGGCCTGATAGGTTCTTTACTGCGCTACCAATCTTTATGACTACTGAAAAAGGGACAAAAGGCATGGTCGTAGGCGACTATGTCACGTCTGAGGTATTACTTGGATATGGTTGGTGGCCACTATTCATGACTAAAGAATAAAGCACTTTAATTAAAAACGACCCTTCGGGGTCGTTTTTTCATTTTCAAATTTTGGCGGAAAGGACAGGGTGACGCCTCCGCTTCGCTACGGCTAGATCTCGCTTCGCTCGATTCGAACCTAGGCTCTCATCCTGCCAATCAAATAAAAATAAGACCATAAATGGTCTTCTTTTTATTTGGCGGAAAGGACAGGATTCGAACCTGCGGATGTTGCCATCTCTGGTTTTCAAGACCAGTGCCTTCAACCACTCGGCCACCTTTCCACTCACTATTATAACATAAAAAATCTACTTTTAAAGGGTATTTTCCCAAATAAAAAACCGCTTCAAATAGAAGCGGTATTTTAACTATGTATAGCGGTGAGAATTATCCCAGCGTCCTTTTTTGCGTTCGATATACGCAGCTTTTCCAGTTAAAGTCATCTGGATCGAAGCCTTTTCACAAACGTTCATTATCGCTCGTTTGAAAGCTTCGTGTTCTCTTTCCCATTGTTCAGCATTATTTCCATATGTTTTCATCTCATCTTCAATTCTTTTTTTCATAAAACGCGCCTCCCCTTCGTTTCCTTCCTTTTTATTAATCAAATTCTCCAAATCTGGCGGCTCTTCAACTTTCATTTTACTAATCAATTCTGCCAAAGTAGTCACAGTTCGTTTGTGCGGCTCTATCACTGCAATAACTATTTTACCCAATAATCTCACCTCTTTCTCGCATAGTTTATTAAAGTACAAGTTTTATATATTTTAACATATTTTC
>CAMZIV010000038.1 GCA_947307355.1 uncultured Candidatus Saccharibacteria bacterium
CCCACCAAGTAGCATAGGTAGAAAACTTAAAGCCTTTTTCTGGATCAAATTTCTCTACAGCGCGAAGAAGACCGGTGTTCCCCTCTTGGATTAAGTCTAGAAAATCTAGACCACGGCCACCATAACGTTTGGCGATAGAAACCACAAGACGCATGTTTGATTCAACCATTTTGTCTTTGGCTTTTTTGTCGCCTTTGACAATGCGGGCAGCAAGATCAGCCTCTTCTTCTGGAGTAAGAAGTGGTATTTTACCGATTTCACGTAAATATAATCTAACTGAGTCGTCTGCAAAAGCATCGACGTTCTCGGCGGTAATAGCAAGCTCCTCGTCGGAGAGCTCTTCCTCGTCTTCGAGTTCGTCTGAATCTGGCTCGTCAAAATCAAGCGCTAAATCTTTTGCATCCAAAATATCATCATTTTGCAAGTTCATTATTCACAATATACACTAGAAGCCTGGATTTTGCAAGTCACGAATTTGGCGAAGTAAATCTTCGTATTCTTCTGATTCTTCATCAGTGGCGTCGAGCTTGGCGGTGAGGTCTTTAATCTTCTGTTTGTTAAGCTCGGTGGAATAGCGCTTCATTAGTTCCCTGGCTTCGGATTCGTAATTTGGGTTTTTAATTCCCTCGTGTTCGCTATTAAATACAAATTCTAGGTCTGTAAGCTTGGCGTCGTCTTCTGGGATTTCAAATGGAATGTCGGTTTTGGTAATACCCCCAAAGATCTTGAGAGCTAGGAGGCTATTCTCCATTTTTAGCAGTTGGTCGTTTTTTAACTCTGTTTTTGGTTTCTTTAAATAGCGGTGCGCAGCAGCCTGTTCTAGTTTTTTGTTCAGACGGTCGCCCTTCTCACGGAGTACTTCTACGTCAACATCGAGCTTTTTTGCAATCTTTTTTTCATAGCTGGCGCGTTCTACTTCGTCTTTTACATAGCTAAGTAGCTTCAAGGCCACATCGGAATACTGTTTTTTGCCTGGAGCAGTGCGGAGATTAAGGTTTTCTTCGTATTTACCTAGGAGCCAATCTACGGCTGGGACGCGTTCTTCTACAGCCTGCTGCCAGAGTTTTGGATCTTTCTGAATAAGTTCGTCCGGGTCTTTGGCCCCGTGATAATTAGAAATCACAGTAAGAGTAATGCCTAGATCGCCAGCGAGCATAATAGCACGTTCAGTGGCTTTGACGCCAGCTGCGTCACCATCATAGGCTAGGCGAATGTCCGAGGTAAGATTAGATAGAATCTTGAGGTGTTGCTCGGTCATGGCAGTACCAGATGTAGCTACAGCTTCTTTTACGCCGGCTTGATGGCTTGAGATCACGTCCATATTCCCTTCTACAATCACTACATAGCCACTGCGACGAATAGACTCCTTGGCATGATAAAGACCAAATATAAAACGGGATTTATTAAATAGAATTGTTTCCGGAGTGTTAAGATATTTTGGCTCGCCTTTACCAAGAATACGCGCAGTGTAGCCGATAACATCGCCGTTGGTATCAATAAATGGCATCATCATGCGGTCGCGGAACATATCCCCACCGTATTGGTTCAATAGCCCTGCATCATTTAGCTCTGAGGTTTTAAAGCCACGCTTTTTCAATACTTCTAGAAGGGCTTTGCCACTAGCTGGCGAGTAACCAATCTTAAACTCTGAAACAGTAGAGCGATTGAGGTTCCTTTTATAAAAAACATACTCACAAACAGGTTTGTTGCGGACAAGACAAGCCTGGTAATATTTGGTAGCAAGAGCAAGTGCGTCTTTTGCGCGAACCTTTCTCTTAGCAATATTCGGATCACCGCCACGGTATTTGGTAATATCTACACCAGCCTGGGCGGCAAGTTTTTCTAAGGCTTCTTTAAAGCCGATGCCCTCAACTTCCATTACGAACGTAAAAATATCTCCGCCTTTGTTGGCCGAGAAATCATGCCAGATGCCTTTTTCGGGAGACACCATGAAGCTAGGTGTCTTATCTACACCCCAAGGAGAACGACCTTTGAGATTTCGTCCTGCGCGCTTTAACTCCACATACTGACCCACCACATCTTCCACCGCCAGTCTGGATTTTATTTCCTCCTTTAGGTCCTGCATGGTATAATTATAGCATATGGATAGTCAATCATATCTTAATGAAATCTCTCAAAGCGTACGTCCACAAAAACAGTCAAAAATGAACTTTTTTAAAAATAAGTTCTTCTTGATTGGTGCGATTGGTGTAGTTGGAGTTATCCTGATGGCTATTATCGGCGCTATGCTTTCTGGCGGTCGTGCCGGAGTGCAAGAACAATCTTTTGCACTGGAACTTCGTTTTTCTAACTTAATTGAAACAATTTCTACTTATCAGCCAAACGTAAAATCTTCGGAACTTCGTTCGAGCTCGGCCTCACTAAATGGTATTTTATCTAACTCTAAGAGCGAGCTTTCAGAATATATTCAAGAAACTTTTAAAGGCAAAAAAGCCGAGAAAAAGACAACTGATTCAGAAAAAGAACACTTAGAAGCGTTAAAGAATGAACTCTTCCAAGCTAAAATTAATGGCATTTTGGACAGGATTTATGCCCATAAGATGTCTTACGAAATCGCACTGGTAATGGCGATGGAAGATACTCTTTATGATGCTACGAGCAATGAAAAGTTACGCAGTATTTTGGATAATTCGTATAATAGCCTGAGAAATCTGAAGGAACAATTCGACCAATACTCCGAGGCGAATTAGGGTGGTTGAGCTAGTTAGACATAATAATAATTAGAAAGGAAGAAAATGTCTAAAGAAGAAAAAGAAATAACTAAAAGCAAGGGGCTACGCCAAGAATTTATCGAATTTATCAGCCGCGGCTCCGTAATCGACCTAGCAATAGGTGTGGCTGTAGGTGGCGCATTTACTACAATCGTTAATTCCCTTGTGAATGACATCGTAATGCCAATCGTTGGGTTGATCGCAGGTGGCGTAGACTTTACTAGCCTTTCAATTCGCATCCCAAATTTCTTTGGCACTGGCGACGAAGCAGTAATTGCTTATGGTAATTTTATCCAAAACGTAATTCAATTCCTAATCATTGCATTTGTAATCTTCATGATTATTAAAGCTATGAACAGAATGAACCGCCGCCGCGAAGCTTTGAAAGAAAAGCTCGCTGCTAAAAAAGCTGAGAAAGCTGATAAGAAAAAATAAGAATTAGATTAAAAAATACAGGCTGTGAGGCCTGTATTTTTATTTGGCGATACAACGAATATTAAAACCATGATCGCGGTAAAGACCGCCATTTGCGCTAACGCTTGATTGGTCTAAACCAAGAATAGCCATTTCGTTTTCGCCAGGTGAACTACTGATGAAACGCGTTGATGACCAAAAGCGTCCATATTGACCATGAAGGAAAACTGCATAAGAGTAAAGCCCTGATAGAGGAAGACGCAGAGCTAAGCGAAGAGACGTATAATCGCCATAGGCATTTTTTGCACTCAAATACTCACCACCAGTGTACCCACCTGTTGGCATACGCCATCCGGAAGGACAAATATCATATTCAGCATCAATAGCAGTATCTGGTCTATCTAGACTTGTGTCTGATGAATAGCAAAAGGTCCCCACGCTGGCCGCACAGAAATTGTAATATACCCCTACCTTATAGCCTCCGGCAGTATCAAGACTGTCATTGGTTACAGTGTTCCGATAATTAACATTGATTCTTGGCTCTGTGTAGGTAGTGTTTCCCCAGTAACCAACAGCGGAAGAAGACCAGCCGGATTGCGTACCGGCATTACCACCCAAAAAGTTTGTAATGGCAGCTGCCGGAGCATTAGTATTATTCTCATTCATAGTTACGCCCGAAGCAAGTGGATTAAAGGCAAGGTTGTCCGCAAGCCAGCATCTACCGTCGGCTGCTTTTATAATATGGTAGGAAGTGAAGTCACGAAGATCTAGTACGTAAGCACTACTGCCGATCACAGTGGCATAGTCGCAAACTTTTACATTATTAATAGTTAGGGCAATGTCTTGAATAGCAAAGCGAAGGTCGTTAGCTGGAATGCCTTCATATTCTGCGGCCGAAGTAGCTTCGTGATAGGTCCCTGTATATTCTCCGGTGTTTGGGTCTTTGTCTGGTACATATAGTCCATGTTTAGTGCCGCCACCATCTGGAAATGCACCTGGGTTAGTTACGTAAGCCATCTCAAAGGCATCTTGGAGGGTTTTGCCAACGCTGCCGCTTCCCTGGCCGGTATCCTCGACCCACTGTGCATAGAGTGTAACGCTTGTAGTAGCATTTGTAGATGGAGCGGAATATGAACCGCCGTTGCCATAACCTACGCCTGTACCATTTGCAGCTGTGTTCCAGCCATTAAAGTAATAGCCACTACGGGTAAATGTATTTGCAGCTAGGGCAACAGAGCCACCGTATGATACTTGTTGCGCAGACATGCTACCTTCGCCACTATTAGCATCGAAGTTTACGGTGAATTTGTCTTTTTCGCGGATACGGCAACGGATATTGATACCTACATATGGGTCTGGGCTTGTAAATGAAACTGCGCTTGGGTAAAGTTGTAGAGCCGCTCTAGTGTTATACCAATAGAAGCCCGAACCAGTGGTGGAGCGTCTCCCAACAATTTGGCTTGTTGAGCTATCATAACTAGCATAGATTTGTTCGCCAACTATGAAATAGAGAGGAGCCGCAATATAATATTCTCCGGTTGCTGTAGTATTACCATAGTATTGAGAAAGATCGTTTAATGAGCGCGCTTGCCCAAGCATTGGAGGCAAACCCCAGTTTGTTGGACAAATAGAGTTTGGCTGAGGGCCCCATTGTGATGAAAGAGAGGTGTTGTTGGCGGTGGCTGCAATAAGATTATAATAATTGCCTGAATGCATATGTGCCCCACTCGCAGGATCAGGAGTTTCGCTAAAGGTATTAGTGTCGGGATCCCAATACAAGTCGCCTACATCCACTGAGTATGGGTCTGAGCTGCTTGATTGCCATCCTCGAATATAGCCGGTGTCAGAGTCAATATCTGTCGATGGGATAGTGCTGAGCGATGGTTGCCATGAAGTGGAAGTATACCCTATACCATTCCAACCAAGGTCTGTGTTGGCGCTAGTGTAGGTTTTGGTGGAATCTAGGTCTAGATCTAGGTTCTGAGTCATCCAACATTTACCGTCACGAAGCTTAGAAATCCAGTAGTTTTTGTGATCACGAATATCGGTAACCCGGAACTGGGTATCGTAGGCTTCTACTTGATTACAAAGAGCTTCGTCTATGGATTGGATGGTTGGAAGGCCAGTTTCTGGATCTTTTGGACCGTCATTTGGTATTATATCCGGAAAATCACGTGGCGGCACGTTTGCTACAACGATAAAGTTGATCTTGTTTTTGTAATCACCAGCTGGTTGGGCGGTGCTGGCTTTGGCATTGATCTTGAATTTAATAGCATCATTTGAAGGACCGGTGGTAGTAGCGATTTGCT
>CAMZIV010000039.1 GCA_947307355.1 uncultured Candidatus Saccharibacteria bacterium
TTTTCTAGGTGGTTTTTAGCGTCGACAGAATCCTTTTTCTTCTTGTCTTCTTCGGCGTGAGCTTCAGCTTCTTTTTGAGCTTTTTCGATATCTTCTTTACTCATGTTGCCAGAGTTTTGGATGGTAATAGATTGCTCTTTGCCAGTGCCTTTATCTTTGGCGGTAACGTTCAAGATACCGTTTGCATCGAGGTTGAAGGTGACTTCAATCTGTGGTACACCACGTGGAGCTGGTGCGATACCATCAAGGATGAAGCGACCGAGAGATTTGTTGTCTGCTGCAAATTCGCGCTCACCTTGAAGAACGTGGATTTCTACTTGTGGTTGGTTATCGGAAGCGGTAGAGAAGACCTCAGATTTAGAAGTAGGAATAGTGGTGTTACGATCAATAAGTGGAGTACGGACACCACCCATGGTTTCGATACCAAGGGTGAGTGGGGTAACATCTAGAAGAAGAACGTCTTTGACGTCGCCTTGAAGAACACCACCTTGAATAGCAGCACCTACGGCTACAACTTCGTCTGGGTTTACACCCTGCATTGGATCTTTGCCGAAGATAGATTTAACTTTCTCGACAACGGCTGGCATACGAGTCATACCACCAACCATCACGATTTCGTCGATATCTTTGGTAGTAAGTTTTGCATCTTTCAAAGCTTTTTCTACTGGGCCAGCAAGACGATCCAATAGGTCTGCTACGAGCTCTTCGAGTTTAGCACGGGTAAGAGTGGTTTCAAAGTGCTTTGGACCATCGGCATCGGCAGAAAGGAATGGAAGGTTGATGTCGGTAGAAGTAGAGGAAGAAAGTTCCTTCTTGGCCTTTTCGGCCTCGTCTTTAACACGTTGCATAGCTGCAGCATCGCCTTTAATATCGATGCCAGATTCTTTCTTAAATTCATCTACGAAGTAATTTACGATGATGTTATCAAAGTCTTCACCACCAAGGTGGGTATCACCGTTAGTGGACATAACTTCAAAGACGCCGTCACCAAGTTCGAGCACGGAAACATCGAAAGTACCACCACCAAGGTCGAAGACTACGATTTTTTCGTCTTTTTTGGACTCAAGACCGTAAGCCAGAGCAGCTGCGGTTGGCTCGTTGATGATACGCTTTACTTCGAGGCCGGCAATTTTACCAGCATCTTTGGTAGCTTGACGTTGAGAATCGTCAAAGTAGGCAGGAACAGTAATAATAACTTCGGTTACTGGTTCGCCGAGGAAAGCTTCAGCATCGGCTTTGATCTTTGAGAGAACCATTGCAGAGATTTCTTCTGGAGTATATTCTTTGCCATCCATCTCTACGGCTACGCCGCTACCTTTTTTCACGATTTTGTATGGGCTAATTTCGAGGTCGTGCTTGACTTCTTTATCTTCAAACTTACGACCGATAAGACGCTTAATGCCATAAATGGTGTTTTTTGGGTTGGTTACACGTTGACGTTGGGCAACTTTACCAACAAGGCGCTCACCTTTTTTAGTGACAGCTACTACTGAAGGGGTAGTGCGATCGCCTTCGGCGTTGGTGATTACTTCTGGCTTACCAGCCACCATATAAGCAAACGCAGAGTTTGTTGTACCGAGGTCAATACCAATGATTTTTGACATATTTTAACTCCTTTTTCGTTAATTTTTCTAGCACTCGTCATGTGTGAGTGCTAATTTAATCTAATTGTAGTCCGTTGGCACTCGTTTGTCAATAGTGCTAGAGCACTTTTTACCATTGATTTTTTATGGTTTTTGTGGTATAATATTAGTTAGAAATTAAAAAGTTTTTGTTTTTTAAAAATTTGGAATAAGGAGGTATAGTGATGAAGAAGTTTATACGAAAGGAATTTATTGAAGGAGAATTTTGGAGTTTTACTAATGAAGCGTTGCCCGATGAACCTTATCCTTGGATTGACATGCTTTCATTTAAAGCAGACGGGAAATGCGTTGAGACTAGTAAAGAATTATTCGATTTGCTTGATTTCTCATCAAGTGTTACCACCGACATGGAGTACTTGTTAGATAATCCTAATATGATTAGCAGCATAATCGCTGGAACCAGCAAAAAACTTCCTATGCGAAAAATTACCGTTGATGCAAGTGGAATAATTTATTTTTATTTTTCGACTAGTATCTTTAGATTTGGGGACAGAGTTCCGTTCAAAATGGAAAAATGTCCTAGCTTTAGCATTACCATTGATGAAGAGACGAAAAAGAGCATAAAAATTGAGGGAACAGCCCAAGGCACTAAGATTAGTGAGTGTGCCTATGGCAAAAAAACACGAACTTTCACTACTGGCGTCTTAAACGGTATGACTATCGTAACCACTACCGACGAAGAAACTTATATTTAATTTCTAATAACCCCGGCCTTACCGCCGGGGGATTTTTTTGCTATAATGAAAATATGGTTATTGAAAGATTAGTTGAGCCGACCTTGGCGTCTGAGAGTTCCGAAGAAGAGAAACTGGAGATTTCGCTTCGTCCAACTTCCTTTTCTGAATACATTGGGCAAGATCATCTAAAAAACAATTTGAAGCTTGCGATTGATGCGGTAAAAAAGCGTAACGACGGCCAAACTTTGGACCATATATTATTGTATGGGCCGCCGGGGCTAGGGAAAACCACGATGGCGGGCGTGATTGCACATGAACTTGGCGCGTCACTTCGGGTAACTTCTGGTCCGGCGATTGAAAGAGCAGGGGATCTTGCGTCAATTCTTACTAATTTAAAAGATGGCGATGTGCTATTTATTGATGAAATTCATCGTTTGCGCCGGGCGGTAGAGGAAGTTTTGTACTCGGCGATGGAAGATTACAAGCTAGATATTGTGATTGGTAAAGGCCCAGCTGCAAGGAGCGTTAGATTGGATTTGCCGAAATTTACCGTGATTGGCGCTACTACGCGTACAGGCTCTCTCGCGGGGCCACTAAGGGACCGTTTTGGCATTATTCATCGTTTGGAATATTACAAAGAGCCGGAAATAGAGCAGATTATTAAGCGTACAGCAGGGATATTGAATACCGAAATTAAGCCAGAGGCTACAGAGCTTCTTGCGACGCGTTCGCGCCTGACACCACGTATTGCGAACCGGATTTTTAAACGGGTGCGCGACTATGCTGATGTGAACGGCGATGGCATTATTGATAAGGCCACGGCGGAGAAATCGTTGGAGCTGATGGAGATTGATTATTTAGGTTTGGACCCGGCAGATAGAAATATGCTAAAGCTCATGTATGAAAATTACGGTGACCGTCCGGTAGGGCTTACGACGATTGCGGCGCTTACTGGTGATGAAGCGACAACGATTGAAGATTATTATGAACCATATCTGTTGCAATTAGGGCTAATTGCGCGGACTCCTAGGGGTAGGGTAATTACCGAAAAGGGTAAAAAGCATTTACAAAACCGCAAAAATAATGTATAATAATAAAAAGGAGATCCTATTATGGATGAAGGATTAAATAAAATTCGCCACGAGCGTAGCAAAAAAGATTTCCCTTCTCTTAAGCTTGAAGATGATGAGTTTGTTGAGTTTGCTTTTACCAGGGCAAAAATCTACATTTTTATGGTTTTGATGGCAATTGCCTGTGGTGCGGCTTTAGTTTTGATGATTTTGCTCTTTTCACTTTTGCAGCAAAGTATGCTTGATGAAATGGGCAGAAATTTCCTACGCATCATCCTAGCGGCGATTGTGATTGCTGCGGTACTTGCTAGCATAATTGCTCTCTATGTTTATCGTGGTAATAAACTATTCATCACGAATAAGCGTGTGATTCAGATGGTTATGATTTCTCCAGTGGCAACGTCGTTCAACATTATTGATCTTTCTTCTGTGGAGGATGCTAGCTTTAGCCAAAACGGTTTGCTTCAAAAATTACTACATTATGGTACATTCCGTTTAGCGACAGTAGGTGACGAAACTACTTACACCTTTAAGTATTCCGACATTTCGCCAACTGAACTTAGGGAAGTTTCTAAACTAATTTCTGAAGCCAAAAAGAAGAAAAAGGGCGACGAAATAATTATTTACTAATTAATTGCGATTGCTTTTGATATAATCGTTTTCTTTTTCGAGGACGGCTTTTAGGATGTATTCTTTACAGTGGCCGTTTTCGCAGTTGGCTGGGGTGTAGGAATATGAGCTGTCTGGGTCGCCAAGGTTAAAACCAAGTGGGTCGGTCCAAAGGGCAGGGTCGATAACTTTGATGTTGTCTTCGCTGATGGTCTCTGGGTAATATTTATGGTCTTTGTAGAAGCTTTCTTCGAGAGCATAGTACATGGCGTTGATAGCGGTTTTTCTGTCTTCGTCACGTTCCATAGCGTCTAAGTTGGCTTTTTGAACAAAGAAGAGAATTAAAAGAAGCGATGCAAAAATAGCAACGATGATAATTTCTAGTATAGTAAAGCCTTGTTTCTTGTTCATGGGTTTATTATAACACAACTGGTAAGCCATTTTTGTGAAACAAAAATGGTAGTACCGTTTACGAAGTTCCGCGTACTGCCATTTTTTGTGAAACAAAAATGGTAGTACCGACTGGAATTGAACCAGTGACCTTGGGCTTATGAGTCCCACGCTCTAACCAACTGAGCTACGGTACCACGTTCCTATATTATAACATAGATTTTAAAAAATGGTACCTCCGATAGGACTCGAACCTACGACCCTCTGTTCCGAAGACAGATGCTC
>CAMZIV010000040.1 GCA_947307355.1 uncultured Candidatus Saccharibacteria bacterium
TAAAGGAGTTTTCATGAAAAAAGGTTTTTCCACTGTCGGAGTTATTATTGCAATTGCCGTCATCGCAATCATCGGTATCGGTAGTTATATCGTAATCGATGGCAACAATAAGGCTACAGATTTTAGTCAATATGAATTTTATTCTGTCATCGCTGCAGACGAGCACAATGGCAATATCGGTGACCACGTTAAAGGCAATCCAGATGCCCCAGTAAAAATCTATGAATACGCAGATTACCAATGTCCAGGCTGTGCTTCCATTAATCCACGCGTCAACGCCGCTGTAGAAAAATCCAACGGCAAACTCGCCATCGTCTATCGTAGCTTTCTTTTAAGCTACCATCAAAACGGTACCGCCGCCGCTTCCGCTGCCGAAGCTGCTGGTCTCCAAGGTTACTGGAAAGAATACGCCGACGCACTTTTTGCCAACCAAGCCGAATGGGAATATGCTTCTGCATCTGCCCGCACTACTTACTTTAATAACTACTTTACAGAAGTCACCAATGGCAAAGGTGATCTAAATAAATTCAACGAAGACATCGCATCGGACCGAGTTTCCAAGAAAATCAGTTTTGATATGGGCATCGGCAAACGTATCGACGTCTCCGGTACACCAGCTTTCTATATTGATGGGCAAAAAATCGACTGGGCCAATAGCGACGGTAGTTCCATCGTAGTAAATGGCCAAACCATTTCCTGGGGTTCCTCTCAGGGTGGCGAAAACTTCACCAATCTCCTTCTCGAAATCGTAGACGCCAAAACCAAATAAAAACAAATAAAATAAGCCCTGAAGAAGGGCTTATTTTATATTTCGATAAACTCTTGCCATTCGGCTGGAGCTATCTTTGCCTTACGTTCTTTAGAACGCTTAGCCTTGATGATACGCATGTATCAAATATTCTCCTTAATGTTTCGTTGTCCTCCGACCTCAAGCCCACTCGCAGTACCATTGGGTAAAAACGGACAACTTTTTCTATTCTATCAAACATTAAAAGAGCGTGCAAGCATAAAATTTATGATTTTTTGGATCTCTTTTTTAGAAGGTTTACAGTGCCAAAATTGATTGCATTCTTTTGGAAAGATACTATCGCTAGTCTAATCACGATTACAGCTGTAAGGAAAACTACGCCAAGCCCAATACAGTATTCCCAAGTGGTAATTGTGCCAAAGCCACTACGAAGCATCAAAGCAATCGGAGCGGATGGTGGGAAGTAAGTTAAGAAGTACACTAGGAAGTTTGGCTCCATCATAAACGCCTGCATGAAATACATTGGAAATACCATTGCAATAATTGCTGGACCAATAAACGAGGATGCATCTTTTGCCGTGGCCACGAGTGAGCCCACAAGCGTACAAGTGCCCGCGTAAAATACCGCGGAAACTACAAATAGCAATATGCTAAGAGTGATTGCAACTGGATCAATCTCAATCATCGCAAGAATCGGCGCAATTATTTGACTATCACGATTCAAGAATACAAGTATGCCCATTGGAATCACTAATGCCAAAATCTGAACTAAACCAAGTGTCAGCATTGCAATAATTTTCCCTACTATCAAATGTTTGGAAGACACCGATGTAAGAATCATCTCAGAAATACGATTCTCTTTTTCCTCCACCACACACATGAGGAACCTGTTCCCACAAAGAGCAATAAAGAGGAAGAAAATAATCCCAATTGCAAATGGAATAATTGCCTTACCTAGTGCATTTGAATCACTACCATCCTTCGTAATCTTTTTGTCCTCAATCTCATACCCGCCAGTAAGGGCCAAAATGTCAGTTGGGTCAACCCTAGTGGCCGCATCCTGCATCATCAAAGTTTTAAGGATATTCGCGTCAAAGTTAAGGATTTCCAAACCTTCAGAAACATGATAAAACTCAGCTTTCTTAGTCTCCAAGAAATTTTGCGGGATATAGAAATAAAGATCTACTTCCCCTTTTTTAAGCATCTCGATACCATAATCTTTGTCACCATTAATAATATATGGTGCCTGCGCGGAAAATACTCCCGCATCATCCGTAATTGCCACCTTAGTATCTTCACTTATTTCTGGATTCTCATCTACGCCTTGCGAAGAAATAAAACTAATAAAATAAATACCGCCAATTAAAAGTGGCATCAGAAGTGTAGCTGCCCAAAAAGCTGGTTTTTTAAGTTGGCGGACGATTTCAAATTTTGCAACTTTCCATGTAAAACTATTCATCTTCACCTCCATATACGTCTACAAAAATCTGGTCTAAGCTCTTGCCACCAAATTCTTTTTTAATCTCCGGAATTGAGCCATATGCTCTAGCCACACCGTCCTTTAATAGAAGTGCTCTATCACAAAGTTTCTCAACTTCATCCATATAATGTGTAATCATAATGATAGCCGCACCTTTTTTGTGATGCTCTTCAATAATGTCCATAAGAAGTCTTCTGTTCATCGGGTCAAAACCCTTGGTTGGCTCATCCAGAATAAGCAGTTTTGGATCACCCATGATTGTGATACCAAGTTGAATCTTTTGCTGCTGGCCGCCGGAAAGTTTTTCAATTTTTTCGTTAGCCTTGTCTTCTAGCCCTACGCGCTTTAGATATTTCATTCCCCATTCACGTGGCTCTTTTACACCATTTAACATCCCGAAGTATTCTAATGTGTCGATCACGGTTTCCTTGCGATAAAGCCCACGCTCTTCTGGAAGATAGCCAATATTGATACTAGAATCTTCTGGATCATATGGTTTACCGTCTACTAGTAGCTCTCCACCGGTAGCTGGATAAAATCCGAGAAGCGCACGCACGGTAGTAGTCTTACCAGAACCGTTTGCACCAAGCAAGCCAAATATCTCCCCCTTCTTTACATCAAATGACAAATCTTTGATAACATTTTTGTTACCAAAAGTCATCTTGAAGTTTTTTACCTCAACAATATTTTTCATAAGTATTATTATAACACGAAGACAGGGCTATTTGGCGATACAGCGGATAGAGCTCCCGCGGTAGCGATAACTGTTACCCTGCGGATTGATATTTGACGTATTGACGTAGAGGTAGTACATATAGTAGCTATCGCCGTACGTAGAGGACCAGAAGCGGCCGTAGTAACCCTGACTGCCCGCCGAGCCATTGTCGAAGTTGCCCGAGAGAGGAAGGCGTAGAACCTTTCTAAATCTAGTGTACTGGCTATCTCCTCCGCTAATAGCTGGATAAGCGTTATATAGTGTTTGGTATTCACCACCGCCTGTAGTGGTACCGGCCGTGCCAATTGGGCCACCAGTTGGCATTCTCCAGTTTGCAGGACAAATATCTTGGTCTGCATCAATGGCAGAAGATTCATTTTTATCTATACCTTGTCCGCTTGCATAACAGTATGTACCAATACTTGCTGCACAGTAGTTGTAGTATATACCTACTTTCCAGTTTTCACTAGTTACAATAGAGGCCAAAGGTTCATCTGTACTATTGTATGTGGTTGGCAGTACATCTTTGCTTGCTATATTGATACGTGGTTGATCATATACACTTGAACTGGTTTCGTACGATACAGCTTCTGTGGCCCAGCCGGTTTGTGGGGCAGTGCCACTACTAGTGAGATAGTTGTCTATGGCAGCCTGGGTAGCGTTGGTGTTAGACGGGGTTAGACTAGAACCGTTGGCGACTGGGTCAAGCGCAAGGTTATCCAGCATCCAGCAACGCCCATCTGCCAATTTGCCTACATGATAAATCGTATTGTCACGTATATCTACAAGTTCAGTAGTTTGCCCTTCCGTAATACTGTCACAGATAAAGGATGTCATATCTTGTTCCTTATAGTATTGCTGGTTATTGACGGTAACTTTCGTTTTACCAGCATTACCGAACGCTTCATCAAAAGTGGTGGTTAGTGGGTCTGGATCTTTTTCTGGCGCTTCACCATTAGCAGGGTGCACTAGAACATATTTTACCTTACCATTATAAGTGCCTGAGGTTTGTTGGCGAGAAACATAGACTGCGTAGTAAGTTTTGAATGATACACTAGCACTTTCTGCGGTAGCGGATGGATAGGAAGCTACTTTTATGTAATCACTTGGTACTACGCTGTAGCTGTCATAACCGTTTTCTATAGTTGGAGTGTTGTCGCCATTTTGGTGCGGAGTGAGTTTCATAGCCCAGTTTGAGGTTTGGCCACTGGTGGCAGTACCGGTTGCAATAGTTGCGGATGGATTGGTAGAATGTTCCATCACATTATTACCATCCATTTCGTTAGTAAAGCCAATGGCATAAACTGCAAAACCACCAGAATCGTTACATACGGTAGTGAGTACTGATTCACCAATGTCTGGAGTATAAGTACCACCATTTACGGTAGCGGTGTGGGCGGTAGCCACTGCGCCACTCATAGTACAAGCGCTAGAAACACGAATAAGGGCAGATTTAGTATATGTTTCTGCGTTTACGGTAGTAGAAGAAAGAATGAAAGCAGAAAGAGTAGTAGCGGCTACTAAACTTCCTACAAAAAGTTTTGACCTAAACATAAGCTAATTATAACACATAGCCAAAAAACTGGTAGATTTTTCGCTTCACGAAAAATCTTCCACCGGGCGTCACTTCAAAAAAGAGAGCAAGCTCTCTTTTTATTCAGTTCCTACGGTGGTAGAGCCGACAGGAATCGAACCTGTATCGCAGACTTAGAGGGTCTGGGTCCT
>CAMZIV010000041.1 GCA_947307355.1 uncultured Candidatus Saccharibacteria bacterium
TTTTTGTGCTATAATGGTTATATTATGAAAAAGAAAGAGTTAGTGGAGCGCCCTTGGCTCAAATTTTACGAGGACGAGGGAATCCCAGCAAACATAGAATATCCAGATTGTTCAATGGTAGACATGGTAATGCAGTCTGCCGAAAAATGGCCAGATAATATTGCCTATTCGTACTACGGCCACAAAGTCACCTACAAAAACTTCGTTCGCAAGATCGAAAAAACTGCTCGTGCGCTTAAAAACTACGGCGTAAAAGAAGGTGATCGTGTTACTATTTGTATGCCAAATACCCCAGAGGGTATCACTATGGTTTACGCAGTAAATATGGTTGGCGCCATCTGTAATATGGTGCACCCTTTGTCATCCGAAAAAGAGCTTGAGTACTACATTAAGGTTGCAGATTCCAAGTATGTACTTGTAATCGACGCCGTTTTCGACAAGATTTATCGTCTTCGTGATACTGCTCAGCTTGAGCGTATTATCGTGGTTCGCCCATCAGACGGCCTCGGTTTCCTCAAGAAAAAACTCTATACTGCCCTTCACGTTAAGAAAGTTCGCCTTCCAGCCAACGATAGCCGCGTGGTGCTTTGGGAAGATTTTATTGCAAACTCCTACTTCTACCAGGGGAACTATCACGAAGAGCGTAGCGGTGCCGACCCAGCCATCATTATGTATTCTGGTGGTACTACCGGTGCACCAAAAGCAGTGTTGCTATCTAATCTCAACGTCAACGCCGAGTCTATCTGTGACTCCACCATTATTCGTCAATGTGAACCTGGCGCTATGGTGCTCTCGATTTTGCCTTTGTTCCACTGTTTTGGTCTTGGTGTATGTATTCATACTCCACTCGTAAAAGGTATGGGCTGTATCTTGATCCCAGCCTTCAACCACAAACAATTCGGTGAAATCATCAAGAAAAACGAGCCAAACTTCATCGTAGGCGTGCCTACCTTGTATGAAGCGCTTGTAAACACCAAGCTCAAAAAGGGCGATCTTAAATCTGTTACTGCCGCTATTTGTGGTGGCGATGCATTGAACCAAACCTTGCGCGATAAGGTGAATGAATGTCTCAAAACCTATGGTTCTTCTGCTAAAATTCGCGTAGGCTACGGCCTTACCGAAGGTTCAGGCGCTATCTGTCTTTCACCAGAGCACACCTTTAGCGATGGCATGATCGGCGCACCGCTCCCAGACATGTATTTCAAGATTATCAAAAACGATACTTTCGATGAACTCCCAGTTGGCGAAGAAGGCGAAATCTGTGCTTCCGGTCCACTGATTATGATGGGATACATGGACAACGACGAAGAAACCGCTCAGACCCTTCGTGTTCATCCAGATGGTAAGCTTTGGCTTCACACTGGTGATATCGGCTACATGGGCGAAGATGGGTTTATCTACTTTGCACAACGCTTAAAGCGCATGATTATCTCATCAGGCTACAATATTTACCCAACCCATCTAGAATCCGTTATCAACTCTCACGAGGCCGTGCTTACTTCCACCGTTATTGGTATTGACCATCATTATAAGGGTCAAGTACCAAAAGCCTTCATTGTCTTGAAACCAGGCTACAAAGCAGGGAAGAAAGTTGAACGTGAAATCCGCGAGCTCCTCGAACGCAACGTACCAGTATATGCTCTTCCTGCAGCTTACGAATTCCGTGACAAGCTTCCAAAAACTTTGGTTGGTAAAGTCGCCTTCAAAAAACTAGAAGAGGAAGAAAAAGCTAAGAATTAACTATAATAGTTTAATCTTACTCTGATTCGGAGTTTCACAGGTTTCTCTTTGAGAAACCTGTTTTTTCGCCAATTCGGGAAATACTCTTTCATCATTTCACGAGAGTGCTTGAGTCCGGCTTTTCCTTCAGGAAACTTCTTAAAATCTGCCGCCGAGTCAATCAAAAGATTCCAAATGAAAAACCATTCGAGCTCGTCGTGGTACGTTTTTGTAGCCTTGGCATCCTCAAATCTTTGGTACATACTTTTAAGGACTGGGAAAATATCAAAATAATGCGGGTCCCAGGTGGTTTTATGCAATACAGAACCCTCATTTTGGTAGTAATAATAAAGAGGTTGGTCTACTGCGGCAAATTTCTCAGTATATAGAATGAGGGAAGACATCAGCTCCATGTCCTCATGGATGTGGCCTTCCATAAACTTAAAGCCGTGTTCATCCCACCATTTGCGGCGAATTAACACCTGTACAGGCCCCATACCATAACGCACAAACCTGCTTTTATAGTTCTTTTCTTCTGGAATAACAGCCGAAAGGTAGTTCTTACCGCCATTCCTATAAATCCTTTCAACGCCCAACATTACGAGATCTGCATCTTCTTTTTTGGCTTTTTTGGTAAGCAATTCAACTGAATCAGCCGCGACCGCATCGTCTGCATCCACAAACCAGATGTAATCGCCCTTGGCATTCTTTGCTCCGTAATTTCTTACGGCCGCTGCACCTGGAGTATCGCAGTGTAGGATTTTAATCTGTTTATTCTTCTTTTGATATTCCTTTAGAATTTCAACTGAATCATCCGTGGAACCATTATCGATTGTAAGAATCTCGCCATCTATACTTTTCATCGCTCCAAGCACAGAGTCAAGACACCTTTCTAGATATCTCTCGGAGTTAAAAACAGGAATGATGATAGAAATCAACATACTTATATTTTAACATGTTACAATAGTTATATGTTTTGGAAAATCCTGATTATTATTCTTGTATCCATGGTCCCACTTATTGAGCTTCGTGGCGCTATCCCGATTGCCGTTGGAATGGATACGGGGTTGCCAGAATGGGCGATTTTGCTGATTGCGATTATTAGTAACATGATTCCAGTGCCATTTATCTATCTGTTTGCTCGTAAAATTCTGACTTGGGGCTCCGAAAAATGTAAATGGAAAGCCTTCAAAAAGTTCTGTGATTTTTGCCTCAAAAAAGGGAACAAAGCCGGCGACAAACTTCTCGCCAAGGCCAAAGGCGGGGTTTACTGGGCACTCTTTCTCTTTGTGGCGATCCCAATTCCTGGTACCGGCGCCTGGACCGGCACCTTGGCCGCTAGTATTTTGAACTTAGACTTCAAAAAATCTACCCTTTCTATCCTTTGCGGCGTCCTTACCGCCGGTCTCATCATGCTCGCTATCTCACTCGGGCTATTTAAAGTTTTGTTTGTATAAAAAATGCGGCCATAAATGCCGCATTTTTTATTATTTATTTAGTTTTGTTGGTCGTATTTTTTTGCAGCTTGTTCTGCGGCCTCGTCAATCTTCGCGTCCATCTTATCAGCTAGTCCTTCATATTCATCAGCATAACCTAAGTAGGTTAACTTTTCTTTGCGATCGTAATCACCTTCAAGTGTGTCCTTCCTTAGTTTACTGACGTCCTGGCGCAATTGATCAGTACTGTAATGGCCGCCCAATTCGTATTGATTCTTTTCATCGTTGGCAAATTTTTCACGTACTTTATCTTCTGCTTCTGCCATCGCGCGTGCCTTGTCTACATTTTCAACGTAATCCATACCGGCCCCACCATTTTGGGCCACACCACCATTTGCGAAATATTCGTCATTAATTTCATCTAGTTTTTCACGATACTCATCTCTGTTTACCGCAAGCTGAGCATGTCTCATGGTGTCTATGTCGTCTGGTCCATAACCAGCTTTTTTCATTTCTCTTTTTTCTGCGAAGCTAGCATTGTTATATTTTTCTTCTTCTGCGTTGGCCTGTTCATTGATTTCGTTTTCTTTTCTTATGTTCTCAGCGTTAAGTTCATCAAGCTTTTGTTGGGCGGAATTAAAAGGTACATCACCTAAACTGTCCCAACTCTTGGTGGACTCATTTTCTCCTGGGTTCTCACGTAACGATTCTGGATTCATTATATGTGCTCCTTTGATATTTATATATACCACAATTATATACTAATATATGTTAGAATAAAAGTATGAAAAGAGAGGTTAGAAGAGTTAAAATCCACGGGCTTTACCGTCATTTTAAAGGAGCCCTGTACTATGTCGAGGATGTTGCCTTTGATAGCGAAAATAAAGGGGAATTAGTGATTTACCGCGCGCTTTATGGCGACGGCAAACTTTGGGCTCGCCCGCTCGAAATGTTTTTGTCTGAGGTAGATCACAAAAAATACCCAGACATCGTGCAAAAATATCGCTTTGAAGAAATCAAATAATTTCGCTTATGCTTCGCCTGCTACATTCTCCGTGGTATAATTTTGCCAGGGTAGGAGCAATTTAGGAGGTGATAAAATGAATAAGTTTGGCGATAATAAAATAGTTACACGTTGTATTGAATGTGATGCTTGCGAAAGACACCCGATTTCGAATGAAGGCAGGTGGCTTGTTTGTACAGAAGTAAAGAGTGAAGAGTCTTATAAAACAGACGAAGGTATAAAAAATGATAAGCTTATACTTTCTTATGAACATGAGTATGAAGCGGAAAAACAAACGATTCCGGACTGGTGCCCTCGTTTGAATACTCAGAGACTCGTCGTTAATCATTGTATTTTATGTCCACATCA
>CAMZIV010000042.1 GCA_947307355.1 uncultured Candidatus Saccharibacteria bacterium
ACCAACACTAAAGGCAAAACTATTAAGCATTTTTGTCCTCCCCTAAGCTAATTAGTTTGCGGGCGCTTTCGGCGGCATCGGCCACGGAGCCTTTTTCAAGCAGGTTAAATTCTTCTGGATAGTATTTTTCAATAGTAGCGGTGAGGGCTTTTTTGCTAGACTTTTTAAGATCGGTAAGAGTCAAAAATTCCGCTCTAAATCTGTAGGCTTCGGTATAGAATTTACGTACAACGAGACTTAACTCTTGGTGGGCTTTGGAGGCTTTGATTTTTCTGGCATCAAATTCAGACTCAATCCTCACAACTTCAAGAAGATACTTTTCGCGGATGGCGTTGATATCAATAATGACGGGTTTCTTTGGCGCGAGGTGCGCGATAGTCTTGATTTTTTTCTTGCGAGTAGCCAGAAAAATAGCAAGCAGAATAATAATAACGAGAAGTAAACACACGGCACCAAGCAGCGTCCACAAGATGTTATAGCTAGCCGGCTCAAAGAGAAGATTTGAATTAACGTGCATGTTTTTTCTCCTCTAGCATTTTAAAAATACTCGGGATGGCAGTATCGGTACTAGAAATATGACAACTCATAATTCCAAGTCTCTTCAGGTTATGGTCGATTTTTTGGATGTTTTCTTCACGCAGACGTGCTTCGGCGTTTCGAAGTTTACGATTTGAGCGCATAAAGCGTGGGAGGGAAGTATGGTCAGTAATATCTACGGCGGAGTCGTTTTTGAATTTTTTATCCGTAAAACTGACATCTTCTACCATAATAACCATAATTTCGTGACGAACACGAAGACGTCTTAGGAGCCCTTCGGAAATTAAAAGCCCGCCGTGAACATCCGTGATAATAAAGAGAAACATGCGCTCGCGGAAATTTTTGGAAATATAACTCAGCAAGGCATTGATATCAGAATTGCCAGACTCGACAGAAATAGATTTTTCGTATTTGTCGAGGAAATTTTCGATATGAGCAATACCTTCTTTTAGCGGAAACCTGGTGTTGCCTTTGTTATTGCCAAAAGTCATTGCGACGAGGTCGCTGTTTTTGTCGGCAACGTAAGAAACCACTGCGGCAGCAAAGGTGGCAAGGGTAGATTTTTTCTCACCGGACGGGGCCAGCGCTGCCATACCTCGACCTGAATCTCCAACAATCATGATGTTGTGTTTTCTAACGGCAATATAGCGCCGAATCATTGGGGCTTTTGAGCGAGCTGATGCTTTCCAATCAATATCCTTGACATCATCGCCATATTCATAGGCCCTAAGATCGTCAAAATCCATGCTGCGGCCTTTGAATACGGAACCGTAGTTGCCGGTGAGCACATTTCTGACACGCCGCTTGGCGTAGATGCTCATTTTTTTCTTGACTTTAGCGAGA
This sequence comes from uncultured Candidatus Saccharibacteria bacterium, assembly GCA_947307355.1. GTDB lineage: Bacteria > Patescibacteriota > Saccharimonadia > Saccharimonadales > Saccharimonadaceae > Nanosyncoccus. The sequence goes on from CAMZIV010000042.1 coordinate 1,381, forward strand.
TTGTTCGACATTTTGCCTATTCTATATAAATTTCTTATGGAGTTGCAATCTTTGAAAAGATTGCATCGATAATAGCTTCTTCATGAATTTCGTCGGCAGCGGCCTCGAAATTAAGAATAATACGGTGGCGGAGCGCAGCATAGCGGAGCTCTTTGACATCGTCTGGGGTAACATAATCGCGGCCATGAATAAGGGCGAGCGCTTGGGCGATACGCATCAGGGCGATACCACCACGTGGGGAAACACCGTATTCAACATATTTAGCTAAAGCTGGATCAATAATAGCTTTTGGATTGCGAGTGGCAGCCACGATATTAATGATGTAATTTTTGATGGAATCGTCCACCTTAACTTGGTGCGCAGCTTGCTGTAAACGTTTAACGTCTTCAAGAGAGACTTTGGCTGATTCCGGCAACGGGCTAATAGTCTGGCCGCCCAAAGTGTAATTCAAAATACTAAGTTCTTCTTCGCGTTTTGGATAAGGTACCACCACTTTTAGAAGAAAACGATCAAGTTGGGCTTCTGGGAGTTCATAAGTACCTTCTTGCTCAATTGGGTTTTCGGTAGCAAGGACAATAAATGGATCCGGCATACGATACATCACGCCAGCGATGGAAACTTGGTGTTCTTGCATTGCTTCGAGCATGGCGGATTGAGTTTTAGCAGAGGAACGGTTGATTTCATCTAGAAGTACGAAATTGGCATGGACAGGGCCAATCTTGGTTTCGAAAGTACCGTTGTTGTAATTGTAAATTTGAGTACCGATAATATCAGACGGCAAAAGATCCGGCGTACACTGCACGCGCGAGAAAGTGCCATTCACTGCTTCGGCGAGGGTTTTAGCCGCCAGGGTTTTGGCAAGGCCTGGCAAAGATTCCAGGAGCACGTGACCTTTGGCGATAAGAGCCACGATCATTGAGAGGCGCAACTCTTCTTGACCTACGACTTTGGTCCCGATTGCCTCCATTAATTTGTTGATAGTGTTGTCCATTTTGTTCCTTTCTAGGCTCATGCCCAATAAATACTTATATTATTCGCCATTTTAATCTTTTCCTCATCGGAATATTTATCTGGCTGATCGAAATAATGGTTGTCATCGAAATTAGTTGAATTTAGCACGTCCATAAACGTGCAGCCGCCGGCCTCAATCTGGAATTTGTCGGAAACTGGAGCGGTGATATTACCAAATGCCCCGTGAACGATAGCAGGAGAGTACGGTTTTAACATCTCAAAGGCCACTTCGGCCTCGATGGTATCTTTTAGAATATCGGCAAAAACTAGAATATTGCGATTATTAAAGGTGCGCATGTCAAAATTTGGGTTAAGATCTGGCTCGGCGTTAATCTTTGAAAACGCGGTGCGTTTGCGCTCCTCAACTACGCTGCCAAAACTACTGTTAATGTACTCCATCTCTTGGTAGTTGATGTCTGGGTTACTAATAAAGGCGCCATCCGTGGTAACCACGCCCAGCTCACGCGTGATATCATATGGGTCGTCGATTTCGGCGTATTGTAAAATGTAAATGTAGGCATGGAGGCGTGCCGCCAGCTCTATACAAGAGAGAAGAGATGACTTTTTAAGACAAAAAATGATAGTATCGTTGTTACGATATTCAGGCAGTTTCTCAGCTAACTTATCGCCCAAAGCTTGGCGACTCGGATAAAACATTCCACCTCCACAAATACTACCTTTATTTTACCATAGTATTTATGCTTTTTAGAGTATTGATTTTTAATAAAATATGTGATATTATGGGGTCTGTTCTCATAAAAATTTTGAAGGGGGATTTAAAAATGAATGGGAAGTACTTTAAAGAATTCGTTCAAGAAGAGGTGCATCTAGGAAGCTATAGAAAAGCAGATTCCGGAGCGCCCATGGAATATAAGCCACCGGTAAACAATGCGCTGTGCGAGGCGGTATCTGTATGTCTGACCAGCCACGCCAACGAATCACCGGCTTTAAATCTGGATAGCACTAAGATAAGAAGTGCTTTAGAGCCGATCCTGGCCGAATACGGCAACAGGGATTTGGTCTTTGTTCCAGAGATGGCAAACCTACCAACGGGTATCGTAAGAAATTCTATGCGCATTTCTCCTGAGCTTGTGCTCACAAGAGAAGAGTGTTCCATCAAGCTCATAGATTTTTTGCGAATTTACCTGAATATCGGTCAGTTCTCGAAAGAAAAAGTCGAAACTTGGTCCGGTGTACCGAAGGATATGCTCCAAAAGGTGTATGAGGAAATAGTCCGTTTCTTCTCCCGCCTGATTCAAAACCGCTTAGTATATAAGCAGCCACTTGCACTTTCTTCTTGACGTCTTCCATAATGTCTGGCCCCCTGTAACCCAGGGGGCATTTTCCTTGCAAAAAAATCAAATTTTATGATATAATGTATCAAATATGCCTTATTTTTGAGTGTGGAACTCGTAAAAGGGAATTTAATTAATATTAATAAAGGAGCTTATGGCTAACGAAATTAAAGACCTGTCTCAGCTACGCAACATTGGTATTATTGCGCACATCGATGCAGGTAAGACTACAACCAGTGAGGCTATTCTCTACCGTACTGGTCTCAAACACAAAATTGACCTAGTTAAGGGCGGCACCGGTGGTGCTGATACCGACTGGATGGAACAGGAAAAGGAACGCGGTATTACGATTACTTCCGCAGCTGTTACTGTTTACTGGAAAGGTCATCAAATTAACATTATCGATACCCCGGGCCACATCGACTTTACCGCTGAGGTGGAGCGTTCACTTCGCGTGCTCGATGGCGCAGTCGTAGTATTCGATGGTAAGATGGGCGTAGAAGCTCAGTCTGAAACTGTATGGCGCCAAGCTACCAAGTACGGCGTGCCACGTATTTGTTTTGTAAACAAGATTAACCAAATCGGTGGTGATTTCTACAAATCTCTAGATTCTATCCACAAACGTCTTTCTAAGAACGCTGTGGCGATTCACCTCCCAATCGGTTTTGAAAAAGACATCTGCGGTGTTGTAGACCTTGTTGATATGAAGGCTTATACCTACAAAGATTATGCAGATCACGAACTTACTGTTGGTGAAATCCCAGCAGATATGGTTGAAAAAGCCAAAAATGCTCGTTCCATGCTCGTAGAAGA
>CAMZIV010000043.1 GCA_947307355.1 uncultured Candidatus Saccharibacteria bacterium
CATTCGTAAGGTCACTGGTTCGAGCCCAGTAAGGCCCACCAAATTATTTATGACGAATATTAGACTCGTTCCGCTAACCTTAGAAAACTCAGAATTTACTGAGTTTATTTTGAAGATGCGCTTAGACGATACAAATTACGATTTTTATCAGGCGGATGCAGATTTAGAATCCGTAAAAAAATGGATAAGTAAAAATATAGCAAATAAAGACGACTACTTTATTATCCTGAACGACGAAAAAATGGTAGGATATTGCGCACTATATAGCTATAACTTCGAAAAGAAATCCGCAATGCTCAGTATCGGATTATATGGTAAAGGCATACGCGGAAAAGGCATCGGCACAGCAGCAACTAAGCAATTAGTAAAATACGGCTTCGAAAATCGAGACTTAAAAAGCATTCGACTATTAGTAAGCGAAGGAAACCCAGCCGCAATTAAAAGTTACGAAAAAGCTGGCTTTTTGAGTTTTGGTACGCAGTCAGCCAACCGTCCGTACGATGGACAAATGTTCGATTTACGTCGAATGGCAATTATGAATCCAAACTCTTTAGCTTAATGAGCTTTTACTCTTATAACAATCCAAGACCGTAATTAACTAACGCATCAAAATCGTGGTTCTTCTTCCAATGATCATGCAACTTTTCCCTCAATTCCCCGTACTCTGGATAACTACAATCCGGCAACGTCATTATTGGCTTTAGCTCCTCGTCCAGTATTACCGTCAGCGATTCTTTCAATCTAAAGTAGTCATCCTCGGACAACCTCGAAACCAGCGAATTTGGATCTTGGCGCCAATATTTATCTGTCTGAAAATGTAACAGCTCATGCATAAACCCATCAAGCGGCATTCCCCACAATTCATTGTCGATCTTCGCATATAAAAATACTATTCCCTCTTCATAAAAAACCACCATCCTCGGAAAAGTTGTTACATAAAAAGTAAACTTATTATTTGCAAGCGGTTTGCCAGTTATTTCTTCCATCTTTTCGCACGCAAGCTGAAAATACTCCGCAAACTGTGCATTAGCCACCCTCAAAAATCCATTCAGCTCACTATCCGCATCGTCACTTTTGCTCTGTAAATATGGCCTCAAAACAGGCTCCGCATCCTCCAACTTTTTAATTCCCTTTATTTGTTTCAGCACGCTCAAATCGTCGACATTTTTAAAATGCTCTTCCCCATTTTCGGAATAATTCGCACCGTAATACCAATTCCAGATATCGCGCCCCAAATCATAATCAAGACTATAACTAATTTCGTTCATTTCTAATGTATATTATAGACATTTAAGCTATTTTTGATATAAAACTTCTTCGTACACTGTTAAAACCTGGCGAATTAAGTCCCACCATACTTCATTTGAGTCCTCTTTGAGGCCTTTTTTGATCTGTTGAGACGCGGTTCGAGCCGCCTCTTTTTTGGCTTTCAGGAATTCTTTGCTTTCAGCCACCGGAACGAGGTATTTAACAGGGGCGAATTCGATGGTTCGACCCGAAAATTCCAAGCCAGTTCTTCGGTTGCTAGCTAAATAGCTAAAACTGTTCTCGTGCTAGTACCTCGCCGTCTTCGTTATAGATTGCCGCGTCAGCATTAGCGAGATAAAAAATCTTGAAATCAGGCGCATCTAAAGTGTATCCAGCCTCTTCTGCCCAATCAAACTCTGCTATGATTGCTTTTTTGGCCTCAACATTGTCACTATCGTCAATCATTTGGCAATTGATTCTAATCCAATCAGTTCCGTCATAGGCAACGATGCAGACATGATTATTTGCCTCAATTTGTTTCGCCACATTCTTTTGCGCATGAGTTAACGCATAGATTTTCCCATCAAATAATACCGGGTCACCAAATGGGCGCAAGCTCGGCTTGTTGCCATTTACTGTTGCGACAAAATTCACATGGGTTCTATTCTTCAAGAAATCAAAAGTTTTTTCCATATCACTCCTCACGTTTATTGCCATTATTTTAACATGAAAAAGACCGCACCCGAGGGGTGCGGCCCGTTTTTTAGTCCGCGAGGTAGTCGTGGCCAGTATGAATATCTCCGGCCTTATAGGGATCACCGTCGCCGGCTGCAATCACGCAGCCGCCGCCGCATTTGCCCAGCAGATCGCAGGACAAACACTTCCCATCCAGGTGTCGATGCGTACGAAACATCTGCAATATCGGATTCCCCGTCAGGAAGCGAGTGAAAGCCTCAGGCGTATTGATCTCGAGGAAATTGCCCAGGATCTTCTCGCTCAACGCACATCTCTGGATGCCGCCATCCTGAACCACGGAAAGAACGCCGTCAGGACAGCCCCACTTGCAGCCACCGGGAGTCAGCATATACTGATACTGCTCCGGAATAGCACACCACGGGAATGCGTCTACGGCATCAAGCTTCGTTTCGAAGCCATATTCCTGCCTGATGTACTCAATCGAGCCCAGCGCTTTTGTTAGCAGATCCTGCTTGACCATCCACCGGTTATAGCCTTCACAGGCCCGCCCAGTTTTCGCGATCCTTTGGACCAAGAAATAGTCGCGCTCCGGATCCATATGCAACTCGCTGATTGCGCCCATCATCATCCCCTCGACGTGTTGTAGGGTATACGGGATGAAGTTAAGAACGATACCTACGCCCTTACGTGTGTTACCACGAGCCCGCATATAGGCTTTCAGTTGCCCCATTGCATGATCATAGGCGCCAGGGTTACCATTGATAGCATCGTGCGCCGAGCCGATCCCGTGTAGGGTGAAATCCAGCTCGTCAACATAAGGCACGATAGCCTCAATCGGAACAGCCTTTCCGTCTTTCATATAGGAGTGCGTGTTGGACAACACGCAAGTGGCCATGCCGCCTACATCTTCTTTGGAATAGCGAAGAAGCTCAGCTAAATCAGGATGCCGGCAAGGGTCGCCCCCTACAAACACCAGGCTTTTCGCCCCTGCTGCGCCCTGGATGTTACGGATAATCTCTTTTAATGTCTCAGTATCGCCGTATAGCGGCAATCGTTTGAACAGCTCGTTACTCCCGCCCCCCTCATCGACATAGCAGTACGGACAATGCCCGTCGCATTCGCGAGTAATATGCAGGTCAACCTCGTCAATTTCCTTTGTCGTGATTACAGGTCCCATATAATACCTCCTTACTCAGTCTCTGTAAAAATTCACGGTTGCTAAAACTACTCGATATAATAATTATAGCATACTTTTCCCGCATAGTCAACCTCTACCCTAAGTTAACCTCTCAAGTGCAACACTTAGTAACAAAAAAGAGACATCTTTGCGTCTACCCTGTTAGAATTAAATTTGCATAAACTAAAAAGGAGTAAACAGATGTCTCAAGGTAAGTATACACATATTTCGTTTGAAGAGCGAGTAGTAATTGAGAATAGATTAAAATCTGGAGAAAGTTTAAGAAGAATTGCTAGATGTTTAGATCGTACAGTCTCATCGCTTTCTCGAGAATTAATAAGGAACGGCATAAAGGTAAAGAGAACTAGAGTAAATAAGCCTAAAGAACTCAGTTTAGATAGTAGACACTATAGAGGCAAAAGCTACGTAGATACGATTCGTCTGAAGAAAGATAATTACCATAAAAGACTAAAAGAATTTAATAAGCCTAGATATGTTGCTAAAGATGCTAATAAGAAGGCTTCTAATCGTACTAAGACACAAGGATTACGTCTCGATACGCCTAAGTATACGAAAACCAAAGAATATGTACTAGAAAAATTGAAGTTACGTTGGTCTCCAGAACAAATCTCTGGGAGGCTAAAGATTGAAGGTAAAATACCATATGTCTCACATAAGGCAATCTACCATCTTATCTACTATGAACATCTAGAGAAGTATCTTAGGCGTAGAGGTAAAAAGAAGTGTCCATACAAATATATGAAATTTAATAGAACCAACAGGGATAAACATAATATCTCAGAAAGACCAAAAGAAATAGACGGACTAAAGAGATATGGCGATCTCGAAGGTGATACGATCTCCGGACGAGATACTAAAGATAGAATCCTCACTCATGTAGATAGAAAATCTGGCGTCTTATCTGCTAGTCTAGTGCGCAACTTCGATGCAGACAAGATAGCAAAACAAACTACCAAAGACATCGAAAACATCTTTGGAAAAGTTAGAACCATCACTTACGACAACGGCGTAGAATTCTCACTCTGGAAAGAAACAGAAAAGAATCTAGGTATTACCATATATTTCGCCAATCCGTACCACTCTTGGGAGCGAGGACGAAACGAAAATACTAATGGATTGATTAGAGATTTCTTTCCCAAAGGAACAGACTTTAAAAGACTGACTCAAAAAGATATACTCAGAGTTACAGATTTAATTAACAATAGACCAAGAAAACGCCTTCAATGGCTTACGCCATTGGAAATCTATGAGTCTCAAAGTGTTGCACTTGAGGGGTAAATGTAGCTACGTATTAACTCAGCACCTTTGCAACATTTGCGCAGGCGTCATATACTTCAGT
>CAMZIV010000044.1 GCA_947307355.1 uncultured Candidatus Saccharibacteria bacterium
GCTGAACAAATGTTTTGTCCAGAACTATATGAGGAAACTAAAATGCTAGTCGAGAAATATGGCTGGGGTTCTCAAGCGATGAAAAGCAATATTTACCAGTTTGTATGGCAATACCTTAATGGAGAGATTTCTCTAGAAAAAGCCAAAGAGCTATTTGTATACGATGACTGGCATTTAGCGAAACGCCAACTTACATGGTTTAAGCGCACTCCGGAAATAAATTGGCTACCGCTTGAAAAAATTTATCCATTCGTGATAAAATATATACAGAATGAGTAAAGTTGCAAGCACTCCAGTAGAAAAACTATTCGGCTCTAAGACTCGAGCCAAATTATTGCAACTCTTTTATGAAAACCCGACTAAATCTTTTTACGTACGCGAGATGACTCGTGTTATTGATGAACAAATCAACTCCGTCCGCAGGGAACTCCTAAATCTCGAAAGTATCGGTATCATTAAAAATGAGAATTTCGACAATAAAACTTATTACTCAGCTAATAACAAACACCCATTCTACCGCCCAATGATTGATATCTTTTCTAAAAAGGTTGATTCAGCTCGCGATAAGGACGTTAAAGAAAACACCTGGGAAGATTACTGTCGTCCGGTTAAGAATTACCTCAAAGGCCTCGTGGTCACTAATCGTTTACCAGGCCAGGAAGGCGTAGATCTTCTTATTATTGGTAATGATAAAACCAAAAAACTTACCCGTTGGGCCGAAGTTATTGAGAAAAAGATGGGTAAACCTATTAATTATGTAATCCTATCTGCAGATGACTTTATTTATCGCAAGAACGTTCGCGACCGCTTCATCCTAGATGTTTTTGAAATGGAAATCGCTGAGATTTACGATCCAGAAAAAATCATAAAATAAGGAGACCATATGTTTGAAATAGAGAGTAGAAACCAAGACGAAATTACTATCAGCACCAAAAGCACCACTATCAAAGTAAATATTGCTGATGCAGTAATTGATGCTGGTCTCGCTGTGGGCAAAATTACAGGTCCAGGTGAATTCGAAATCGGCGAAGCTACTATCCGTGGTATTGCTACCGAGAGCGGCAAAACTATTTATGATATCGAAATTGGTGGTGTCCATACCGGTGTGCTTGGTGGCATCGAAGAGAATCTCGATGATATTGTCGCAGACATCCTCTGTACTTCTTCCGTACGTGCTGTTCGCGAGATTGAGCCAAAACTCGTAGTCTCTATGGGGAACGTAGATGGTATGGTATCAGAACTGAAACTCACCGCTCGTACCGAAAAGAAACTCAAAGTCAAAAACCTTGAGAGCCTACCAGCTACTAAAGAAGTAGTGGTCTTGAACTAATGAACGACTTTCTCGCAGTAGTAATAGTACTTATAATCATTCTTGTGTCTGTTATTCTGCATGAGCTCATGCATGGCGTGGTCGCCTACTGGCTAGGGGATAAGACCGCCAAATATGCTGGCCGCCTAACTCTAAACCCTATTAAACACATAGATCCATATATGTCTATTCTGGTGCCAGTATTATTATATATAATTGGTGCGCCAGTTTTTGGCGGTGCCAAGCCAGTGCCAGTGGATAGTCGTAATCTTAAATGGAAAGAATGGGGAATGGCTATTGTGGCGATCGCTGGCCCACTTACTAACCTCTTACTGGCCTTTATCGCTTTTGTAATAGGACATTTTACAGGATTAATCTACGGAAAAGGCGGAGAAATCCCTATGTTTATCTCTACTGAGTTTGTCTTTGTAAATCTTGGTTTTACGGTTTTTAACTTAATTCCAATTCCACCCCTGGACGGCTCACGGGTGCTATATGCTATTGCGCCAGACAACATCCGCCGAGTAATAAGCTTAACAGAGAAATACGGTCTCATCATTGTCTACGTACTAATATTTGTATTCAGCCAACCATTTGCTTTATTCTTTTCTAATTGTATTAACGGCATTTTGAACGCTTTTTATGCAATTGTATGACGTTGTTTTAGTGATATAATTAAATTAGGCCCTACCGGCAACATGATTTTCCTGAATAATCATGTTTTAGGGATTTCGTGGCATACACCCGTGGGTGTAGCGCATAAGATTTTACCCACCTTGTATATATTACGGGGAAAACAGGCCGGTAGAGCCCCAAAAGAGTGGGTATGAAACAAAGAATTCGCGTAGTTGCAATTATTAGAAACGAGGATGGGGTTTTAATTTTGAAGAAGAACCGAGGCCGCTCTGAAGCCCCGGTTTTTTGGGAACTCCCAACAGGGAAGATTAAATTTGGTGAACAGCCAGAAGAAGCCATGGCGCGTTCGCTTACAGAATATACTGGACTCGTAGCTGAATCTATCAAGTTAAAAGATGTAATTACTTTTCTGGCCCCAGAGGGGGCTAGCCAGCTCAGCAACCTATTTATTGTCTACGAAGTAGGCGTAGACGGAGCTAAACCAGAACCACGCGAACGCTATTCTGCCTATAAATATGTTAAAGATTTTGCCAGCGCCAACGTTCATCTAAACGAGACTACTGCTACCGTACTCGAGATTGAAGATAGTAAGATCACTCCTGGCCGTATCTCTCCAAGAGGAACTGCAAATTCCGTTACTATTTATGTGGATGGTGCCTCTCGTGGCAATCCTGGCCCGTCTGGCATTGGTTACTGCATTAGTGATAATACCGGCCACATCATCGAGCAAAATGGTGAGTTTATTGGCTTTGCCACCTCTAGAGTGGCCGAATACATTGCCATGCGAAACGGTATAGATAGAGCTATTGAACTTGGCTACAAGACTGTGCGCTTCATCTCTGATAGCCTAATGGTAGTAAACCAGCTCACTGGGGTATTTTCTATCAAAAATCAAGACATTATCCCTATCTATAATGACATCGTCAAAAAACTGGACAATTTTGAAGCCGTCTCATTTTCTCACGTGCCTCGGTCCGAGAATTATATTGCTGACCACGAGGCCAACACCGCTATTGATAGTATACTCAAAAAATGATATAATTATCTGGAGTCCGCAAGATGATCGCTTGGCCCCGCCAAGAGGAAAGTCCGGGCAACAAAGAGCAGGGTAGTCGCTAACAGCGACCGTCCGTAAGGATAGGGAAAGTACCACAGAAACAATACCGCCCCTTTGGGGTAAGGGTGAAATGAGTGAGGTAAGAGCTCACAGCGTGTTGTAGCGATATATCACGGAGGCAAACCCTACCTGTTGCAAGGAGTGCTATCAGCCCCGGCTCGGGGACGCACGCTCACCGCTCGAGCGTTATAGCAATGTAACGCCTAGATAGATGATCATCGTCTCTTCGGAGATACAGAACCCGGCTTACTAAAGGCTCATTATCAAAAAACCACCCGAAAGGGTGGCTTTTTGATTTGCTAACTATTTGCTAGCTTTTGGTGATTCAATCAAACCTTTTTTCTTAAGAGTGCGAAGCGCAGATGTAGAAACATTGCATTTTACTTTTTGACCATTGATGACCAAAGTTCTCTTAGATACATTTGGTTTAAATACCTTGCGTGTATGGCGCTGAGAGAAAGAAACATTGTGACCATACATTTTGCCTTTTCCGGTAATTTCACAGATAGCCATCTTATTTCTCCTTCACAGTGTTAACGATTTGCTTGAATGCTTCTGGATTGTTAACAGCGAGATCAGCAAGTACCTTGCGATCGAGATTGATATTCTTAGCTTTCATACCAGCGATAAGCTGTGAGTAAGAAATACCAAGTTCGCGAGATGCGTTGTTGATACGGGTAATCCAGAGGGCACGTAGATCGCGCTTTTTGTTACGACGATCACGATATGAATAGCGAAGGGCTTTAATTACACCTTGGTTACCTAGGCGGAAACTACGGGTGCGTGCATGTTGCATGCCCTTAGCAGCGTTCAAAATTTTCTTGTGTTTTGCGTGTGCAGCCACGCCGCGTTTTACTCTCATGATTAAACTCCTAGTGCCGTCTTAACATTTTTCTTGATTTTGCCGTTGATGGCAGCAGCAGTTTTCATGTTGCGCTTACGGGCTTTAGATTTTTTGGCAAGAATGTGGTTGCCGAATGCACGCTCACGTGTAATCTTACCAGAACCGGTAATTTTAATACGTTTCGCGGTGCCTTTATGCGTCTTTAGTTTTGGCATATAGGTTTTCCTTTAGTTTATTTAGTTGATATTAAATGTGCAATCAGAGGCCGTGGAAGTAGGAAATTACTTCTTCCGTACCTGGACTGACAGGTTGCGTCCACTCATTTGAGGTTTGCCTTCCTGAACGGCGTCTTCACCGAGAAGGGAAAGGACTTTATTTAGAAGCTCTTCACCAATCTCTTTGTGAGCCATTTCGCGACCGCGGAAGATAATTAAAATCTTTACTCGGTCACCATCATCTAGGAAACCACGCATTTTGCGGACTTTGATGTTAAGGTCGTTGTCGGAAATTTTGAGGCCAATCTTCATTTGCTTGAGCTCGGATTGTTTTTC
>CAMZIV010000045.1 GCA_947307355.1 uncultured Candidatus Saccharibacteria bacterium
CCGACAATCGCCGTCACGATAATTAGAATCGATGCCGAAGTGAGAATGGCATTAATGGAACGATTATAAGTACTAATCAGCGCATCGCGTATATTCATTTTGAAGTAACTGCGGTTTTCAACATAATACGACGTAAATAGAATCGCATAGTCAATCGTCGCGCCCATCAAAATCGACTGCACGATAATTAGCGCAATGAAGAAAATGCTCGATCCGGTCAGCGATAAATATGCCATCACAATGTAGACTGCACATTGAATAACTAGCACTAGCAACATCGACACGAAGAACGACTTAAAAGTGCATACGACCACCGCGAAAATCGCTAGCATCGTCAAAATCGTAATGAAGTTCATTTCGTCGCCAAACGTCTGCGATATTTCGTAGGCCATAGCCGAGTCGCCTACCATGAAATAATCCTGTTTATTGCGCGGTCCTAGCGCACTTTTGAGATCGCTAATTAATGCAAAAGTTTGCTCGCCCTCCGCTGGCAGATTTGATTCGATTAATGCGCGGTAATGCTGCGGCCCCACCAGCAAATCTTTCGCTTCGTTAATAGTCTTGCGACCGTCGGTGATTTTCTCGCGCATCTCATCGTCAATTCTTTCCGCAAAACGACTGTCTGGCAAAATTTTATCCGAGACAAAGTTGATAAACTTTTCGACCGTCAAAGTCCAGTTTTCATCGTAGTCATACAGTGAACCGTGATATAAGTAAGCGAGGAACAATTGATTCTTGTCCAGGTTGCCGGCTAGCGGCAAAATTGCACGGTATAAGGCCTCGTAATTGTAGGTATTGCCATTTGCCGCCGCGCGCATCAAAGTCGCAATTGTATGTAGCTGTGTTTGCTCGTTTTCGCTGAGTCTGTTGGCGTAGTTTGGATTTGGCAAAACTTTTTCGTCAATAAAGTTAATCAAAGTTTTGAGTGATAATTCCAAATTCTTATTTTCGTAGCGATAATTATATAGTGCATAGACTAGCTTAACTTTTTCTTGGTCTAAATTGAAAGCCTGCGCTAAGCTACCGGCCGAATACTTCGTGCTCTGGTTGTTCATAATGTATTGCGCTAGACCTAGCTGCTTAATTGTATCGCTCGTTAGAGCGCCTTTTAGCTTGTTATCATTCTGATGTTTGAGCAAGAAGTTCACTAATTCGCGCGGGGAGATTCTTGCGACATTGGCTGTCGTTTCGGCTTGGTAAAGTTTGTAGATATTCTTGAGTTTTGCAAGTTTATCGTTTAGATCAATCTTTTGACGAGCTACATTGATTTCGCTGCTAATCTTTTGCGCAGCTTCTAGAATTGTAGCTTCATCTTCTTCGCTTAAATCCGCAAAGATTTCTGGATAGTTTGCCTCCAAGTTATTTAGCCAATTGTTTGTCGCAACCAAAGCACCGTCAACTTTCGTAGCCGCATTCGCAATATCCGCATAAGTGTATTTCTTCGTCAAAGCTTTTTCTGCCTCGCCGACTTTCGCAACCAACTCTGCGCGTAGTGCGGTAATTTGTGGCGCCAAAGCTTCTTGTGTTTCGGCTGGCAATTCCGCCACGGCCTGATCGAACATGGCTGGCGTATTTTTAAGCTCGCCAATTCTTGTTTTTGCAGCCGCGAATTGAGTTTTTAGCTGCGCTGCTTCATCCGCCGACAAGCCCATCTCGTTAATTACGTTTTGATTTGACAATGCAAAATTCACTAGTTCTTCAATGGAAGCCGAAGTGGTTGGCGTGTCGTTAGTAGTGTAGCTGTAATAAACTAATAATTGCTCCAAAGTTTTCTGGTCGATGCCGAAAATCTGCGAAAGTTCCGCCGCGCTTCTTGGTGTATCGGTCACGGCCTTGTTGCTAAAAATCTTCAGTTTTGCAAGGTCGGCACGTTGCGCTGGCGTAACCATATCTGCGTATTTGGAATTCGTCAAAATATCGTTCGTTACAAACTGTGCAAATTGATACAAGGTCAGTTTGGTTGGAATATTCTGCTCGGACAAATACAGAACATATACATCGTCCAACTTTGTACTATTGACGCCCAAAACGTTCGCAATGTCTTGCTTAGTGCGCAAGCGATTAACTTTGTCCTGGTTAGTGAAGTTTGAGAAACGGTCAACTTTCGAAACCATTTCGCTAGACACGTTATCGGCAAAATTCTTATTTGGAAATACTTCTTTTTGCAAGAAAGTTACCAAATCATCGAGCGAAATCTCGTGCGCATCAACATCTTTGTAATAGTGATAATAAATTGCCTTAATTAAATAATCTTCTGTTTCGACTTTTTCGGTACTTAAACTATTAATCTTCGCAACTAGCTCGTTATATTTTTCTGGCTCATTGATCGTATTGCCGTAGCAAAGCACACGCGTTGTATCTTCGCGCTTGTCGAAATCTTTGCAGACTTTTGTAACTTTCTCGTCCATTTTTGCGTCATACACTAGGGCCATTTGATTTGTTTCACTAAACACATCCTTAATGCGATTGTTCTGTTCGGCCGTAAAAGTAATGCCGGTACTGCCTTTGAGGATGGTGCTGCCAATAAAAACTAACAAGAATAATGGCATTGCAATCTTGCGCAAATCGTAACTACGTTTGCCGAACCAATCCATCTTGAAATTCAAAGTTTTCTTTTGAGTCTTTTCGATGACTTTATCGAATATCAATAACAACGCCGGCAGAGAAGTAAAAATCGACACTAAGCTCAAAACTACACCTTTGCTTAGCACGAGCCCCATATCGCGTCCGATCGTAAAACTCATCGCGACCAGCACGACCAAGCCAACTACTGTCGTGACGGAACTGGACGAAATCGCACCAAACGAATAACGCATCGCACGACGCATGGCGGTCTTTTTGTCGGGGTGGTCTGGCTTAGCCTTCTCCTGACGATAGCGCGTAGAAAGCATGATAGCGTAGTCCATCGACAGGGCCATTTGTAGAATAGCCGAAATTGCATCCGTAATATGTGAGACATTCGGGAAGATAATATTCGTGCCTTTATTAGCAATTACGGCTAATAGAATCGCAAACAAAAACAGCCATGGCTCTACCCACGATTTGCTCATTAGTAGCAGAATCAACATTGCACAGCCGATTGCTAATAATGTGACGTGCAGTTTCATAACTTCGCCGTTGAAGTTGTAAACTTGGCCCGCCTCTTCGATTTCGAAGCGTTCTTTATACTCGTCGTGGATCGTATTATAAACACGGTCTGCGGTTTCAGAATCGGCTGGCGCGTCGACGGTAATTTTGTAGCGCGTATATTGACCGCGGTTATAAGTGTCACTTTCATCGTAGTCGACCGAAGCCACGCCTTCAATTGACTCGATATTCCTTTTGATCTTCATTTTTTCATCGTCTGGCACATCGGTCAGCATCATTTCGTAGGCGCTGGTCGAGTCGTAACTGAACTCGTCATTCATAATGTTTAGACCTAAAGTCGTTTCTGAATCGGACGGCATGTAAGAATAAATATCTTTATTGATATTTACGTGCGTAGACAAGACTGCGCAAATTGCTACAAACACCAAAAATACGCCAAAAATGACATAGCAATGGTTCACGATAAAATCTGAAATTTTGCGCATATTCGTATATTATAACTACTCCTGTTTAAACAAAGAAGAACAGTATTATCGAACTGTGTCTAAAATTGAACACTATATTGACATTTTGTATGAAGAGTGATATAATTGTATTATGGTCAAAACTTCTTATCTTAGAGCAACCGAGAAAACTCGTCGCAAAATTCGCAAAGCCTTCGCGGATCTATTGGCGACGCGCGGTTCTGTCAAAAATATCACAGTGACCGATTTGGCTGAACGCGCCGAAATTACCCGTGGTACTTTTTATAATTATTACAATAACCTGTATGAGGTTGGCGCCGAGCTTCAGGCTGAGATTGAGAAAGAGCTTTTTGCTGAGCGCTATGAATTTAATACTATTGGCGATGTTGAGCAATATGTGAATCAGATTTTTACTTTTCTTAGGCAGCAAGAGAGTGTCTATCGCCAGCTTCTATCTAGCGATGCGCCAACGGCCTTCCTGAGCCAGCTTGAAAGCGGTATGACGCAACGCGTTTTTTCAATTATGCGCGAAAAAGGCATCGAGGACAAAAACGTCGAGTTCGAGCTTTTAATTCTTACGAGCGGCACTTTCGCCATTTTGCGTAAATATTACCGCAACGAAGTCTCTGTAACACTCGAAGATATCCATGACTACCTTAGCTATAAGCTTCGAATAATGTTTGAACGATATGTCAAATAATCTA
>CAMZIV010000046.1 GCA_947307355.1 uncultured Candidatus Saccharibacteria bacterium
GGCAAAAAAGTTGCCATAGAAAAATTGCAGCCCGAAGGCCGCAAAGTGATGGATGTAAAAAGCTTTATTAACGGTTATAAGAAAAACTAGGCAACTAATTTATTGCGGTTGGCGCGGATTTCCTCTTTCATCTCGTTGATGGTGCGGGAAACGATTTCGCGATAATCTGGGCGGTTGGCTTGGAGCCAGCGGCCAATTTCGGCTTGGTCGGTAAGAGCGTCAAATTCTGCAAGTTGAGCTTCGGTAAGGCCTTTTGAAATGCGCTCACCAATACGAACCTCAAGTTCCTCTTGAATATAATCTAGAAATTCCTTTTTTTGTTCTTCCGGCATCGCCGAAAGGCCCATTTCTTGTAAAAATTGTTCGTCGAACTGCATTATTTTCTCCTTATGCTTATTTTAACACAAAAAAACGGGCCTTGCGACCCGTTTTTTTTATTAAAGTGTGCGTTTTTTGGTTTCGCGGGTGAAGAATTTGAGGCGGTCGCCAATTTGAAGATCAATCTTGGAAGTGGTTTTAAGTGCCAAGCCACCGGTTTCGCCGGAAACTAAGCTTGGTACGTCCATTTTTTCTTTCTGGACAGAGGTGACTTCAGCCTCACCAATAAACTGTTTGTCGCGAACGATGCGAGCAAGGAAGCCGGATTTTACTTCGCCAGTTAGGACTTCGCCACCAGCGATAATAGAGGTCTTTTCAGTACGGAAGACACCAAGGACTTTCATTTCACCCTTGTCTTCTTCGATGATTTCGGCGTCGAGAAGATTTTCCATCTCGTGCTTTGCATCATCTAGAAGCTCGTAAATCACACGGTAAGTGCGGATTGGCACGCCGTCACGAGCAGCCATCTTGGAAATATTAATTGGAACGGATACGTTAAAGCCATAGATGACAGTATTTTCGCCGGCAGCCATATAGACATCGTTTTCGTTGATGTCACCAACACCGGTAGAAACGATATTAAGTGTGATTTCACCATGAGTATCAATAAGCTTGAGGGAGTCTACAACAGAGGTGACAGAACCAAGCACGTCGCCTTTTACAATCACGTTAAAGACCTTGGAATTATCGGCTACGTTCATCATGCGGAGA
Organism: uncultured Candidatus Saccharibacteria bacterium; assembly: GCA_947307355.1. Classification (GTDB taxonomy): domain Bacteria; phylum Patescibacteriota; class Saccharimonadia; order Saccharimonadales; family Saccharimonadaceae; genus Nanosyncoccus. The sequence goes on from CAMZIV010000046.1 coordinate 1,090, forward strand.
AGGTCTGAACCAGTAACGTTGGCGGAAGCCATTTCGTTGGCAATGGCTTGAGCATTGAGGAGCGCCATCTTACGGGCAGTCTTTTCATCTTTTACTTCTACAAAACGGTCACCAAAGTTTGGAAGCTCCTTAAAACCAGTAACAGTAACAGGTACAGATGGAGTGGCTTTGCCTTTTGGTTTACCCTTCCAGTCTAGCATGGTGCGAACCTTGCCGTAGGTAGAGCCGGCTACGATAAACTCGCCAGTTTTAAGTTCACCACCAGTAACGAGAAGGTTTACTACAGAGCCTTTCCCTGTTTCCATATGTGATTCAATTACGAGGCCTTCGGCTGGGATATCAATATCGGCTTTGAGTTCCTCGATATCGGCGGTAAGAAGAATCATGTCTAGAAGCTGGTCGAGGTTTTGGCCAAGTTTTGCAGAGATTGGCACCATAGTAATGTCACCACCCCATTCTTCTGGCTGGAGGCCGTGGTTAGAGAGGTCTGCTTTAGTGCGGTCAATGTCGGCACCTTCACGGTCGATTTTGTTGATAGCAACAATAATCTTAGCATTGGCGGATTTGGCAAAGTTGATAGCCTCAACCGTCTGTGGCTTGACACCATCGTCGGCGGCGACCACGATTACTACAATATCAGTAAGCATAGCGCCGTGTTGACGGATAGCAGCAAAGGCTTCATGACCAGGGGTATCAAGGAAAGTAATCCAGCGGTCGTCGTGCTTTAGTTGATAAGCGGAAATGTGTTGAGTGATACCGCCAGCCTCACCTTCTACGGTCTTTTTATTGAGGAGGGTATCTAGAAGTGTAGTTTTACCGTGATCTACGTGTCCCATCACCGCTACTACTGGCGGGCGGTCTACGGCTTTATCTGATAATTCCCTACTATGGACGTCGGAGGTCTTGGTAGCAGTATTTTTCTTCTCGAGTTTAACGTTTGTTAGACCCAGTTCGTCAATAATAATAGAGGCTGTTTCAAAATCTAGACGCTGGTTAATGGTGGCAACAATACCATTCTTAAAGAGGGTACCAATTAGTTCAGTAACAGAAAGGCCGAGAGCTTGAGAAAGCTCGTCCACAGTAATGGAACCAGCGATTTGTATTGTTTTTTCTTCCATGACTCTCCTTTCTTTGGTACACAAAAAATGTGAATTACTCTATATATTTTACCACATAAGATAGGCCCCGGCAAGCGGGGCCCGTAGGTGGGGTTAGCAAATTCGTTGTTTGTCAATAAATATTCTTAATTCTTCAATATCGAACACCGTTTTTAAAATTTCCTCTATTGCCTGCACCTCGTCTTTTGAAATATCTAAAATTGATGCTCTCCTCTGATCATTAAAGAGACAGCTCTTGCAGCGTAATTCCGCAACTTTGACCGGAAGAGGATTCCCTGCTTTATCTTTTCCACGCGTCTTGAATACCAACTTATGACCACACGTAGACAAAGCCGGGGAGGTGTATGTCTCCACTTTTTTTGCCAATACCAAAGCTAGCGGTACAGCGTATTCGGTACCGATTACTGCTTTTCCTTTAGCTTTGGTCTTCTCTGCAACAATCTCTCTCAACAACAATCCGTAATTTTTTTTGTACAAAATTTTTCTGGTTTCTTCAATGATTTCTTTGTCCTTGGGATTACTTAGAAACTGTGTTACGCAGAGAAAATTCCCTTTTGTGTCGACGAGCGGATTAAATGAAGCGATTTTGGCAAGATATAAATCTCGCTCACTCTTTTCCGAACGAGAACGCAAATGATACTCAACGTTTTTAAAAGTGTTTTTCTTAAACGCGTTGAGAATATCAACTGCCTGATCGAACATCTTTTTGTTAAGAGTGGTCAAAGGCTCTCCTTTTAGCACCTCAATCATATTTTCATATTCTTGAATAAGAAACGGGCACCAAGTAGGACACGGAACCTTTTCTTTGCTCTCTTCTCGAATCCTTTTTATGAGTCTCTTTTCAATGTAACCATCTTCGTATGTGATTCTATCGCAGTTATTCGTTCTATCCCTAACCTTCGAGCAAAACAGCCCTTGTAAAGGTTTAGATAAATTAGATGTAACAACTAGGTGCTCTTCACGGTAAGGGCACTTTCTACAGTCTTTTATAGGAACATTAGTTTTCATATGCTACCCTCCTTTTTAACGTTCTCCCACCTCTGAATACGAAAATTTTATCATATTTTGAGAAAATATGCTATAATAGGGGTACTGTACGTTCCCGGGTAGCTCAATGGTGGAGCAAGAAGCTGTTAACTTCGAGGTTGCTGGTTCGAGCCCAGTCCCGGGAGCCATAAAAAAGAATGCCTTAGTGGCATTATTTTTTATGATAAAATTAAAGTATTACTAACGAGGAGTTAAACATGGAAGAATTCAACACGATAGAAAAGTGTTTGGAGCTTTTTAAGTCGGCAAAATGCGTCGGGAAAGAGAATGTAATTATTTTTACTTTTAAAGACACTGCCAAAGCAACAGGGCCATCTGGCATGCTCGGTGGAGCCGTAGGCGCATTTGCTGGGGGTATGGTAAACGGTATGGAATACCCGTATGACGGACTTTTGATTAATAAAACTGAAAACGGAATTGGTATGTTTGTAGTAAAACAGCCTGGCATCCCACTAACCTACAAACTAGAAAAAATGAAACTACAAAAAGACCAATTTATTTTCTATAAGAATGAAGATATCGAAGAAATCAAAGTGAAGAAATTTGCTTTACTCAATAATAAAAAGAAGAGTATCACCATCAAAACGGCTGATGGCAAAAAATACATGCTGTTCGCAAATGTAAATGAACCTAAATTGCCATATCACAATGATAATTTCGCTAAATTTGTTGAAAAATACTCGGCAAAATAAGCAAAATGAAAATAGCCCCATTTTGGGGCTATTTTTGGTGGAGCGATAAATTATTCAATAAGTACTGCTGAGCCGTTATTATAAAACGGGCACCAGTCCGGAATCGGTCTTTCAAGGGCATCATTGTCATCTTTATAGGGAAATATTATTTTTTGTTTAACTTTCCGGCACAGTAAATACTTAGGGTCTAATGTCTGACTATATCCATATCCATGATGTGGACATAAAATACAATGATTAACGACGAGTCTCTGAGTATTCAAACGAG
>CAMZIV010000047.1 GCA_947307355.1 uncultured Candidatus Saccharibacteria bacterium
TAGTACCATTAGTATGAGTCATGTTAGTGGTAGCATTATCTACGGAACCTACGGTGGCTGAAGCAGTGTAGCCCACTATATTATTAGTGCTAATTGAAATACCAACAATATTACTATCTGCACTAGTGCCAGGAGCGAGGTCTAAGATTTCTATATCCGCCGTATCGATGACGACTGACATAGAAGAATTAAAGTTGAATTTGACTTCTACGTCACGAGTGTAGGTGGTGGCGAAGGCCGGAACACAAAAAACGCCGCCACAAAGGAACACACCCAACCCAACCAATAAATGTCTGACCTTCATATGGCCTAATTATAACATAAGCTTTGTTATTTTGTCATATTATAACTAAGGCGAATAAGATCTTCTATTTCGCCATCTTCTAGTTGTCCAGCAAGGACAATTTCGATACCGCCACGGCCAAAATAACGAGACTCCATTACGGATTCGTACTTCTCTTCCAGGAGTTTTGCGAGTTTATCGTCGGTGCGGATTTCAATAGTGTTCTTATTCTCGATGAGAAAGGCCTTTTCGCCTATATTATATATAGTGCGCTCCTTCTCTTGTTTTTTTGTATACTCGCCAATACCGGTTACTTTAGAAAGGTCAAATACCATTTGAGCTCCTCTATGCTGCCGTTAATATCATCGAGCGCGCGATGCGCATCGCGTTTAGTGTATTTCTTATCAAGTGCATTTTCAAAATAAATCTTCCAGGCGGAAACGTCGAGCATGCGGTAATGTAAACGCTTGTTTAATTCTGGCATTTCACGTTCGATGAACTTACGGTCCTGGTGAATTGAATTGCCAGCAAGATAAATTTCTTTGCCAAAGTTATCGTCTAAGAATTTGATTAGTTCTTTTTCTACTTCTTTCTCATCACGGCCGTCTTTGTTTTGAGCAACAAGTGCATCGTAGGATTCTTTGTTTCTTTCCCAGAATTCACCAACCATACGTTCTTTAATAAGCTTGTCGTCGACTTTTACTACTGCTTCATAAGTGGCAATCTCATTTAAATCCATATCAGTAGCGATGGCGGCAACTTCCAAAATGCGGTCTTTATCTGGTTCGAGACCAGTCATTTCTAAATCAATCCAAAGTAGTTTAGCCTTTTTCATCACATCTCCTCTGGGATTTCAATTCCCAAAATATTAAGACCATGAGTAATGGTTTCTAAATAAGTTTTAACGAGTTTAGCGCGAGCAGCTTCTTCGGCAGAGCCGGCGACTGGACAGTTTTCGTAGAAGCGAGAAAACTCTTGAGCAAGTTCGTACAAATAATTTGCAACTTTGTGAGGAGCCATTTCAGCTACGGCATCATCTAGAACTGTCTTATATTCTAGAATTTTCTTGATCAATTTTTTCTCATATATATTATATGTATAATTTTCTGGTTCATTATCGTTACTGCAGTTCGACAAAATCTTTTTGGCGCGGACGGCGGAGTAAAGTAGATATGGGCCGGAGTTGCCGGTCATTTTGACGGATTCTTTTGGATCGAAAATGATGTTGCCGCCCATACGATACTTGAGAAAAGCATACTTAGTAGCAGCAAGTGCGACCTTTTCGTCTTCAGAATTATACTCAGACTTTAGCTCTTCTTTTACCATGTTCAAAACGTCGACGGCCTTAAGGAAATTACCTTTTCTAGAAGACATTTTGACGTTGCCTGGAAGCTTTACGAGACCGTGAGTTAGATGAGAGGTCTTCTCTACCAGCTCCGGTGCGTATTGTTCTACAGATTTCAAAACAACTTTCATATATTCGAGTTGTTCACTGCCGGTGATAACGACGGATTTATCAAAATGAAAATCATTATATTTGGTAAAGATGAGGCCGACGTCCTTAGCTTCGTAAGTAGGGACACCTTCTTTATTGATAAACACACGAGTGTGAAGACCGAATTTGTCACCGTCGAAAATCACGGCGCCGTCAGACATTTTATAGACGCCTTTTTCGAGCTGTTCTTTGACGGTTTGTAGGCCAAGTGCAGCAACAGTAGATTCTGGATAATACTTATCGAATTTTACACCGATAGAGGCATAGAAGGCTTTGAAATAATCGTAAGATAGTTCTCTGCCTTTCCAGTAAAGGTCGGCAAGTTCGGTGCCATGAATATCTTCGGCATTAATCTTGTAGATTTCTTTGTTAAGTGCAGTGATTTCGGCTTTGGCAGCCTCATCATCTTCGTAAGCAGCAGTGCCTTCTACGTAGCACTTAGCGATATCTTCAATAGTCAGACTTGAGGTGTCTTTTTGTTTTAAGACATACATAGTCTTTGCTACGTGAAGACCAACATCGCCACCGAAGTTTGCACGGACAACATTGGCGCCGGCATACTCAAAGAGGCGAGAAATAGAATCACCAACGATGCTTGTATAAAGATGGCCGACGTGAAGAACCTTGAACGGGTTTGGATCGCTAAATTCACAGATGACAGTTTTGCCAGCAAAAGTATCGGAGCCGATTTTGTAGTTATCTAGTGCATCCTTTAGATAATCTTCAGACAAAGAGAAGTTTAAAAACCCTGGGAGGCTAATGGTGGCACCAAGATTGGCATTTAATTCTTCGGCGATTTGCATTGGAGCTTTATGGAGTTCCTTAGCTAGCTTCAAAGGAGCATTAGAAGAATAATCCGCATCGATATTATCTGGTGCAGCAGTAATCTCAACATCAAAATCAATGTTGTATAAATTTTTGATAGTTTGTTTGATTTGCTCCTGAATCGATTGCATAAAAATATTATACCATATTATAGGGATATGCTATAATAAGAGAAGGCTGCGGGTATCGTATAGCGGCTATTATGTATCCTTCCCAAGGATGAGATCAGGGTCCGACTCCCTGTACCCGCACCAAAGAATAAAAAATGAGAGCTTGCTCTTATTTTTTTATTCTTGGGGGTGGGGCCCGGGGAGTTTTTCTCCCTGTACCCGCACCATTTTTTATTGCTCGTTCTCTGGCTGTGGAGCTGGCTCAATAAATTCGTTGATTTTGCCGTCAGTGCGGAGCTGTTCGAAACGTTTATCAAATTCGGTAAATGGAACTTTGATTGATACAAAATTAACATCGTTTTCAGTTTTCTTAATAAGCTTAACAAAGTAGTAACCGTCGCCATTCATGGAGACAAATTTACCGGTCTGCCCTCCTGGTTCAAGCTTAATTGCCTCTGAAGCGCGGCCTCCGTCAATATTCTGAGCAGAAACCATGCCACCGGTTTCCTGATATTCAATAGCGTCTCCGAGTGCCTCGGATACAGCGCTGTAATTACCTCCGTTTGCTTTCAGCATGTCCTCAACTTTGCTTGCAGTAGCATTCGCTTTGCTGTCTATGGCAACTTCTACTCTAGCCTTAATGAGAGAAAGATAGAGCATGTGTTCATATTCACTTTTGTTCAAGCCAAAATTATCTGAAACAATCTTGAGAAAACTCTCTTCGCTACGATCTATGCCGCCAATTTTAACATGGCGTTCAAACTCGTTTTTGACGTCTTCGTCCGAGACCTCAATGTTTAATTCCCTGGCAAGTTTTAGTGCATATGCGTATTTTTCGGATTCAGACAAAGCCTCTCTACGATATTGAGCACGAAGTTCATCGATAGAACCATGAGTATCTTTTTGGCTGGATTGGCGTTCAATCGAAATAATACTGCTGCGATAGAACATTAGGTAATCAGAGAAACGGACACTTTCGCCGTCTACTTCTGCAACAGAAACTGGGATAATCTTCGTGACACGATAAAGCATTTCATCTGTCATATTAAAACGATACAAGGCGAGCCACCCACTAGTGACAACAATGCCAAGAACCACAACGGCGATCAGAACGGTGTTTACCACGACGCGGTGTTTGGTCCATTGGAGTGGATATTTAAACTTGCGGCCTTTGGCCAAAACCTCTTCGCGACGCTCTTCCACGCGCTCTTCCTCGGTCTTCTTGTCGTCTTTTCTCTTGAGTAATTTCATGATACAATTATAGCATAATTTTTTATGGCCCGGTGGCTCAATGGATAGAGCAATTCCGTCCTAAGGAAGAGGTTGTGCGT
>CAMZIV010000048.1 GCA_947307355.1 uncultured Candidatus Saccharibacteria bacterium
ATGTATTCTAAGGAAGAAATCCTTACGATGTATCTAAATCAATCGCCTTATGGTGGTCGTCGTAATGGTGTGGAATCTGCTGCTCAGACCTACTTTGGTAAATCTGCCAAAGATCTTACTCTCGCAGAATGTGCACTTCTAGCATCTATCCCAAACAACCCAGCAAAATTCAACCCATACAATGAATATGGCCACGAAGAACTTTTGTGGCGCCAACAATATACGCTTGATGTAATGGCTGAAATGGGCAAAATCACCAAGGAACAAGCTGAGGAAGCCAAACAAGTTGCAATTCTCGACACGATTAAGCCAGAAGCTAGCCAATATGCCGACGCCAAAGCTCCACACTTTGTTCTAGAAGTTCGCAAACAACTTGAGAATAAATATGGTATTTCTACTATGCGTGCTGGTGGTTGGACTATCAAAACCACACTTGATCTCCGCGCTCAAAATATTGCCGAAGACGCTATCCGCACTGGTGTTAGCCACCTTTACAAAAACGGCACCGACAACCTTGCGCTTGTTTCTGTAGACGTAGAAACTTCCCAAGTTATTGCGATGGTTGGTTCTGCTGATTTCTCTAACCCAACTTATGGTGAGCTGAACGTAACTACCGACTCCGTAATCGAGCCAGGTTCTTCAATTAAGCCGATTCTCGATTATTCCCCACTCTTCATGCAACGTGAAGGTATCAACTACGGCCCAGGCTCAATTCTAAAAGACGAAAACATCGACAAGATTTATTGTAATGGCGCTTCTAGAAACTGTATGACCAACGCTACTAACAGATTCTATGGCAACGTTACGATTCGTTTCTCGCTTGGCCACTCACTCAACATCGCTGCTGTAAAAGCACTATATATTAATGGTATTGAAAACTCACTCGAAATTGCTCACGCCCTTGGCGACAAAACCTATTGTGAAGATGTAGATAGATACTATGGTCTCTCTATCGCGATTGGTTCTGGTTGTGGTATCCGTATGGTTGAGCACGCCAACGCCTACGCATCACTTGCTCGTGGCGGTGCTTACAAAGACCTCGCCTACATTCTAGAAGTAAAAAATTCCACTGGCGACGTAATCGAATCCTGGACTGATCAACCGGCCACCCAAGTTGTTGACCCACAAGTTGCATACATGATTTCAAGTATTCTTTCAGACCGCAACGCTAGGTGGTCAAACAGCACCGTTGGTTTCAACATTCCAGACGTTTGGACTGCTACCAAGACTGGTACTACCACCACCAATAACTCTGCTGTCGTAAAAGACTCATTGATCGAAAGTTACTCTACTGCACTTTCCACCTTTGTCTGGAACGGTAATCACGATGGTGCCGGTTTTAGAAATAGCGGTACTGGTTCTGGTGACCCTGTCCGTTATGTCGTTCATGAATTCATGGAACGCGCACACAAAGAAGTCTATGCAGTTGATGGTAAATGGTCTTATGGTAGCCAACCAGCTCAACCTGCTGGCATTAAGAGACTCACCGTTAACGGTCAAACTGATATTTGGCCAAGCTGGTTTGATTCTAAGAAGAATTCTGGTATTGCCAAAGAAACTGCCACCTTCAACCGCTACAATCATCTGCTTGCTTCCGACTGTACCGCCGAAGCTTACAAGATTGGCGTAGAGGTAACCAAAGTCACTGACCCAATCACTGGTAAAGATACTATCACGGCTCCAGAGCCATACAATTATGACGTGTCCGATACTTGTGACTATACACCACCTTCCGTTTCTGTCAGTATTAGCGGCAACAATATCGTCGCAGCCGTCACTAAAGGCTCCTATAATATTGCTGGCGCCAACTTGTATATCGACGAAGAAGACAAAGGTGCTGTCACGATTGGTGCTGGCGGCGTAGTGAGTGGCTACACTTTGACCGGCTCCGAAAAATCAATCCGCGTCACGGTTTCTGATACCGCTGGCTACTATGCTACCGGCACACTAAATCTTCAATAGCTATTTCTTACGTGGGTTTACGATTCTAGCAAAGATCATTTTTCCTGCGCTAGTTTCGTGAAACTTCACAAATTCTACAGTTAATTCTTTTCCGATTTTATTTGCGGCGTTGTCTACTACCACCATGGTGCCGTCTGGTAAATGGCCTACGCCTTGGCCGCGGCCAGAACCTTTGTCCATAATTTTGAGCTTCATTTTTTCGCCCGGCAAAAATTCATTACGGAGTGCAAGCGCGAGGTCATTAATATTAAGTGTCTCGATTTTCTCAGCTTCGGCAACTTTAATCAAATTAAAATCTAATGTTAGAATGGCGCCTTTGTTCTCCTTGGCAAATTTCAAAAGCTCTTCGTCTACTTTTTTATGCCCACCACCATCATCGACTATTTCCGTGTTTACATTTACTACGCGTTCGAGTTCAGAAACGTTGCTAAGCCCGGCTCTAGCACGAGTACGTTTGTCTGAATCTTTGCCGTCGGCAAGAAGTTGAAGCTCTAGAAGCACACTTTTTAGTACGATTAAATCCCCATCAATAAAACCGCTTCTTGCGACGTTTAAAATACGCCCATCGATTAATGCAGAAGTATCTACGTAGATTTTGCGCTTGCTTCCCTGCCCAGGTTTAAATTTTTTGATTGATAAAAATGTTGTCTCCGCGAGAATTGCGAGAGTGATTAATAAAATAAATAATTCCATGAGGCTTATTGTATCAAATCTTCGCCATATTGCACAGCGTGGGTGTGGTTGTCTTCGAGGATTTGTTGATATTTCATAATTAAATCCACTCTGCCACAAACTTTTGCGACATCAATTGCGAGATCGTAGCGCGAAGCACAGTTTCGGCGAAGCATTTCAAATGGCGTGGTAGTTGAACCTTCTTCATTAAAACCATGAACAGACAAACGCCACCTATCGGCATAGTTTTCCAGAATAGTTTCAAAAGTTTCTGGGTAGCCATGGAAGTTTGCAATAATGTATTTGTCGGTCGTAAACATTTCGTCAAATTTTTCGCGAGTGAGTTTGTTATCACATGTACCAATTGCGCGATAGGATAGAGCATTAATGCCAACAAAACGAAGTTTGATATCCGGCATGTCTTCTTTTAGAATCTTAATTGCTTCCAAAGCTTCGCGAGTAGCGATGTCACCGGCGGCGGTTAGGATAAAATCAGGATTATCGTCAGAAGCAAAACCAAAGATTGATGCCCCGCCATTTTCAAATTGGAATTTAGCATGACTAGGATCAATATATCTAGACTCGTCATTCTTATTAAATGTTGTAAGATTTACAACATTTCTAGAATTCATCATAAAATGAAATGTTTCTTCTGCGGCAACGTCGTCAACTGGAAAAATACAGTTAGCGAGATTTGATGGTGAAGCGAGCAAGGTAGAAATCAATGCTGGTGACTGGTGAGTAAAGCCATTATGATCTTGTCGCCAACAAGTAGAAGTAGAAAGTAAATTTACTGCCGGCATTGGCTCGCGCCAAGGCACTTGCTTTGATTGCTTAAAGAACTTTATTTGTTGCAAGATCTGCGAAGTAATCACCGGGAAAAACGCTTCGTAACTCCCCATCATCGCTTGCTCACCATTATTAAGATGCCCAGTCATCACGGAGAATAATACGTTTTCCGAAAGCATTTCAATAATGCGGCCTTCTGGTGCTTCCGGTAAATCCCATGGTCTTTGTTCTAGGTTGGCCCAGGCGCGTTTTTCTACATTAAAGATTTCGTCGAACTTATTGGAAGTGGTTTCATCCGGTGAAAAGAAATAAAACGAAGGATTCTTTTTAAATTCTTCGGTCATGAGCTCGCCGAATTTTTTGGCTGGAGAATA
>CAMZIV010000049.1 GCA_947307355.1 uncultured Candidatus Saccharibacteria bacterium
ATATGCCAGAAGCGATTCCCTACGAAAACGCCAAACCAATGTATTTAGTAGAAGATATCGACGACAAAGAAAAACTCGCCGAAATTATAAATACCACAGTTAGTGGCCTCACAAAATAACGACCCTTCTAGTACTATGCTATAATTTAGCTATGAAAATACTAGTTCCAGAATTCAATAATCCTATTATGAAACAGGCCATGGAGGCTTTTCCTGAAATAGAGTTTATTGAGACAAACGATCTTCAAGACGCAACTAAAAAATTATCCGAGGGTGCTGCCAATACTATCGTAGCAGGTATTGATTATTCCTCTCGCGATGTCTTACTCGCCTTTAGAGACCAAATACCATTAAAATCTGATTATTTTTCTAGCTGTTTTATTTTTGAAAAAGAAGGGTTGCATTTTGCCCTTGCCGACGGTGGAGTGAATAAACTCCCAAATAAAGAGCAACTCTATACTATAGTAGAAGACACTGCTAATACTTTTGAGACTTATTATAAAGAAACTCCAATTATTGCAATGCTTTCCTATTCCACCAATGGTAGCGGCGGCAAAAATCCCGATCTAGAAAAAATCCACTTCGTAATCGATGAAGTCCGCAAGAACCATCCAAACTGGAAAATCGATGGTGAAATGCAACTAGATGCTGCGGTGAATCCAAGCATTTCTGCAAAAAAATTCCCAAGCTCCGAAGTTGAAGGCAAAGCCAACATCCTCATTACGCCAGATCTAAATTCCGGCAACATTCTTTACAAGGCACTAGAACAATTCGGCGGTTTCGTCTGTGCCGGCCCAATCATCCAAGGATTCGAAAAACCGCTCGCAGATCTCTCTCGCGGTAGTTCCCTCGAAGACGTGATTCTAACTATTAAAGTAATCAGGAGTAAAATATGAAATATTTCGGCACCGATGGTATCCGCCAAAAAGCCGACGGATTCACTACTAACTTTCTCGCCTCCATCGTTAAAGGCATCATAGATTATAAAGGTAGCAATATCAAAGTTTTAATTGGCGGTGACACTCGTGAATCTACCGAGCGAATTTTAGCCGACCTCGCAGCTAGCCTCGAAACCTTTGGTATTGAATATGGCAATGTTGGCGTGCTTGCCACTCCAGCCATTAATTACTGTTTTTCCAAAATGGGTTTTGACATTGCTATCGATGTGACCGCTTCTCACAATCCTTATGTCGACAACGGTATAAAGATTTTTGAAATCGGCGAAAACGGCTCTCAAAAACTTTGCCAAGCAGGTTGTGAATTTGTTGAAAAAGCCATCGAAGAAGGCCAAACTTTCGATCTCACCACACCTAGCATCATCAAAGACCTACATAACGAAGCTATAGAAATCTACAAAGAGCACCTAAAATCCTACATTGGCGATGTAGATTTGTCCAGCCTTCATATTGGCCTAGACTGCGCCAATGGTGCCACTAGTGCTCTAGGTAAAACTGTCTTTGAAGAATACGGAGCAAGAGTTGAACTGATAAGCGCAGACCCAACCTATGGTAAAAAGATTAATTCGAACTGTGGCAGTACTCACCTAGAAAACCTGATCGAACTCGTAAAGAATCAAAATCTAGATTTCGGCGTTGCCTTTGACGGCGATGGTGACCGTGTTCTCATGATCGACCAAAATGGAGAGACAGTAGATGGAGACCAAATCATTGCCATCGTTGCAAATAATCTAGGTCTCAAATCTGTCGCAGTAACTGTAATGGCTAACCAAGGTATTTTGAACTGGGCCAAAGAACAAAACATTGCATTAGAAATCACTGCTGTTGGTGACTCCAACGTCGCAGCTGCCATGCGCGAAAAAAATATTGCCATTGGCGGAGAGCAATCTGGCCACATTATCCTGCCTGGCGAAGCTACTGGTGATGGCATGCTTACCGCTTTGCTAGTTTGCAAAATCGCCGTGTCTGCTCAAAAAAATTTAGCTGAACTTTCCAGTATCATCACCAAATTCCCTCAAGTAATTCTTGCACTAGATGCAACACCTGAACAAAAGAAGCGTCTAGAGAACCCAGAAGCAAAAGTCTTACTAAGTGAGTATGAAGAAAAATTACAATCCACTTCCGGTCGCTTACTCGTTCGCCCTTCTGGCACCGAGAACCTCATCCGCATCACCATGTGGGGTGAAGATGAAAACGAAATTACCATGCTTGCAAACGAATTAAAAAATAAACTAGGAGAAATTCTATGATAGTCACAAGACTCGAAAACTACACACCAGAAATTGCTGACCAAGTACGTCAGCTTTTAATTCAACTTTCCCGTAGTGGCAAAGATCGCGGTGAAATCCCTCGCGAATGGTTTGAAGAATTAATTGCTTCCCCATACCACGATATGCTTGTCGCCATAGACGAAGACAAAGTTATTGGTATCGCAACTCTTTCCATTCATATGGGCCCAATCATCCGCAAGAATGCTTATCTCGAAGATTTTGTCACCGACCAAAATGTTCGCGGCAAAGGTGTTGGCTCTGCCCTTTGGCAAGAAATCACAAACTGGGCCAAAGAAAAAGGCTGCAAAAATCTAGAGTTTACTTGCGGTAATGGTCGCGAAGCTGCCCAACAGTTCTACAAAAACCACGGCGCTTCCGTCTACGATACAAACTTCTTCCGTATGGAAATTCAATAATTATTCTACTGTCACAGATTTAGCAAGGTTGCGAGGTTGGTCTACATTGTAGCCCTTCGCAATTGTCATATAGTATGCAAATAGTTGTAACACCAAGTTCATCAGGATTGGGGCAAATAGTTCAACGTCTGACGAAATCTTAATTACGTCTTCAACTGGCATATCAAAATCAGCTACATTTGTTACGGCTATTACATGGCCACCACGTGCCAATACTTCTTGTACATTTGAAATAGCTTTTTCGTACAAAGAACCCTTCGGAAGAAGTGCCATTTCAAAGAATCTATCATCTACTAGCGCTAGTGGGCCGTGCTTTAGTTCACCAAATGCGTATGCGTTTGCATCTACATAAGAAATCTCTTTGAGTTTCAAAGCGCCTTCCATCGCAGTTGGGTAAGCCGTATCGCGTCCCAAATAAATTGCATGATCATACTCAGCATATTTCTTTGCAATCTTTTCTGCTTCTGGCTGTACAGCCTTCAAAATCTTATCAATTTCTTCTGGCAATTTTGCAATCTCTTCTACATATGGCCTAAGAGTGTCTGGCCTTACACCTTTTGCCTGCGCAATGGTGAGACCAAACATAATCATTGCTACAGCTTGCGAAGTGAAGGCTTTGGTAGAAGCAACTGAAATCTCTGGGCCAACGTGTACATACGTACCGCCGTCTACCTCGCGTGCAATAGTCGAGCCAATCGCGTTCACAATACCAATAGTCTTGGTACCTTGTTTTTTGATCTCACGTAGACATGCCAAAGTATCCGCTGTTTCACCAGACTGCGAAACGATCAATGCTACAGAATCATCTGGAATATGAGCTGAACGATAGCGATACTCACTTGCAATCACAGTTTCAATTGTGATATCTGGTGCAAATCTTTCAATATAATAACTAGCTAAAAGCCCTGCATGATATGCGGTGCCACATCCTACAATAATAAGATGTTTAATTCTTCTAAGCTCCGCTTCGGTTAAGCCTGGACCACCTAAACGTACTGTGCCATCAGCTACATTTACACGTCCACGCAAAGTTTCAGTCAAAGAATCTGGTTGTTCCATGATTTCTTTTAGTAGGAAATGCTCGTATCCGCCTTTTTGGATTGC
>CAMZIV010000050.1 GCA_947307355.1 uncultured Candidatus Saccharibacteria bacterium
GATTTACCAGCGCGAAGCTAATCATATATCGCAGCCGTTGAGAGACTTATTGTGTGTTTGGTCTTTCGACCGAATAGAGTTTTATTGGGAGGTGTGTTTTTTGAGGAAAGAGCGCACGATTTTTTTGACGCATCTCGCTAAAGTTAATGCGCGCTAAACTCCTAGTTGGCCGATCTCAAACTTTTTTAAGGTGCGTTTTTGTGTAGCGTTTTTGTTGTTTACCTTCGCTAATTTCAGTTTAGTATATTTTTTTGGAAAAAGCAAGAGCTTTTTTAAGACTTTTTTAAGAATTGTTTTCCCCAGCATGTGGAAAACTTCCCTGTTATTTCCCGAACAATTCCCTCTTGCTGTTTTATTATATTTATTATATAAAAACCGAACAAACAGAGTATTTTGTGGTATAATTAGAGTAGCCAGATTTTTATAAGGGGGTGATTCAAATGGCTACAAACATCGATAATATCGATATCAGCAAACTCGACTTCAAAAACCCTGCAGACATCTTGTTTGCAAATATGGTACTCGATGATAAGGTTAATTGGTACCTGGAAAAGCTGGATGAGGCCGACGCTTGTAATGAGTGTCTTAGCAGTTTTGCCACCAAAGAGGAGTTCGAAGAAGTAAGAGGCAAACTCCTTGTTCTTCAAAATTTCTTTCAACAACTTGAGCATGAAAAATATGCTTGTTCCCTTAATAGGATGTGCCACGCCATAGATGGCATCGAAAAGGCGTTGAAAGAAATCAGCAGCTCTTAAGAGCTGCTTTTTTCTTTATATGGTATAATAAGGAAAATAACTTGGAGATAATACTATGGATGAACCATTTGATGTGTTCTTGTGGGCGAATGAAGTAGATGAAATAAAAAATAACGTTTCGGCAGAACTGTTTTTGTTTAACAAAAATTATACACCTTACAAAATTAAGTATTCAGACAAGCTTACCGGCGCAGTGAAATCGATGTTTATGCAGGAAGCTGTGCATTATATTATCGAAGAAGCCGACAAAGGCCTTGAATGCCGCGAATATGAGCGGGCTGATGGCGAGGACAAAGTAATTTATCGTACTTCCCTTTCCAAGGTTGGCCGCGCTGAGACTTTGATTCACTTGATCGAAAACGAATACAAAGATATCGATTACTTTTCCGAAGATGAATATGAGTTTAAGAAAGTAAAAGGTATCCTTGCCAAGTTTACCTATCCTGGTGGTGATGATGGCACCAAGACTTTTTATATCGCAAAGCTTCTTCCGGCTTCTTCTGCACTGAAGGGTGCTACTTCTTGGGAAATCAATGGCGAAAGTTTTGAGCCATTCTCTGCCCAGATTGCAATTAAAATGCCAGAAGACAACCAAGTTGCGATTGTAGATGGCAATATCATAGTGTTTAACCAAGCAAAATTCGAAAATCTCTTTCAATACGATTACAAATCTCAGGTGATTGCCGAGGCCAAAGCCAAAGAACTCACCGAAAAATACAAATTGTCCTTTGCGGATGGACTCACTTTAGATGCACTTCTCCAAGATAGAAAACCAATCCTAAAGAAGGTCCAAGCGATGGATATCTCTGAAGAAATGCCACAAGACAAGCTTCTAGAGTACGCAGACGAGATGCAGCTTGAACTCATGACAGACGACGACGGTTCCATCATTATTATGGACGACAAAGATTTAACAATGTTCGTAAATTTATTGAACGAAGATTATTATGTGTCACCAGTAAATGGTCGCCGCTATGAGATTAAGTCCAAAAAACTACTCGGTGAGCCTGAAGGCGAACCACCACGTGGATAAAAAAAGCGGGCCTTAATGGCCCGTTTTTTTATTGTTCGCCGTAAGGGGTCTCTATAATATCTGTTTCGCCGAATGTAGCAAAGGTCTTTTTGAGGTCTTCATAAGCTTCGGAAGCGGACTCACCGTCTTTTAAAATAGATTCAATCTTGGCATAGGCAGTGGAAGTTTCTTCCCCGTCCACACGATCTAAGTAAATAAAAGTTCCATCACCCATGTCAATTTCTTGGCGACGACGAGCGGCTTCCCCAATCGGTTTGAAACCAAGTTGGAGAATAATGTTTACCATGTTTTCGTAATCGGTAATGGTGGTTTTTTCTACTACGTCTACACCAGAATCCTCAATGTGACGACGAAGCATTAGATAGTAGTGGGCCGGTTCGTCGATAGCACGCATTTCGGTGCGCATAGTAAGACGTGGAAGATTAGTGGCATGTTTGAACCCGCGCGGTACATACACGCGGTCGTGCTGCCAATAGACTGGTGAAAAATCATAATCAATGTCTGAAAGTTTTTGCTCAAAAGCATCTGGATCTTTTAGTTTTACTTTTAGAATGACTTGTTTCATGGTTTTATTATAACACGGAATCTAACGAGCTACACAACGGATAAACATACCGCGCTCGCGCCAGTCTTGTTCGCCTGGGCCAAGAACGCTAGAAAGAACAGCGAGCCTTTGAGCTTTGATATCATTATCATAATTGTAGCCAGCAGTGTTCGTCCAATAATAACCGGTGTCACCTTGTCCACTTATATAATCCCCAATATAGCCACCACGGATGAGGTAGAGTGGTGCGGTTCTGGCTATAGCATAACCTTCTGTGTCAGAAATGTATTCCCAGCTATCTTCCTTGTTGTGATAGGTTTCATAAAAGCCCATGGCATAGAACAGTCTATCAAAATCACTTGCACCAGCGTAGGTTTTACTCTCGTTTCTTACGCCAGTTGGTAATTTCCACCCGGCAGGACAGATTGAGTTTTGTGCTACAGCGTTTTCTGAGTCTAGGCTAGTAGGATAAGTGTCTGCGTTGACTGCGATTGCTGCTGACCAGTTATAGAAAGTACCCACATGGTAGTGTTGGCATTCAGCTTTAGTGTGATTTGCTGCCATACAAGCAGAGAGACTATTATAAATAGTATCAGTCTGGGTGGAACCAGATGTTGCAGAATATTTATCACCATCTTTAACGGAGCTTGGATTCTTTGTACTAAGATTTTTGTCCCAATTGGTGTCGCTAGACAGGGTGCTGTTTGCTGGTGTCCATGACATAGTGGTAGTGTCACTGCCCCAACCGATATCAGAAGTAGCGTGGACTAGAGCGGTGCTACTACTTAGTTGCAAGTCTAGGTTTTGAGTCATCCAGCACTTACCATCGGCGAGTTTTGCAATCCAGTATTTTTTGCCATCTCTTTTATCTACAACCTGTGCAGTAGGAATATCATTATTGTTGGTTGGGATTTTAACTTTACCACAAATCGCGCTGATTTCCTGGATTGGATAATATACATTAGGGTCGTCTGGATCGTCACTAGGGGTTTTCGGGGTGCTCGGATCATATGCACATTCAAAATCTGGACATTCTTTCTCTGGCGCCTCACCATTAGCTGGATGAACAAGCACATATTTTACCTTACCATTATAAGTACCAGAGTTTTGTTGGTGGGAGACATAAACAGCATAGTAAGTTTTAAATGATACACTTGCACTTTCTGCAGTAGCAGATGGATAGGAAGCTACTTTTACATAATCATTTGGTACTACGCTGTAGCTATCATAGCCGTTTTCTATAGTTGGAGTATTGTCACCATTTTGATGTGGGGTGAGTTTCATGGCCCAGTTAGAGGTTTGTCCACTGGTGGCAGTACCGGTTGCAATAGTTGCGGATGGATTGGTAGAATGTTCCA
>CAMZIV010000051.1 GCA_947307355.1 uncultured Candidatus Saccharibacteria bacterium
AATATAGTTGTATATTTCTTTCATTTAGAGCCTCGCCTCCATATATATCCATCACCAAATCCGAACATGAGGACTGGAATTTGAAAGTACTATTCTCATCTTCATCAATTCGCCAAAAACTTGCACAACTTCCATCTCTCTCCCATAATTGAACATTTGTCTCAATATCAGCCAACCCTCCGTAAGCATTCAAAGCTTTTCCGGAAATACTATTCACGATTTCATAAAAACCATTCTCATTATATACAAATGTAAACTTCTGATTTTCGCCATTATGCCTATCATATAGTTGAATATTTGAACCATTGTTGAGGTTAGCTACACCACCATATATATCTAAAGCATAGTTAGGGTCTAAAGCAGGCGCGATAACATACTCTACGCCGTCTAAAATTATGTCTATTTTTTGACCAGGTTCAGCAAGATCCGCTTTCCTATGCACTGTCCCATCAGTTATTCCCCCAAACCAATCCTGAAAATACAAATAGAAATTCCTGTTCCCATATGCACCACAAGAAGCTGTGCCATACCCAGCGGCTAAAGCCCCTGCGTTTGGTTGATATGGCGTATATCTATACAAAGCCGACGTAGCCAGCGATCTAATATTTACCACCGAACCACCACAAGCCGCATTTGGATTGTATTGCACATAGTTTTCACCCAATGGGTAGTTAGTCCATCCACCATCAAGCACCGTTCTGAACAAAGCCGCCGCATTTCTTATCTGGTTCTTAAACCCATAATATTTAGATGAACAAGCCGCCGTGTCCGGGCATCCATACCCCGCCGCTCTTTGGTAATCCCAGCTGTTTGGAATTGGGTCTGTGATCAACCCCGTCTCTTTTTGTAATAATACAATCAGCACTTGCGGGTTAATTTCATAATCTTGCGCGGTCTGCCAAATAATATGTGCTGCCGATTCACCATTCATATCTTCCTCCGCCAAACATACAGTATGGCCATCTTTTACGTGCCAAGTGGTAGGAGGCGTACTATCCGAAAAATAATCAACTCTTGTGCCCACCGCACTAAAGCTCGTATTATAGCATTTGCCTTTTTCCCACAAAAAGTTCTGTATTTCTTCTTCGCTCATTGAGTTATAATTACTCATTTGCCAGTCCGAAATAATATAGCCCGGGTCAAAATTCGCTAAGCTTGCTGCCTCGGCTTCCCCGTCCATAGATTTATAAAAACGAGCTAAAAACGTAAACAAAAACACCGCAGCAAACACGCCCAGCATCACAAACCAGATTCTTTTGTCGCGTCGCCTAATTCTATTAGCGCTTATTTCTATCATAGCGAAGCTCCACCCGTTATTTCACCAGTTTTGCCATTGCTACTAATGCTAATAATAATATCTACATTCCCAGACGGAAGCGAACTTACAGGCACATTAAAACCTTCGCAAGTGGATGTCGAAGCCGAATCAATCACTGCAGCCGTCGCATTATAAACGTTACTGCCACCTTGCAAAACCTTTAGCATACAATTCCCGCCATTAAGATACTGATCTATATTTACTCTAATCATCAAATTACTACCAGACACCCCGGCATAAGTAATCACACCCGTAATCCCACCAGCATTATTCGGATCCGTACCGTCGTACTGCACTACCTTTTCTTTCTCTTCTATTTCTTCCTTCTTGTCTTCAACTTTTTCTGGCTCAACTACTTTTACCGGTTCCTCATGCTGATCTGTAGGTTCTGGTTCTTTTTTGTCGCTAAAATAAGCATCTTTTACCAAAACACAAACAACCACCGCCCCAATCAGGAGCAATAGTATAACTATCCAAGAAAGCCAGTTTTTGTTTCGTTTTCGTCTTTTTGCCATAAGGACATTCTCCTAACATTAGCATAACAGATTTAAGAGAATTAATCAAGGTCTAAACCGAGGATATCGGCGGCTTTTTTAAGGGTAGCCTTATCCTCTTCTGAAGCATCAATTAACTTCATTTTAAAAAGATCTACAGTCTCTTCGTGTTTATAGTCCAAAACTTCCAAACTTCTGGCTGTGCCAGCATTTCTTCTCAGAACGCCTTTATCTACTAAATTATCCACATGTTCTGCCACTGCCGAAACAGATGAAAGGCCAAGCCCTGCCATAATTTCGCGATAAGATGGAGATATTCCTTTTTCCTCTGTAAAATCCTGAATAAATTGTATTACCGCTAATTGTTTTTTTGTCAGTTTGATTGCCATTATGCTATAATTATAAATAATGAAACCAAATAAATCAATTGATGGGCTTACTGTTCGCAGTGCCAAAAAACCGGCAACTGTTAAACCTCAAGTGGCCAAAAAAACTACAACTCCAAAACCAGTAACTAAACCAACTCCTAAGCCTGCCGCTCCAAAAAAGGTAGAAGTCAAAGAAGCTGAACCCCAAACCGTAGACGACTTTTTGAAGCCAGTTCAAGCTTTTGATTTTGACGGCGAGACTGGTGAACTCAAAAAAGCTAAAAAGATGACCAAAGAAGAAAAAATTGAATACAAGAAGAATAAGAAACTCGAAAAGGCAGCTAAAAAGCTTGAGAAAAAAGAAGGCAAAAAATCCCACAAAGTCCGTAATATTATTGCCGGTATTGTTCTATTTATTATTCTTGCAATTATTGGTTTCGTTATCTGGGTAGTAGTCTGGGGTAATGATATTATCGCCAAAATCACCGGTGGTCAAGGCAACGTTTTCGATCTCTTCACTTTCATGGATGAAAATTATGAACCCTTGAAAACCGATGCAAATGGCCGCACTAACATTCTTGCTTTTGGCACCAGTGGTTATAATATGGACGGCGACGAAGGTCGTGGCGTACACGCTGGCGCTCAACTTACCGACTCCATCATGATGATTAGCTTAAACCAAGAAACTGGGGACGTTGTCATGCTTTCTCTTCCGCGCGACCTTAAAGCATCCCCAACCTGTACCGCTACCGGTAAAATCAACGAAGTTTATTGGTGCCATGGTGGTGGCGGTGATGCTACTCTCGAAGAAGAAGCCGCTGCAGCTAATGCCCTCATGACCGAAGTAGGCGGTATTCTTGGCATTGAATTTCAATACTTCGCACATTTAAACTGGGGTTCTTTACAACAAATAGTAGATATTTTGGAAGGTATTACCATTAAGCTAGATGAAGATATTCTAGATTACGGCTGGACAGGCGCAGTCTTTGAAGCCGGCGTAGAATATAATATCGACGGAGCTCAAGCCGTAGGCCTTGCTCGCGCACGTCATGGCACTAGAGGCGGCGATTTCTCCCGTGGTACTAGCCAACAAAAGATTCTCATTGGTATTAAAAACAAATTAATGACCAAAAAACTTTCTGTAATTGATCTTATGAATCTTGCAGGCGCTCTTGGTGATAATCTTCGTAGTAACTTCTCCGTTGAAGAAATGAAATCCTTAGCACATATGTCGCAAGTGTTCGATCTCGAATCCATGCGCCAAATCTCCCTCTTCGACCCAGC
>CAMZIV010000052.1 GCA_947307355.1 uncultured Candidatus Saccharibacteria bacterium
ACGTAGTTGTTTGGAACATATTGAAGTTCAGCAGAAGTTACGGTCATGCCGGCGTCCACAAGAGCACCACGCACTTTCATAAGATCAGAAGAAGCGGTATAGATGATAATTCCCTCGTCTTCTTCAGTTGCATCTTCAGCACCAGCTTCAAGTGCAGCCATCAAAGCATCTTCACCTTTTTCGGAGATTTCAATTACACCTTTCTTTGTAAACTGGAACATAACTGAGCCTGGATCAGCCATGCGACCACCGTTTTTATCAAGAGTATGGCGAACTTCTGGCATCGTACGATTTTTGTTGTCGGTTGCGATTTCAATCACAATACCAACCCCACCAGGGCCATATGCTTCATAAACTTCTTCAATAAGAGCAGCAGCAGACTTATCTGCTACACGAGCAATAGCGCGCTCAATATTTGCTTTTGGCATGTTTGCAAGACGAGCCTTTTCAAGCACCATCGCAAGAGATGGGTTCATGGCTGGGTCAGTACCAGCTCTAGCTGCGATTGCAATTTGGTTACCAATTTTTGTAAAAAGCGCACCGCGCTTTGCATCTACTACAGCCTTTTGACGCTTGGTAGTTGCCCATTTACTATGTCCAGACATATTTTCTCCAAAAAAATTAATATATTTCTTCCCTATATTTTACCATAATAGAGACAAAAAGTCCACCGACTCACGGTGGACTTTTAAATTCTAACTAATCTTTCTTTTCTTTAGCTTGTTCTTTTTCCATTCTTGCACGTACTTCTTTTTCAATCATTTCCCTGCGTACTTGTTCTTCGATTTCGGCGCGAAGCTCATCGTCAGTTTTCTTGGCGGCCGGAGCCTCAGCTTTCTTTTCTTCGCCTGGAGCTGGGTTCATCACACCGCTACGCTTCAAAGCATATGGACCATAGTCCCTTTTCTTTTCGCCAGAAGAAAGCACTGCGGTAATAATCCAAATTACAAACCAAATCACTGCCGCAAAACCAGCGAGCGCAGCAAGGCGAGCATTGGTTACTCTGCCAACAATTGCAACGATGGTGAAATAAAGAAACTCGTAACCAGCAAGAATGGTAGCAGTAATCTTAAGTGGCAAGATTACATCTTTGCGCTTGCCTTCATACATATTCATAAGTGCACCACAAATTGCACCAAAGAGTGCTAAATAAGCAAAAATGCTTACGAGCTTGTCGATTGGGTGTGCATAAATTGTACAACCTTCATTAAAGAGACTTGAGCAAGAAGTAAAGGCATCTACTTTTGGTATCCAAATAGAAATAATTGAGCAGATTGCCCAAATCAGGCTAGAAACGCCACCAATAATCGCAAAAACTTGCGAAACCGCCCTTCTAGATTCAATTAATTTTGCACAAACATTTAGAAAGATCAGCATTATACCAATGCAAAACATTGTGCCAAGTGTTTTGCCAAATGCCTCCGCGCCTTCCGCGTCGTTCATGGTTAGAATCATAATTATACCAAGCACTACGCCTAGTATAATCGCGCCTACTGCGCATCGAAACAACCACTTTCTAAATGTTGATAATCCCCCTAAAGTTGATTCGCTAAATATACTACTCATGACCTCATTATAACATCACGTCTACGCTTTTTCCACCACATATATAATAGTGGCAAAATAATAATTATATAAATCAAAAACACCCCCGGCTGGTACGGCGGGATTTCAATTAAAAACTCTCGCATGTTACCAAAAAACTCCACCACGGCAATATGAAAATCTAGTAGCTTTGTCGCGCACCACGCCACCGCCACTTCCACACCAGGGATTCCCGCCACTATACCAGTGAGAAAAACCAACCCCATCGCATAACTAAGTGTTGGCAAAATCAAAAGATTTGCCATCACTGAAATCAGCGACACTGTCCCATAATAATACAACGTCACCGGCAAAGTCATAACCGTTGCAGACAAAGTTGTAATTACTGTTTCCGCAATAAAACCCGGCTTTTTCCGGCCATAAAAAGCCCTAGTAAGTTCCGGGCCAATCAACATTATTCCTGCAAAACTCGCAAACGACAACAGCCAGCCAAGGTTTATTAAAAACATCGGTTCCATCATCAGCGTCACTGCCATCACCATAATTATCATTCTAAGCGGCGCGATTTTTCGCCCTACATACCACGTGATAAGTGTTAACATTGCCATAATTCCCGCCCGCATAATAGACGGTGTCCACCCTACCATCGCCATAAAAAACAAAATAAATAGCGTTGAAAACATCAGCCCCGCAAAACGTGAAATCTTGCCAAAAATCTTTCGCGCAATTTCCACCAATATCGACAAGTGCGCTCCGCTCGCTACCACAATATGCACCAACCCTACAATTCTCAAATTCTCCGCCAGCTCATCCGGCAGTCCAGACTTCATTCCAAGCAAATACGACAAACCTAATTTGTTTTGTGGCTCCGATATCAATTTTTCAATTCTTTCCGAAAACCAGTTTCGAACTTTTAAAACCAAATCTCCCGGCTCCGGCCGCTCCCATTTTTTCATTTCTGGCTTATACATATATCCCGCATAAGTTCCAAAACCTTCAGACATTTTACCTTTTAATGTCACGCGGTCACTGCGCTTTAATTTGCTATTTTTAAAACCAGAAACATAAATGTTGCCTCGCGTTTCATACTCACCATTTTCGCCAAATTTTAAATCTACCAATTTGTATTTTGTGCTCCCCTCATCCATTTCCGGATCGCCACTGATCGTCCCACTTACCACCACCGTCTTTTCATAAAACTGTCTGATATAATTCTCGCCCTCAAGCTCCATCGCCGTCCGAAAAAATATCATTACCATCCCAGCCAAAAACGCAAGAATAACAAATGTGGCCCGCGGCTTCAAAAATGCAAATATAAGTAGCCCCGCCGCAAAACCAATCCACCAAATAGACGCAAAATAATTAATTCGAAAAACCAAAGCAACCACAGTGCCCACAATTACCCCCACACACCACGCCACCACAAACCACGATTGATGAATCATGCAGAATTATAGGCTAATTGTAATTAAATTTTCAACCCCCCACCGTAGCCGAACCCCCCAAAAAATGTTATAATAATAGCACGTGTACCCGTAGTTCAACGGATAGAACATCAGTTTCCGGAACTGACAATA
Source organism: uncultured Candidatus Saccharibacteria bacterium (assembly GCA_947307355.1). Lineage (GTDB taxonomy): Bacteria > Patescibacteriota > Saccharimonadia > Saccharimonadales > Saccharimonadaceae > Nanosyncoccus. The sequence goes on from CAMZIV010000052.1 coordinate 3,123, forward strand.
TCGGTTCGATTCCGGTCGGGTATACCAGTTGTGCCTCCGTAGCTCAGTGGATTAGAGCATCTGTCTTCGGAACAGAGGGTCGTAGGTTCGAGTCCTATCGGAGGTACCA
>CAMZIV010000053.1 GCA_947307355.1 uncultured Candidatus Saccharibacteria bacterium
CCCTTGCCGTTAGTATGTTCGTAAGCCATTTAAGCTTCCTCCTTAAGTTAATATATTCTTATCTTATGACCCCAGAGGATAATTGTCAAGGGGTATTTAGAGAAAAACAGCAAAAAACCTCAATTTAACGGATAAACAATAGGGATAAGCGAATTATTATCCACCCTATTAATCTGATAAAAATTACAACAATTGCAATCACTGTTAAGAGAATCATAAACCCCGTAAAGGTTGGAGCCCAGATGGGCGCCGCGTAATTATGCCTATACATTTCGGTAGATGGCAAACTCGCAATAATCTTATCGTGTAATTCGTCCGCAGACGGGTATTTATTGATTTCCGTCAGCATACAGTTAATATAGTTTGGATTATCCCAAGCCCAACCATTTCTAATCGCTATCGGACGACAAATCTGGCCAGCCTCATTATAAACATTCCCGTATGGGTTGTTATCACCAGTCATTTTAGCTTCTGCCTCTTCTAGAGCCTTACTAGCCGCCCTAATATACTGGTGCTCCAAATAAAACGGTCCAGTACCAAACATCACCTTTTGAGCCCCATTATCATCTACGACATTAATCACGATATTCGAAGAAACATAGTCTCTAAGTTCTGCCAACTTCTTTGCAATCTCTTCATCATTCTCTTCCTCATCCGCTTTAAGCACAGCATCTCGTAGCTCAGTCATATGAATATGGTCGTATCTTAATAAAGTTGCGTCAATAAAAAGTAGCGGAATCAAAAGCACCAAAATCTGCCAAGTCTTAATTTTTGGTTGTTTAATTTTGATTCGCCCACCCATATATTATTATTCCTCTTCTGGTAAGATTGCTAGGTGCGCTTCATCAAGTTGAGATTGATCTACTACAGAAGGTGAGTTCATCATCAAATCGATACCAGAACCATTCTTCGGGAATGCTACAATGTCACGAATGTTTTCAGCATCCTCGAGAACCATGAAAATCCTTTCAAGACCAAAAGCACAGCCAGCATGTGGTGGTGCACCAAACTTAAAGGCGTTTAGCATGCCGCCAAATCTTGCTTCTACATATTCATTATTGTAACCAAGAATATTAAAGGCTTTAAACATAATTTCTGGGTTGTAATTTCTTACTGCGCCAGAACAAATCTCAAAACCATTCATCACCATATCATATTGATCGGCAACAATATCGAGCTTGTTCTCGGTCTCTTCTAGAGCTTTTAGGCCACCTTTTGGCATCGAGAATGGGTTGTGCCCAAAGTCTAATTTCTTGTTCTTCTCATCCCATTCATAAAATGGAAAATCTACTACCCAACAAAGCGCAACCACATTTGGATCTTTGAGACCAAAGTGATCGGCAAAATCAATACGAAGTTGGCCAAGAACCTTATTTACAAATGAACGCTCATCTGCACCAAAGAACACAGCATCGCCTTCCTCGGCGCCAGTGCGTTCTTTTACGGCAGCTATTTCGGTTTCGCTCATAAATTTAAGGATTGGAGATTTTGCCTCGCCCTCACTATATAATATATATGCAAGACCACCAGCACCAAGCTTTCTAGCTTTTTCGGTAAATTCATCAATCTCGCGACGAGTAAGCGCGGCACCACCTTTTACGCAGATTGCCTTTACGCATGGAGCTTTAAATACCTTAAACTCAGTTTCAGCAAATACATCAGTAAGTTCAACAAGTTCCATACCATAACGTAAATCTGGCTTATCAACGCCATATTTTTCCATCGACTCAGTAAATGGAATGCGTGGAATTTCTTCACTTAGTAGTTTCTTACCAGCAAAATCTTTTACCAAAGATTTAATTAACGGCTCCATCTCAGTACGAATTTCTTCACCATCATTTACAAAAGCCATTTCCATATCGAGCTGGTAAAAGTCGCCATAAAGACGGTCTGCTCTAGGATCCTCATCGCGGAAGCATGGGGCAATTTGATAATACTTTGGCACACCACCAACCATCAAAAGCTGTTTGAATTGTTGCGGTGCCTGTGGTAAAGCATAAAACTGACCAGGATGAAGTCTAGATGGAATTAGAAAATCGCGTGCACCTTCTGGCGAAGAGTTTGCAAGAATCGGCGTAGTAATCTCTACAAAATCATGGTTCTCCATGTAGGAGCGCATAAAGCTATAATATCTAGCACGGTCACGCAGAATCTTTTGCATACTTGGACGACGAAGATCAAGATAACGATATTTAAGCCTCATTTCTTCAGAAGATTTCTCGCCATCATCATGAGTATTTACTGGAAGCGGTTCGGAACGGTTAAGTAGCTCAAGTTCAGAAACTACAAGTTCGATTTTGCCGGTAGGAATATTTGGGTTGATTAGTTCTGGCTCGCGTTCACGCATAGTGCCAGTAGCTTTTAAGACATACTCGTCACGCACCCCTTCGGCCAACTTAAACGCCTCAGCGGTTTCTGGAGTAACTACAAGTTGGATAATACCAGTATGATCACGAAGATCAATAAAAATTAGCCCACCGTGATCACGGCGAGAGTTCACCCAACCAGCTACAGTTACAGTTTGGCCAAGATAATCGTTTAATTTGTCCGTCAAAATTCTCATGCAGCTATTATACCATATTCTCGCTTAAATACCAAAGGCTCAAGATCGCGCTCCGGGCCGCTAAGGCCAAGTCTTTACGATCTTTCGCCTTTGTATTTAAGCAAGCAAATAGTCCAACAACATCTGAATGGTAAAGAAGCCTGCAAGCTCATCGTCTTCGTTCAACACTAAATAATAATAACTATTTGTTCTTTCAATTTCGTCTACCACTTTTTTGAGCGTATCATTTTCGTGTAAATAAAACACATCCGAGCTCATGTATTTAGAGGCGCGATCAGTCTTTTTGATCTCAAGCATATTTAGAGCCTCAGTATGGATAATTCCCTTCACTTTATTCTTGTTATCAACTACTGGGAAATTTGTAAAACCAGATTTATACAATTTATCTAGCATTAGAGGGCCCAAAAAATCTTTTTCGTTTACAAATACCATTTTGTTTTTGCTAATCATCACATCTGAAACTTTTCGCTCGTCAAAGCTCATCACTGCAGCAATTCGCGAACGATCGTTTTCGCTCAGCACGCTTTTTGGGGTTCTCTGCAAGACACCGATAAAATCCGCCAGCGTCTTTGGCGTGTATTTTACCTCCGGTTTTTTAGCACGATACTTTTCAAGCTTCGGATC
>CAMZIV010000054.1 GCA_947307355.1 uncultured Candidatus Saccharibacteria bacterium
GTACAATCTCGACGCTATCATCTCTGTTGGTTATCGCGTCAATTCTAAAAAAGCTACTGATTTCCGTATTTGGGCTACCAAGGTCCTTCATCACTATGTAGTGGATGGTGTAGCTGTAAATGAGTACAGACTAAAAGAGTTAGACAGTAAAAAACTCCACGAAATAGAAGGCGCGCTTGGCATTGTCAAACGCCTCGTAGCAGCTTCCGATCTCTCTGCCGACGAAGCCAGCGGCGTTCTCGAAGTCATCACCAAATACACCCCTAGCTTCAAAGCCTTAAAAGAGTTCGACGAGGGCCACATTTCCTTTACCAAGGGTAAAAAACGTACTATCAAAGTCATGTCCGAAACTGAATGCGCCGACATTATCGCCTCTCTCAAGAAAAACGTAAAGGGCGACGACCTCTTTGGCAAGCCTCGCGGCGAAGCGTTTAAATCTAGCCTCGGCGCCATTTCTCAGACCTATGACGACAAAGATGTCTACCCGTCCATTGCTGAAAAAGCCGCCAATCTCCTCTATCTTATCATCAAAGACCACCCATTTTACGATGGCAACAAGCGTATTGGCGCACTTTTATTTGTGATTTTTCTCACCATCAATGATTACCACCTTACTGAAAACGGTGAAACCAAAATCAGCGACCGTGCCCTCACCGCTCTTGCCCTTCTTATTGCTGAATCAAACCCATCAGAAAAGGGCCTTCTTACGGCCCTTATCTGTAAATTACTTGAGAATTAGCGCTATATCTAGCACGCTACATCTGGTGTGCCATATCTAGCGTGTTGCGTAAGCGATGTTGTGCTCCATAGCTTGAGTTTCGAGCGCAGCAAGACGAGCAGCGTCATCGATAGCAGAGTTTACAGAGTGCTTTACGCGAGCTGCTTCCTCAGCTTTTTTAGCATCATTCCAACGATCAAGAGTACCTACTAGGTAACCGGTAATACGGCGAAGACGTTCAAATTTACCTTCATCAAAGTATTCAGCGTGCTCTTCAAAATACTCTTTCATTGCACACTCACCAGCTTCCTTGCCGATAAGCTTCATGCCAGCTTCTACGAGGCAGGAAACATGCAAGGTGTCGTACTGGTCGAACTCAGCAAGTGCTTCTTTAGCGTCTTTTTCAGAAACCTTAGCATATTTGCTAAGAGACTTAAGAAACCGCTTCATGTCGAAATTTTCGGCGTCGTTCGGGTTGCGATAGATTATTTTCTTCATGGTTTTTCCTTATGTTATGTTTTAGTATTACCGTTATGTTTTGATTATAAACCCCATATATAGTGTGTGTCAAGTACTTTTTTACACTAAATGTGGAAAAATGGTCAATATGGTATAATAAGGAATATGCCAGAGTTGCCGGAAGTAGAAACAATCAGACGCGGTCTAAAAGATTTTATTCTGCATAAGAAAATCGTGGGCATTGATGTTTTATGCGAAAAATCTTTCATTGGCGCGCCGATTCTTGGCACGGTCAAGAACCTTCGCCGCTTCGGCAAAGCTCTTGTTATTGATTTAGATAATGATAAATCTCTCATGATTCATCTTCGCATGACCGGGCAGCTAATTTATGACGGCAAAGAACGTTATGCTGCTGGCCACCCGAGCGACAATTTTACTGACAGCCTTCCAAATAAACAAACTCGCGTGATTATAAAATTTGAAGACGGCACCCTCTATTTTAACGACCAACGTAAATTCGGCTTCATCAAAGTCATCGACACTCTAGAGGTAGAGAACGACGATTTTATTAAAAAGCTCGCCAAAGAACCTTGGACGATGACGCCGGAAGAATTCTACGAAAAACTTCAAAAACATAAAACTTCCCCTATAAAAGCGACTATTCTAGACCAAACTATCATCTGCGGGCTAGGGAACATCTATGCCGACGAGGCTCTCTTTAAGTCAAAAATCCACCCAGCCACCAAATCCGGCCAGATTACCAAAGAAGAAGCTAAAGCATTGCTAGAATCAGCGCGTGAAGTCATGGATCGCTCCATCGCTTCCGGCGGCTCTACTATGGCCACCTACGTTAAAGCGGACGGCACCAAGGGCGATTACCTAGAAAAATTCGCTCAAGTTTTCCGTCGCGAGGGCCAACCTTGTCCACGTTGTAAAACCAAGTTAGAAAAAATCCGCATCGCCGGCCGCGGCACCCATATTTGTCCAAATTGTCAGAGGAGGAAAGATGATTAAAGTATTTTATGGTGACGACCGCGTCAGAGCCAAGCAAGAAATCGACAAATTCCTAGGCAGGGATTATGAGATTATCGATGCCGGGGAGCTCACCGAGCACGACCTCCCAAGTATTTTTAAAGGCGCCTCGCTTTTTGCCGAAAAGCGCTCTATTCTTATTCGCGACCTCACTGCTAATAAACAAGCTTACGACTTACTCCCGAATTATTTAGGCACTCCACACGATATCATTATCTTTGAACTTAAACTGGACAAACGTTCCGCCACCTACAAAGAGCTAAAAGACAAAATTGAATTTCGCGAGTTTGCTCTCCCGGAAGACAAAAACTTCGCCATCGTCTTTGATATTTATAAAACCGCCAAAAAAGACGGCAAAAAAGCCGTAGAAATGTTAAGAAAAATCGAGCAAGACGAAGATCCAATGATGTTTTTCGGTTTGCTTGCTTCTCAAGCCATCAAAGATTTTGCCGCCCACCAGGGAACTAAAGAAAAGAGAGCCCTTAAAAAGCTCTCTCATACCGATCTATTAATGAAGACTACTTCTTGTCAGCCTTGGCTTTTGATTGAGTCTTTTTTGCTGCAGGTTTCTT